>JBAZNA010000001.1:600000-963177 GCA_041649475.1 Patescibacteria group bacterium | reverse complement strand
AGCCGTGATTCCAATTCCTCCCCTGGATATGAATGTACTGGTCCGGTCCTTCGAGGGCTACCTGCGCGTCGAGCGCGGCCGTAGTCCGATAACCATCAAGAGATACCTCTCGGTGCTCTCCAAGTTCGTAGCCTTCATTGGCGCGGGCAACTCGGACCTGGTTCTTGAGAAGGTGGTCAGGAACGCGATCACGAAGACGGCACAGACAGCCAGCGCGCATCTTCCGATGTAACACTTGACAACTACACGTGTTTCCTGGTAGTAGTACCTGACACCGGAGGGGGCCCCGGGGTCGCGCGAGTAGTTGGCGTGCGACCTGGGGGCCTGCCGGTGGTGGTTCGGATCAGTGGTACCGTGCTGACGCGTCATGTTGGCCTCTCGCGTCGGCGTTGCACTGCTGGCCCTGCCTTCAGCCCGATGCTGGATACATCGAGCAGCCGGCGGGCCCCCGCCGACATTCAGAGTAGTGTCGCCTTGCTCATTCCTGCAGTGGGCGCCTCGTCGGCGCCCCGGATCGAGTTCGGCCGGTTCTTCCGGCGGACCTCGCGCGAACTGTCCCCCTTGGACAGTTCTTTTTGTTGCTGCTCGGAAGTGACTCGGGTGCATGAGTGCTCCGCAACAGCAGCGGAGCACGCTTCGACGAGGAGGCGGGTCTACCGGTAGTGGACTCTGGTATACTTCCGTCGAGGAAAGGCGTTCCGGACCATGCTGTCACTGAAGGGCCCAGTTCGAATCGATGCGTGGGACGGAGCAAAAGGGGGACGAAGAGATGAACCAAGGGCAATTCAGAGCCCAAATCACGCGGGTTGAGGCGATTTACAAGGACTTGGACCTCGCAGATCTCGTGAATGAGAGGGTCCACTATCCCGCCGATCTCGCTAAGAGCGTTCGCAAGAGACCGTACCGAGAGGAATGGGAGTACTACGTTCGAAACCAGTTCTATGACCTGCGACTTCGAGACTGGTCGATCTTGCAGTTTAAGCCAGAAACTCCGGTCAGTGAGCTGTCGTTTTCGTTCTACGAATGTCCAGTGGCAATCCTGCCATACCGTGAGTTCCTGGTCGAGACGCTCGGATCGGATGTTGATAACGTCGGACATGAGTTTTGGGAAGAATACGAGGAGTACGTCTACACCTCTGCATTGCGGGATGCTGTGACGCCAATCAGGTACGATCTCAGTCCGGCTCTTTACGAGGAGGGAATCCATCCATCGGCCCATATCCACATAGGCCACCGGAGCGAGATTCGTCTATTCACCGTGCGGATGCTTCGTCCTCTGTCGTTCGGACTGCTCATCCTTCGACAGGTGTATCCCGATGCTTGGCGGGCGTTCCTGAAGCGCCCGGATGCGCCATCGCTGTGTCGTCAGGTGAGGGATGCATTGGAGATTGTTCCGGCGGAGCACCACAAGCCCAAGGACCGGCTGCAGATGATTCTGACATGAACCGCTTAAGAGTAAGCACCTCTATGGTATTGGGATCGCTGCGTCTCTTTACAAGTCTGGTTCGATTGCTTATACTACAGACCCAGCGGACTCTCGCGGAGGAGTGGCACAATCGCCGTTTTCTTGCAGGAAGTCTTTGAGCTTGGGAGTGTTCGTGCACACGCTCGAATACATATCCTCGAGTTCTTGAAAGACGAAGTTCGGTCCACTGGTCGCCTAGGGCGACTAAAAAATGCCGAGGTAGCTCATCGGTAGAGCGAAGGACTGAAAATCCTTGCGTAGCGAGTCCGACTCTCGCCCTCGGCACGATTGGCCCCATGTGGGGCCTTTAAACGGGCTATGGCTCAATTGGCTAGAGCACCTGGTTTGGGACCAGGGGATTGTGAGTTCAAGTCTCACTAGCCCGACAAACTATTTCTTATAGATAATATGGAGGTAAAATTCTTTGATAATACAATTGAAGTGTTTATTAGTAACCTCGAAAAACTAACCATCGCAAAGATCTTGCGCACTATTGATCTTTTGGAACGGTTTGGACCGCAGCTGGGAATGCCGCATAGTAAAAAGATTGGTGATAAAATTTTTGAGTTGCGTGTACGTGGCAAACAGGAAGTCCGTCTTTTTTATACATTTTATAAAAACAACGCCGTTATTTTGTGTGGATTTATTAAAAAATCTCAAAAAATTCCTCAAAGAGAAATATTGGCGGCTCGGCAGAAGCTGACAGGACTTGACAAAGTATAACGTATATGTTATGTTAGTAGTTGTTAATACTATACTTGCCTATAATATGAAATCCTATACCAAAATTAAAAAGCAATTTCTTAAAGACAGGTCAGTTCGCAAGGCCTACAAAGATCTTGATGCTGAATTTAAACTAATTCAGACCATTATTGAGAAACGGACTGTAAAAGGGCTGACACAAGCGGCACTGGCAAATAAAATTGGAACTAAACAATCCGCAATAGCACGGCTTGAGTCAGGGAGTTATAACCCTTCTTTGTTATTTTTGGAAAAAGTTGCTAAAGCCCTCGATGCACAATTGGTTGTATCTATTTCTTCGTAAATTATAATATGCCAAATAAAATAAAAACTTTTGTCTTTGATCTGGGCGGAGTAGTTTTTGCTGATGGCAGCAGTAAAATCGGAAGTATTTTAGAAAAAGAAAAGGGATATGACCCGGAACTGATCCAAAAAATTATTAAATCTGAAAAACGAAGAGAAGCCCTGCGGGGAAAAATTCAGGATGAAGAATTTTGGAATTGGGCGAAGGCGCAATTGCCGCCGGATTATGATATAGATTATATCCGCAATGCCTATTATGGCAGCTATAAATTAGATGAGGATATATCCAAGTTAATTTTGGAACTTAAAAAATTAGGTTATCGCAGAATAATTTTTTCCGGCAATATGAAGAGCCGGGTTGAGTATCTGGAACAGAAATATAATTTTTCTAAAAATTTTGACGGCGCAGTTTATTCGTTTGTAGTCGGTCATACCAAACCTGATCCAGAATTTTTTGAAGCGATGATAAATGTGATAAAATGTGACCCGTCAGAAGCGATATTTATTGATGATCGTGAGGATAATTTGAAGTTAGTAGAAAAATACGGAGTGAAAACAACTTTTTACAGTGAAGGAAAGATAAAAAAACTTTTGTCAGAACTGAAAAAGCTTGGAGTTGAGATTTCCCCAAATTAATCTAAAACAACCCCGCCACCTCCGGCAACTTCTTTATTCGGTCATACTCGCAGATGTGGCCTTTTTTGTGCAGAAGAATTATTTTTGCGTGAAGTTTATTTTCAAATATTTTTTTATTTTTTTCAAGCGCTCCGAATGGGTCATTGTCTGAAAGCAAAACTGTAATATTTTCACCAACCGCTTCCCGAATTTTGGCAAAATCAATCGGTGTTTCCAGCCACGGCTTGGCCACAACTTTTTCTTCTTCATTTAAATTTTGTAACTGGAACCATCCGGCCACAAAAACAACGCCGCCAACTTTTGCGCCCGGGTTCAAACCCTGTAAATATCTCATTATCGTCTGACAGCCGATGCTGTGGCCGACAAAATAGGTGTTTTCATCGGGCTTGCCGACCAGCTCGGCTAAGTATCCGACCCATTTGGCAATGTCAGGCGCATCTGTATCCGGCATCGCCGGTACAAAAACCTGATAGCCCTTTGCTTTCAGTTCATTTTTGAGCCAGGGGAACCAGCCCGATTCCGGGTTGTCGCTCCAGCCATGAATTATATAAACACGCTTGTTCATATATTATTAAAGCAGCCCATAAAAGGGCTGCTCATTATTATTCTTCCACCGGCGGTGGCACATCATTTGCGTCCGCAATATCAGCGGCTGATTCTTCCTCCGGCGCTTCGCCTTTTTTGACCGCTTCCCAAATCGATTTACTGATTTCTTTCATTAGTTTTGGATTTTCTCTTAAGAATTTTTTGGCGGCTTCGCGGCCCACGGCCAATTTTTCGCCGTTATAACTATAAGAATTTCCGGATTTGCCCACAACTTTATATAACACCCCAGCGTCAATCATATCACCGCTCACGGAAATGCCTTCATTATACATAATATCAAATTCGCAGGTGCGGAAGGGCGCGGCTACTTTGTTTTTTACCACTTTTGCCTTGACGCGGTTGCCGATTATTCTGTCCCCCTGTTTTATTTGGGCGGCGCGGCGAACTTCAATGCGCACTGAAGAATAAAATTTCAAAGCATTGCCGCCGGTGGTGGTTTCCGGATTGCCAAAGAAAACTCCGATCTTCATGCGGATCTGGTTTATGAAAATTACCACAGTTTTTGATTTGCTGATGATGGCAGTTAGTTTGCGCAGGGCCTGGCTCATTAAGCGTGCCTGCAAACCCATGTGTGAATCACCCATTTCGCCTTCAATTTCCGCTTTTGGCACAAGCGCGGCCACCGAGTCAATCACAATCACATCAACCGCGTTTGAACGCACCAAGGTTTCCACAATATCCAGGGCCTGTTCGCCGGTGTCCGGCTGGGAAATTAAAAGTTCATCAACTTTTACGCCGATTTTTTTGGCATAATCCGGGTCAAGAGCGTGTTCGGCATCCACAAACGCGGCAATGCCGCCCAATTTTTGGATTTCAGCCACAATGTGTTGGGCCAGGGTGGTTTTGCCGCTGGCTTCCGGGCCATATATCTCAATAACGCGTCCGCGGGGCACGCCGCCGACTCCCAAGGCAATGTCCAAGGATAAACATCCGGTCGGCACGGCATCAACCTGCATGGTTCTGGCCTCGCCGAATTTCATAATCGCACCCTCGCCGAATTTGCTCTTAATCTGCTCAATTGCGCTCTCGGCGGCTTTTAGTTTCTCCTTTACCTCCTCGGAAATTTTTGGCATATATTTGGGTTAAGTATTAGGATTATAGTATAAGCCCTAGTAGGTTATATGAAAATCAAGAAAATATCAAATGTTAATAAAAAATACTACTAAGTAATTTTGAGCACTAGCGTAGCTTGGCGAAAAATTACTTAGTAGTATTCAATGTTAAACTTGGTTTGACTATGATATGTCTGGTGATAGTGGTTGTTTTGCCGTGTTTTTTGGTGGCTGAAATTGTAATGGTGTTGAGTCCGCCCGACAAGCCCACCTGTGCCCCAAATTGTCCTTTATCATTGGCCATTATTTCTTTGCCATTGACCGTCAGTTGAACTTCTTTTTCGGTTTCGCCCTGGACATTGGTTGTCAGCTGGCCGGTGACAGATCCGTCATCCGGAGTAAAAACGGTTAGCGTGGGCGGGCGCAAAATGCCGTTAATCTGCCAGGCCAAATATCCTAAAAATCCGATTATTAAAACGGCGATGGCAACATTTTTGAAAATAGAAGAGATGGATAATTTTCTGATTTTAAAACTGCGGTGCGGATGCACGGGTGTGTAATTTTCCAAATCTGATTCTTTGGAAAATTGATAAAGAAAACTGGCCGGGCTTAAATCAAGTGAACGGGCATATTCTCTGATGTAGGCAAGACGGTGGGCTTTGGCGCAGGGCAGACAATCAAAGTGGCTGGATTCAATCGCTTCCAAATATTTAACCGGCACTCTGGTTTTAACGGAAACATCCTGAAGATTAAGGCAGCGGTCTTCGCGCGCTTTTTTAAGCCGTTCACCGACATGCAAACTCGCTTCTAATTTTTTTCTGCAAAATATTGCCATAATAATTTATGGAGTTTGTTCTTCGTTTTTTATTTCTTCCAAAACCGGAGCGCCGCCCGCGTCCATTGTTTGTTCTTCAGTGGACAGTTCCGGCTCGCTTTCCGGCTGGAAATGTTCGGTAAAGACCTCGCGCGGTTTGGCGCCGTCAACCGGGCCGACGATTCCGGCTTCTTCCATCTGATCAAGCAATCTGGCGGCCCGCGCATAGCCAAGTTTCAATCGGCGCTGTAAGAGTGAGGCACTGGCCTTTCCTGATTCTATCACAATTCGCTTGGCCTCATCAAATAGGGGATCATAATCATCGCTCGCGCCGCCAAACATGTTCACTGTGCCCGCGCCGAACCCGCCGGCATTTTTAGAAACGATTGATTCATCATACTCCGGTGGTTCATCGCCTTTCAAATGATCAATTACCCGTTTCATTTCTTCTTCGGAAACAAACGCACCCTGTAAACGTTTTGGTTTTGAGAGTTCGGCGGTTAAAAACAACATGTCGCCACGGCCAAGAAGTTTGTCCGCTCCCTGGCAATCCAAAATCGTGCGTGAATCAATAATTGAAGCGACGGAAAAAGCGATGCGGGCCGGAATGTTTGCTTTCATCAGACCGGTGATTACCTCCACGCTTGGTCTTTGGGTGGCAACGATCAAATGTATGCCCACCGCGCGTGCCATTTGAGCCAGGCGGATAATACCGGCTTCAACTTCGCTGGCGGCCATGGCCATCAAATCGGCCAGCTCATCAATTATAAATATAATATGCGGAAGTTTTTCAGAAGCGGTTCTGTTGTATGACTCAATATCTCTTTTGCCCGATTCAGCGAGGACATTAAATCTGCGGTCCATTTCTCCGATTGTCCATTTCAGGGCATTAACTGTTTTGGCCGCGTCAGTGATTACCGGAGTGAGTAAATGGGGAATACCATTATACATTGTAAGTTCAACGCGTTTGGGATCAACCATAATCATGCGCAAGGTCTCGGCCGTGTTTTGATAAAGCAAACTTAAAATAATCGTGTTTATACAAACTGTTTTTCCCGAACCGGTGGCGCCGGCGATCAGTAAGTGCGGCATTTTTGGCAAGTCAGCGAACCAAACCTTTCCGGCCACGTCTTTGCCGAGCGCGATCATCATGTTGTGTTCGGTCTTTTTAAACTCATTGCTTTCCAGCAGTTCGCGCAAAGTGACCATAGCCACTTTTTGATTTGGCACTTCAATGCCAACCAGTGATTGGCCCGGTATAGGCGCTTCAATTCTGATTGGGTGCGCGGCCAAAGCCAGGGACAGATCATTGTTTAAGGTGGTGATGCGGGTAAGCTTAATGCCCTTGGCCGGTTTTAGAGAATATTGCGTTACCGTCGGACCGACGCGCACTTCACCCATATCAACTTCTATGCCGAAATTATGCAGAGTGTCCTTGATGGTTTCAGCATTACCCTTGATGTCGCCCGAAGTTGGTTTGGTCTTTGAAGTGAATAATAAATCAATCGGCGGCAAGTCCCGGATAACCGGTTTGGGAATTTTGTGGATTTCCTGTTCTTCTGGTTTTTCATCCGGCTCTGTTTCGGTTTCGTCCACCTCTTCTTCACCCAGTTTTTTCTGCGCGAAAGTTCTTTTTTCTTCCTCTTCTTCAATTTCATTCTCCTCTGCGGCGCTTTCCTGATATTCACCTTTGATTTTAAATTTTACTTTTTCTTCGGACTTAAATAAGGCAAAGAAAGCAATAATTTGTTTTCCAATCCAGCCAAAAACCAGCAGGGCTTTTTTGTGCAGGTTAACTATTTGGGCGAGCGAAGTATTAAACAGGAAGATAACTGAAACCAAGAGCAGGCCGATTAAAACCGTGAATCCTCCCCAATAGCCGAGGTATTTTTCCAAGGGCCAGGCCAGGGCAAAACCGGCAATGCCGCCGCCGTATCCCTGCAAAGCCATGGTCCACATGTCGTTAAGCGGTCTTTGCAAGTGAACCAAACCGTTGAAAGATAATATAAAGAAAATTGAACCGAACCAGTGCGTGGGGCGGTATTCATATTCCATGTCCTTGATCATCAGGACCGCGACCAAAATTAAAATAATCGGGAAAATATATCTGACCTGGCCGAAAGTGATTGAGAGCAGGGAATCAATGAATTGTCCGGCCACCCCGGCCAAAGAGAAAAAGCTTAAAGTTGAAAGACCGCCTAAAATAAATAACAAAATAGCCAGAAGGCCGCGGCTGATATCTGGGTTAAGGTTTACTTTTTTGCGATAAGTTAATCTAGACCTCTGTCTGGACATATCTTGTATGATTATTATACCACAAAAAATGAATGCCAAGAAGCGTAATAAGAAGTGCAATCTTTGACAAAACCGCTATTTTATGGTAAACATGGTCTAGTTCCTAAGGAGGAGGCAAATGGATAAGACAACCAACCTTGATGAATACAAGAAGAGGGTAGCCAGAAATGAAGCGGTCTCCCAATTCTTGTTCTGGTCGCTCCGAATTCTGGTCGTGCTCGTGGTGGCTGTGCCGATCTACATCTGGTACAAGACAAGTTCGGGGTGGTGGACTCTGACCTCGCTCATCACCACACTCATGGCCTGGTTCGTATGCGGCTTTTTGATCAACAGGCGCGAGGATCGCGCCGTCATCAAGCTCAAAGAGCTCAAGGTGGTCGCCGTCAGGGAGATGCCGCCGCCAAAGCCGTCGTCAGATCCAGAGGAACCGCTGGATGCGGCCTAGACCGGCTCAACCCACGGTTTCATCCCGTTTCCCAGCGCGGGCCGAAGTTGCTGGGTCTTTTTTTTACCTAAAAATTTTAATAAAAAAAATTTCTCCACAAAGCTGCGACAAGAGTTGCATGTTTTAGTGACGGATCAAATTTAGAAAACGTTTCTCTGAACAAAAAAATGTTCAAGAGAAAGAGAGAAATTTGTTTTCTAAAAATCCGATCCGCTTGAGACATCAACTCTTGCGCAACTATATGGAGAAATTTAGCGATACCCTATTGTATTGTGAGTGGTTCGGTTTTGTCAAGACAAGGCAAAAAGTGCATAACCTGTGGATAGATTTTTTTGGAGAAATGGTTGAGCGAGTTTTTTTAGCTTAGTTTAGACAAATTTTGTCACCCCCTTGACAAAATTAATTTTCTTGATTCAGCTTGACAAGATCCTGAATTTAGGTTAATATTAGAGTACTTTTCAATTCTTCAAGTTAAAAAAACGAAATTTTCGCTTAAATAAGGCAAAAAGCAAAATCTACAAGCATGATAAAAAAGCTGGATTTGGCTAAATATCAATAGGGTCTAAAGATTACCTCAAGAAAAGGCGATATTTTTGTTGTCTATTTACATAAAAAATTGCTAAATAACTTCTAAACTATGCCTAAATTTAGACGTCAGCCCATACAAGTGGCCAAACGTAAATTTTTTACCACCAACCGCGATGCCATGCCGCTGCCGGATTTAATTGAGGTGCAAAAAAATTCTTATGACTGGTTTTTGAAGTTTGGCATTAAGGAATTATTTGAAGAGGTTTCACCGATGACCGATTTTACCGGCAGAGATCTGGAACTGTATTTGGAAGATTATTATTTGGATGAACCGAAGTTTGACGAGGTTGTCTGCCGTGAAAAAAATATTACTTTTGAAGCGCCGCTTCGCGTTACCGCCAAATTGCTGAATAAAAAAACCAAACAGGCCAAGGCCCAGGAAATTTATCTTGGCGATATACCGCTGATGACCGCACGCGGAACTTTTATTGTTAACGGCATTGAACGCGTGGTGGTTTCCCAGCTGATTCGAAGCGCGGGCGCGTTTTTTACCGCTGAAAATGTGCGCGGCCGCCGATATTACGGCGCGAAAATTATTCCCAATCGAGGCGCTTGGGTGGAAATTGAAACCGATTTGAATAATGTGATTTGGGTTAAGGTGGACAGAAAGCGCAAGGTGGCGGCCACTTCTCTGTTGCGCGCTTTTGGCTATAACGATGACGAACAGCTGTTGAAATTGTTTAAAGATGTCAACACTCATCCGACCGTAGATTACATTGAAGCAACCATTAAAAAGGATTTGGCCAAAAATACCGATGATGGTTTGATTGAGGTCTATAAAAGAATCCGTCCGGGCGATTTGGCTACCGCGGACAATGCCAAGAGTTTGATTTACGCGATGTTTTTCAATTTTGAAAGATATGATTTGGGCCGCGTCGGCGTTTATAAATTCAACACTAAATTTGATTTAAATTATAAAGATGAAGATTACGAGAAAAAAGAAAATCGGGTATTATCTCCGGAAAAATTATTGCAGGTTTTGAAAGAGGTGGTGCGTTTAAACGTCACCCAGGAAGAGCCGGATGATATTGACCATCTTGGCAACCGCCGCATCCGCGCGGTGGGTGAACTGGCGCAAAACCGATTCCGCGTCGGTTTGGCCAGGATGGAACGTATTGTCAAAGACCGAATGAGCACGCAGGAATTGGACACCTTAAGTCCGAATAAACTGATTAACGCCAGACCGGTTATCAGCGCGATTCGTGAATTCTTTATGAGTTCGCAATTGTCACAGTTCATGGATCAGACCAACCCGCTTTCCGAATTGGAACACAAGAGACGTGTGAGCGCGCTCGGACCCGGCGGTTTGTCCCGTGACCGCGCCGGCTTTGAAGTCCGCGATGTGCACACCACTCACTATGGCCGTATTTGTCCGATCGCTACTCCTGAAGGTCCGAATATTGGCTTAGTTAACCATTTATCCAGCTTTGCCCGGGTTAATGAATTCGGATTTATTGAGACCCCCTACAGAAAGGTTTTGCGCGAAGTGCCCAATGAGCCGAGATTTTCCGAAGGTGAAATTTTACGCAAAGAGATGGAAGGAGTGAAGGCCAACACTTTGATTACCAAAGATGTAGCCGCCAAATTGGCAAAATCAAAATCAAAAACCATACTGGTTAAACCCCGACTAACCAATGAGATTGTTTATATAAATGCGTTTAAGGAAGAGAAGGTTAACACAGCTGCGGCCACCATCCGTGTTGATGAAAAAGGATATTTTATTGACGCGGAAACCCCGGCCCGCATTCATGGTAATCCGGGCGTGGCCAAAACCAGTGATATTGAATATGTGGATGTGGCTTCAAACCAGATTATCAGCATTGCTACTTCTTGTATCCCGTTTTTGGAACATGATGATGCCACCCGGGCACTCATGGGTACAAACATGCAGCGCCAAGCCGTGCCTTGTATCACTCCGGAACAGCCGCTTGTCGGTACCGGCGTTGAACAAAAGGCCGCCTATTATTCCGGACACGTTATGGTTTCCGATGTTGACGGCGAAGTTACGGAAATGGATGGCAGGCATATAGTGATTACGGATAAAAAAGACGTAAAGCACACATATAATTTAAATAAATTTGTCAGATCAAATGCTTCCACTTGTATAAACCAGAAACCGATTGTTGATTTGGGTGGAAAAGTTAAAAAAGGCGATCCGTTAACTGATGGCCCGGGCATTAGAGAAAGCGAACTGTCGCTGGGACAAAATATGCTGGTTGCCTACATGGTTTGGGACGGCTTTAACTACGAAGACGCGGTAATTATTTCTGAAAAAGTGGTGCAGACCGACCGTTTCACTTCCATACACATAGAGGACTATGTAATTGACGTCCGCGAAACCAAGCTTGGACCGGAAATCGTGACTGCCGACATCCCCAACGTCAGTGAAGAAAAATTAAAAAATTTGGACAGCGAAGGAATCGTTCGCGTGGGCGCCGAAGTAAAATCCGGCGACATTTTAGTTGGCAAAATCACGCCGAAAGGAGAAACTGAACTCTCTGCCGAAGAAAGATTGCTCCGTGCCATCTTCGGAGAAAAAGCTCGCGACGTGCGCGATTCATCTTTATATTTGGAACACGGCGAACATGGTCGCGTAATCGGCATAAAGATTTTCTCCGCCGAAAACGGCGACAAATTACAGCCGGGCGTAATCAAACAAGTACAGGTCAAAGTTGCCGATATGCGCAAAATTCAGGTTGGCGACAAAATGGCCGGCCGCCATGGCAACAAAGGCGTTATTTCAAAAGTTGTGCCGGTTGAAGACATGCCATTTTTGGAAGACGGCACTCCGGTTGATATAATTTTATCTCCGCTTGGTGTTATTTCTCGTATGAACCTGGGCCAGTTGCTTGAAACTCACCTGGGTTTGGCCGCTAATGCTCTTGGTTATCGCGTGGCCACTCCGGTTTTAAATGGTTTGCATGAAAGTCAGATTAAAGAAGAACTGGTTAAAGCCGGCTTTCCGGCCAATGGCCAGGTTACTTTGTGCGACGGCCGGACCGGTGAACCATATGACCACCAGGTGACAGTCGGCTACAACTACATTCTCAAATTGAACCACATGGTTGAGGATAAGATCCATCAGCGATCAATCGGCCCATACAGTTTAATCACCCAACAGCCGCTTGGCGGCAAGGCCCAATTCGGCGGGCAAAGATTTGGAGAAATGGAAGTTTGGGCTTTGGAGGCCTATGGCGCTGCTCATACCTTGCAGGAAATTTTGACCATCAAGTCCGATGATGTGCCGGGCCGTTCCAAGGCCTATGAGGCCATTATTAAAGGCGAGGAAATCAGCAAGGTCAATGTTCCGGAATCATTTAACGTCTTAGTCCGTGAGTTAAAAGGTCTGGGCTTGGACGTTGAATTGCTCAAGAGATCCGAATCCGGAGATTATAGGCCGATCGCGGAAGTGAAAGAGCAGGAAGAAGCGCAGCGGCTTAAATTTTCCGAACCGGCGGCTGCGGAAAAAATTGAATCTTCTAATAAATAAAATTCTATATGGCTAATGAAAATTTCAACCCAATGGACTTTGACGCCATACGTCTGAAATTGGCCTCGCCGGAAGTGATTAAGGGCTGGTCATATGGAGAAGTCCATAAACCGGAAACAATCAACTACCGCACCCAAAAACCGGAAAAGGGCGGCTTGTTTGCTGAAGAAATTTTTGGACCAACCAAGGATTGGGAATGCTATTGCGGAAAATATAAGAAGATAAGATATAAGGGAATCATTTGCGACAAGTGCGGAGTGGAAGTCACTCATTCTTCGGTTCGCCGCGAGCGCATGGGACACATTGAACTCTCGGCATCAGTGGCTCACATTTGGTTTTTGCGGTCAGTGCCTTCAAAAATTGGTTTGGTTTTGGATTTATCCGGACAGGCCTTGGAGAAGGTAATTTATTTTGCCGCTTTTATAATCACTCATGTTGATGAAGAAGGCAAAAAGAAAACCGCCGACCTGTTGCGCCAGGAATATAAGACCAAGAAAAAACAGATAGAAAAAGAAGCGGAAAATTCAATGAAACAGGCCAATGATAAAAAACAAAGCGCGGAAGTTTTGGAAAAAATTCAGGAAGAAATGGAGAAAAAACAAAAGGCCTTAGACGCCGATTTCCAACAGGCCGATAAAGAGTTGAAAGAATTGCAGGTCTTGAAAATTGTTTCTGAAAATAAATATCAGGAATTGTCTTTGCGCTATGGCCATTTGTTTGAGGCCTCAATCGGCGCGGAAGCGATTAGAAATCTTTTATCCAGAATTAATTTGGACGAGACAATCAAAAAGTTGGTGGCTGAACAGCCGAACGTGAAGGGTTCAAAATTGGAAAGAATCATCAGACGCAAGAAAATTTTAAAGAGTTTCTTCTTAAACAAAATCAGACCGGAATGGATGGTTCTGCAAAATATTCCGGTTATTCCTCCGGACCTGCGCCCGATGGTGGCCTTAGACGGCGGACGTTTTGCCACTTCTGATTTAAATGATTTGTATCGCCGCGTTATCAACCGCAACAATCGTCTGCGCCGGCTGATTGAACTTGATGCTCCGGAAGTTATTTGCCGAAATGAAAAGCGCATGTTGCAGGAAGCGGTTGATGCTTTGATTGATAATAATGCCAGGCATGCCAAAACCGTGACTGCTTCAACCGGACAAAAAAGACAATTGCGATCCTTGGCCGACATCTTAAAAGGCAAACAAGGGCGTTTCCGCCAGAATTTACTCGGCAAGCGCGTTGACTATTCCGGCCGTTCGGTAATCGTGGTTGGCCCGAATTTAAACATTGACGAGTGCGGTTTGCCGAAGCGCATGGCTTTGGAACTTTTCAAACCCTTTATAATGAGCGAAATCATTAAACGCGAATTGGCGCATAATGTACGCAGCGCCTCCAGATACATTGAAGCCGAGCATGATGAGGTTTGGGATATTTTGGAAGAATTGACCCAAAAAACCCGCGTGCTCTTAAACCGCGCTCCAACCCTGCACCGCTTGGGCATTCAGGCCTTTCATCCGCGTTTGATTGAAGGCAAAGCCATTCAATTGCACCCGCTGGTTTGTACCGCTTTTAATGCTGACTTTGACGGCGACCAAATGGCCGTGCACTTACCACTGACAGCTGAAGCCCGCTGGGAAGCCGATAATTTAATGGCCGCTGAAAAAAATATTTTGAAGCCGGCCACCGGCAGTCCGGTGATCACGCCAAAGCAAGATATTGCTCTGGGCTGTTATTATCTGACCAGAACCGGTGTTGACGATAAAGCCGAAGTAAAGAAATTTTATGGTTCTGAACAGGAAGCGACACTGGCCTACAAAGCCCGACAGATTACTTTGCAGGAAAGAATCAAGGTTCGTTTTACCGACTTGAATAAATTTCCGGAAGGCACCAATCCTTTGATAGAAACGACCGTTGGCAGATTGTTATTCAATAAGGTCTTGCCGGATAAGCTTCCGTACTTTAACGAAACAATCAATGTAAAGAAATTGGGCCACATTATCAGATTGTGCATTGAGTTCTTGCCGGATCAGCAAGAGGTTGCTTTTTTCTTGGATGAACTGAAAAATATCGGTTATAGATATGTGACCAAATCCGGTTATTCTCTGGGTATGGATGACTTCCCGGAAGTGGCCGAGAAGCCAAGTTTGCTCCGCGCTTCCGATCAATTGGTCAGGCAGATTGAAGAGCAGTACCAGGAAGGACTGCTTACCCAATCAGAACGCCATGCCAAGATTTTGGAAATTTGGACTGAAACAAAAGATAAAATCGTAGCCAGAAACCAGGAACTTTTGACTAAGAACGGTCCGGTGTTTGCTATGATTGATTCCGGCGCCAGAGGCACCTGGGGACAGCTTGGCCAGGTTATTGGTATGAAGGGCTTGGTGGCATCTCCTTCCGGAGACACCATTGAATTGCCGGTAAAAGGTAACTTCAAAGAGGGCTTTGAGGTTCTTGAGTTCTTTATTTCATCCCACGGTACCAGAAAAGGTTTGTCAGATACCGCGCTTAGAACAGCTAATGCCGGCTACTTAACCAGACGCTTGGTTGATGTGTCCCAGGATGTGATTGTGTTGGAAGAAGATTGCGGCGACACCACCGGTGAAATCTTTACGGCCGCGCAATCAAAGGAAATGGGTGAAAAATTATCAGAACGCGTTTGGGGACGCTATGTTTTGGAAACCGTAAAAGCCGGAAATAAAGTGATTGTCAAAGCCGGTGAAGCGGTTGATGATAAGATCATGCGTTTGATTGATGAGTATAAAGTTGAATCAATGAAAGTGAGAAGTATCCTGCAATGCAAAATGCAGAAAGGTGTTTGCAAGAAGTGTTACGGCTTTGATCTTGGCCACAATAAACCGGTTGAATTCGGCGTGGCGGTCGGAACGATTGCCGCTCAATCAATCGGCGAGCCGGGCACCCAGCTGACCATGAGAACCTTCCATACCGGCGGCGTGGCCGGCGGCGGCGATATTACCCAAGGTTTGCCGCGTGTAGACGAATTGTTTGAAGCGCGCTCTCCGAAAAAGCAGGCCCTCTTGGCAGAAGTATCCGGCGAGATTGAAATTGAAGAAGCGGACGGAAAAATTATCACTTCGCCAAGTGGCAAGAAAATTTTTGAAGGCCGACGCGGACAAAAAATTGTGCATATTCATTTCTCCGGCATGGATGAAATGAAAATAAAGACCAAGGGCGAGGACGAGGTGATGATAAAAGACGGCGCCACTGTTAAGAAAGATGAGGTCTTGGTGGTGCGCGGCGCTTCCGGTGAAGAAATTATGGCCAAGTATTCCGGAAGCATAAAGATTGAGAAAAATACCATCACCCTAACTTACGAAGGCCCGCACACGCGCGAATATATTATTCCGTTGGGATATAAATTGATGGTAAAAACCGGCGACAAAGTTGAACAGGGTGATGTTTTGACCGACGGCAGTATTAATCCGCATCAATTGTTTGAACTGAAAGGACGCGAGGCCGTGCAAAGATATATTTTGCAGGAAGTCCAGCATATTTATTCTTCCCAAGGTCAGAAGGTTAATGACAAACACGTGGAATTAATCATCCGCCAGATGTTTAGCCGTATTTATGTTGAAGATGCCGGTGATACTGATCTGCTTCCGGGTGAGGTCGTAGAAAAAGCCCAGCTGGAATTCTCCAACCGCCAGGTCAAAAAAGAAGGCGGCAGAGAAGCGACCGGTCGCGAAATGTTCTTGGGTATCAGCCGCGTAGCTTTGTCCACCCAGAGTTTCTTATCCGCGGCTTCGTTCCAGGAAACAGCCCGTGTGCTAATTAACACTGCTATCACCGGCAAGATTGACTACTTAGAAGGTTTGAAAGAGAACGTGATTATTGGCCGGTTGATTCCGGCAGGAACCGGGTTTAAGCAGTAAAAATTGAATTGAAAAAGAGGGGGAAGAACTATTTCTTTCCCCTCTTTTGTTTTAACACAACGATTTGATTTTTCCCTTATTTCAGGGTAGAATAAGCATATTATGAAAGAAAAAATTATTATTGCGGTGGTGTTTATTTTAGCCATCGGTGTCGGCCTGTTCGGCTATTTTTATGCCGGAAAAAGTGAAAGAATTTCGGAAAAAACAGGGGAAGCCAAACAAGCCGGCGTAAATTTTCCAATTTCTAATTTTCATAAAAGCTACTCATCCGACCTGGATCTGTATGAAAATTTTTTTAAACAAGCCACCTCAACTGAAAAAACCGGTGAGCAGGCGATATCCGGAGTGATTCCGCACCATTTAGTGGCCGGTAAATACATTGCCAATTTTGTTAAAGGATTATCCGATCAGCATCCACAGACCATTGTTTTGATTGGACCAAATCATTTACAAAGAGGTCCGGATCAAATCGTGTCCGGAGTTTATGATTGGCAGACACCTTATGGGGTCTTAAAAACTGATGAAAAAATTATCAAAAATTTATCCACTGCCGGCGTTGTAAAAATTAATGATGATATTATTGACGGCGAGTGGAGCATTTCTTCGGATGTGCCGTTTTTAAAACGGATTTGGCCGGACGCAAAAATTATTCCGATTATTTTAAAAAACGATATTAATAAATCCGAATTGGATAATTTGTCCGATCAGCTTATAAAATATTTACCAAAAAATTCTATAGTTTTGGCCAGTGTTGATTTTTCTCATTATTTACCCAAAGAAGTGGCAAATTTTCATGATGATCTGTCAATCAACACTCTGGCGAGCGGGAACATTTCCCAGGTTGATAAATTGGAAATTGATAGCCAGAGCAGTTTATATCTGTTAATGAAATATAATCAATTAAAAGGCGTGGAAAAATTTAATTTGGTTTCACACACCAACAGCGCCGATATAGTCGGCCAGCCGGATTTGCAAGAAACAACCAGCCATGTGATCGGCTATTTTTCACCGGGGCAGGCAACCGAAAAACCGGAGGTGGCGTTACAATTTTTCGGAGATATAATGCTGGATAGAAATGTGGCCAAAGCCATGGCTACATCCGGTTTGGATTATATTTTTGCAAAACTAAAAGCCCAGGAAAATAGATTTTTTTGGGGAACGGATTTAATGGGCGCCAACTTGGAAGGACCGTTTGCGCCGGCGCGTATAAAAACTTCAAAATCAATCGCTTTTAGATTTGATCCGTTACTAGCGCCGCAACTGAAAAATTACGGGTTTGGGCTTTTAGATCTGGCCAATAATCACGCCATAGATATGGGTTGGAGCAATTTGGATTTTACTAAAACAGTTTTATCAGCCGCCGGTTTAAATTATTTTGGCGATGAGCTTCGGGAAGGGCCGGAGTATTCGTGGATTGGCGATGTCGGCGGGTATAAAATTGCTTTTATCGGTTTAAATAATACTGATCATACCTTGAATCTGTCTGAAGTTGAGAAAGCAATGGTTGAGGCAAAAAAATCGGCTGATTATGTTATAATAGATACTCATTGGGGCGTTGAATATAAGGATCATTCAAATGAAAACCAGCAGTATTTGGCGCATTGGTTGATTGATAAGGGCGCGGACGCGGTTATCGGCGGTCATCCGCACGTGGTTGAAGAAATGGAGATGTATAAAGATAAGCCGATCTTTTATTCATTGGGAAATTTTATTTTTGACCAGTATTTTTCACCGGAGACACAGGAGGGAATCAGTGTTGGTTTGATCTTTGGTGAAAACGGCGTAAAAAAGGTTTATGTTTTTCCGTTTTATTCGCAAAAATCCCAGCCGCAATTGATGAACGGCCAGCAAAGGGCGGACTTCATGAAAAAATTTAATTTTCCAAACATATGAGCGGTCATTCCAAATGGCACAACATCCAGGGAAGGAAGGGCAAACAGGACGCAATCAGAAGCAGCCAGTTTTCTAAAATGAGCAAAATTATCTCCATAGCGGCCAGAGGCGGCGGTGATCCGGCGGCCAATTTTTCTTTGCGTTTATCCATTGAAAAAGCCAAAGCCGTCGGGATGCCGAAAGATAATATTGAAAGAGCGATTAAAAAAGGCACCGGCGAGCTGGGTGGCGCGCAAATTGAAGAAGTAATTTATGAGGGTTATGGACCGGGCGGAGTGGCCGTGTTGGTTAAAGTTTTAACTGACAATAAAAACCGGACGGTTTCGGACATAAAACATCTTTTTGCTGACGCCGGCGGGTCAATGGGCGGAGCGGGCAGTGTGATGTGGATGTTTGAACAGCTGGGCATAATTACCATTGATAAAAATAAATTATCCGGGAAAGTTTCGCGAGATGATTTTGATTTACAAATGATTGATGCCGGGGCCGAGGACCTTGAGGACAGCGAAGATCAAATAGATATCAAAACCAAAATGGAAAATTTTCAAAAGGTCTTGAACAAGGTGAAAGAACTGGGCATTGAACCGGCTGAATCCGGTTTAGAATGGGTGGCCAAAGACAAGGTGCCGGTGAGTGATGAGATAAGAAGTAAATTGGAGCGGCTTTTTGCCAGTTTTGAGGAAAACGATGATGTGAGCGATTACTACACCAATGCGGTTTAATTTTGCGGTCTAGTTTATGCAAAACGAAATTATTCTTGGAATTGACCCCGGGTTTGGCCGGGTGGGTTATGGCGTCGTGACCAAAGGAAAAGGGAGAGAGTGGACTCCGGTTGCTTTTGGCTGTATTGAAACCTCACCTAAAAAAACATTTGTTGACCGTTTGGCCCAAGTGCATGAAGAGTTGGTTGGTTTAATAAAAAAATATAAACCAACGCGGATGGCTGTTGAGGAACTATTTTTTTTCAAGAATTTAAAAACCGCCATTGAAGTCGGGCAGGCGAGAGGCGTGATACTGCTTACGGCCGTAGAAAACAAATTGCCGGTTGATGAGTTCACTCCTTTGCAGGTCAAACAAGCCGTGACCGGTTATGGCCGGGCGGAAAAACAGCAGATGCAAAAAATTGTGGCCATGATCTTGGGAATTAAAGAAAAAATAAAATCGGATGACGCGGCCGACGCGTTGGCTGTGGCCTTATGCGCCGGGCAGAGTTTGTGGGTAACAAAAATTAAATAATATGAAGTTTGTTCTTGTTATCCCCAACATCCGCAGTGGTCATAATGTCGGCGCCATGTTTCGTACCGCCGATGGCGCCGGGGTTGATAAAATATATTTAACCGGCTACACGCCCTGTCCGCCGCATCCGCAGGTAGACAAAGTTTCCCTGGGTGCGGAAAAGTCGGTATCTTGGCAATATTTTAAGCAAGCCGGAAGGTTGCTTAAACAATTAAAGAAAGAAGGGTATAATATAGTGGCGCTGGAACACACCAAAACCAGCAAAGACATTTTTAAATGGAAACCGAAGTTTCCAATTGCGCTCATTGTCGGCAATGAAAAAACCGGCGTGACTAAATCTTTATTAAAATATTGTGATGAGGCGGTTGAGATCCCGATGAAAGGCAAGAAAACCAGTTTAAACGTCAGCGTCGCCGCCGGCATAGCAATTTATCGCATATGCAATCAACTGTAAAAATTTTCCGATATTTATACGAACATCTGCCGCCGCTTTTTCCGGCTGATATGAATTTAAAAATGAAAGCCGAACTGGGCGCGCTGGAGTCACAGCCCAATCTGCCGGTTACAAAGGTTGAGGACATAATGATCGGCTTTGGTTATGAGGTTTGGCCGTGGAATCAGGCCTATAAAGAATTTTTGGAAGCCGCCGAACAAGAGCTGGGTGAGCATTTCTTGTTGCCGAATTTGAGCGAAGCGGCTCAAGAAAAATACGCCGAATTCAAAGAATATTTGGGCACTTTGCATGACCTTCATTCCGGCAAAGCGGCTGAATTTTTCAGCTCCGAACAGAGGGGCGAACTGTGTACGGCGCTGGTAGACATGCAAACCAAGTTAAAAGATTATGTTGACCGGGAAATTTTGGGACTGAATAATAAAAAATATCTACAGCGGGTGGAGGAGTTTAAACTTTTGATTGAGGATCTCAAAAATCACATTGAGGATTTAAGGCGGTTGGCCGCGGCCGAAACTGATCATCCGAATTTGGCGGATGAAATAAAAGATAAAATCCGAACCTTTGAATACAGTTTGTGCATGCTGGGGCCGGAGTTGCAGTTTGACGCGGTTTGCCAAGCCAAGGATTTTTTTGCCGGACGAAAACAAGATCTTAATCGTTTGCGCGGGATACACGTGCCGTTGCAAATTGATTTGTATAACTAAACTTCTATGGATACAGAAAAAAGACCCAAAGTAGGAGTGGGTGTGTTTATTATCAACGGGAATAAAATTTTAATGCAAAAAAGAAAAGGAACGGCCGGAGATGGCACCTGGGCTTTGGCAGGAGGACATTTGGAATTTGGCGAATCAATTGAGGACTGCGCGATTAGGGAAACAATGGAGGAAGTGGGAGTGAAGATAAAGAATATAAAAATCGGGCCGTTTACCAACGATGTTTATATGAAGGAGGATAAACATTATGTAACCATTTTTGTGGTTTCAGAATATGACTCCGGTGAAGCTAAAGTGATGGAACCGGATTGGACTGAACAAGTAGGATGGTTTGAATTTGAAAATCTGCCCGGCCCACTATTTCAACCGTTAGATAATTTACTTAAAACCGGATTTAAACCGTTTTAGATTTTATCTGGCTGTATTTGGTCAGCATTTTTTTGATGCCGTTTTTATCCAGCAGAGTTTTTTGCGATCCATGCGAGGTGATGACACTGCAACTGTTGGCAATGCCCCAACTTAGAGCCGTACTGATATCATGATCATTTATTCTGGCCGCCAGGTATCCGGCGGAGAAAGCATCTCCGGCTCCGGTTTTGGAAATCACTTCAACCGGGAAACTTTTCAAGTACCAAACATCCTCTTCGTCTCCGGCCCAGGCGCCGTTTTTTCCGTCGGTAATTGCCACTTCTTTGGCGCCGGTTAGCAGTAATTTATGTATCAGAGCGGAAACGCTTTTTTCTTTTTCAATTGTTGTGTTCAAAACCGTTTCCGCTTCTTCCAGATTTAAAATCAAAATTTGCGCCTGCGGCAGAATTTCTTTAACGGAAACCAAGGAATATTTTAACTGAAATGAGCCCGGATTATAGGCCAGACGTACGCTTTCATGTTTGTTTAAAAAATTTATCAATTTTTCCTGAAGTGGCTCAAAACCCTCGCTCAAGCTGGTGTAATAAACCCAGTCGGTTTTTGGCACGGCTTCCGGCCAAACATATTGTCTTTTTTGATGGTATGACAAAATCGTCCGTTCGCCTTTGAAATTTAAAACAATTGAATATCTGGTTTTTATTTTTTCGTCTGTATAAATCAAATCGGTGATAACGCCGCTCTTTTTTAAATCATCCAAAATTATTTTTCCATTTCCGTCTTTGCCAATAGAGCTCACAATTGCAGTTTCAAGCCCCAGTTTGGCTGCGCCAACCGCGACATTGGCCGCGTTTCCACCCAGCGCCTGAAAGCTGTCGGCGATCGGAATTTTACTGGCATAATCCAAACAAAGACGGCAATTTTTGCCGTCAATATTACATTCAACCGAGGCATCGTCAATTAAAACATGCGTATCTAAAACCGCGTCCCCAATAGCGATGACATTATACATATCATTTACCCTTAGGATTTTTATATGATTCAACCATATCTACACTGTGTACGTGTCTGCCGGTCATAATTTCAATCAGTTCAATAAAACTGGCGAGCATGATTCCGGCCATGGCCACGGAAAAAATTTTATTTCCAATCCACAAAGCGTAAACCAGAAGACAAGCGGAACCGACTACAAAAATTGCGTCTTGCCGGCGTTCAGCTTCCAAAAAAATAGCATAGGTGAGCAAGATTGCGCCCAGCGCGGCCACCACGTTCATAATTATGTCCAAAAGCGGCCAAGGTAAAGTTGGAAAAATTGAACCAAGAGGCATATTTGGGTAAATTAAGAATTATTTCGCTAGCTCCACCTGTTAATATACTCTATTACGGCCAGCGCGGCAATAATCCCTTGGCCGGTGGAGATGCCGATTTGCTTGTAGGGGATGTTGGTGACGTCGCCGGCGGCAAAGATTCCGGGCAGGTTGGTGCGGCATTTTTCATCAATAATAAGTTCGCCGATTTTATTTTTTTTGGCGTCAATAAATTGTGAATTTGGTATTTGGCCGATGTGCACCATTACACCCTCAACCTCAATTTGCTGTTGGCCGTCTTCGGTTTTATATTTCAACCCATTAACTTTGCCGTCTCCGAGTATTGCGGTGGTCTGGGCCGCATAGATTATTTCTACATTCGGCAGTTGTTTCACTTTTTCAATCAAAATTGCCTCACCCTTGGGGAAGCCGCCGTTGGTTTCGGGCGTATTGGGAAATTTACTGATAAGATAAACCTTTTTAGCAATGTGAGTCATCATCAGAGCCGATTCCAAAGCGCTATTTCCGGAGCCGACTGTGGCTGTGGTCTTGCCTTTAAACAGCGGTCCGTCGCAAACCGTGCAATAGGTCACGCCTTTTTGATAAAATTCTTTTTCACCCGGCACTTCCAGATGCCGCGGATGAATGCCAGTGGCCACAATTATGGATTTGGTTTCATAAACCCTTTCTTCACCCCGCGCATTTTTGGCAACAACCTTATAATACTTTTTTTCCGGCGTAATTTTTTCTACTTTCCAGCCGTCTTCAATTTCAACCCCATAGGCCTTCACGTGTTCATTAAATTTTTGGGCCAATTCATACCCCTGAATACTCAAAATTCCCGGCCAGTTATTGACTTCGCCGGATAAGGCGACTTCACCGCCCAAATCATAGGTGATAACCTTGAAATTTAATTTTCTTCTGGCCGCATAAATGGCCGCGCTGCTTCCGGCCGCCGCCGAGCCGATAATTATTAGATCCAACATATATTAAACAAAATTAATTGCCCGATTACTGCCGATATTAAAAATTTCCACGCCGATTGATTTTAATTCTTCCATATTTTTTTCGTCTATACCGCCGTCAACTGCGCACTTTGGCCGGTTTGGCCAGCCGCTGTATTCTTTTATTTTTTCGCTGACTTCCGGCAAATAGGGCGCGCCATGTTTCCCGGGATGGACAGTCATAAACAATATGGTATCTACAAGTTTATAATATGGCTCTATGGCTGTCAAAGGTGTTTCCGGGTTTAAACAGATTCCTGTTTGCCAGCCGTTTTCCTGGATGGTTTTTATGGTTTCGGTTGGGTCGTCTTTGGCTTCAATATGAAAAATTACCCGAAAAACATTTTTCACACCCTTCCATTTTTTTATTTCTTGGAGCGGATGTTCAGTCATCAGATGCAGTTCAAATTTCAGAGCGCTTCCCAGCCCGTTTATTTTTTCAATTTCGCTGAAAGATTTATTGGTCACAAAAATTCCGTCCATCACGTCAATTTGCGCGTATTCAAAAATTCCTTCAAGCTGTTTAACCTGATCCTCAAAATCGTTGAAGTTAGAAACAAGAATCGCAGGAGCAATCATACGCTGTTTTTCTCCAGCTCCTCTATTTTTTTATTTCTGCGTACGAACCTTTCTTCTTTTTCAAAAGTGGTTGTAGTAAATTTTTTGACGATCGCTTTGGCATGATCTTCGGTAATAACCCGGCCGGCCAGACACAGGATGTTGGCATTGTTATGTTGTTTACCCAGTTCAGTGGCGGTTATGTTATAGCCGATTATGGCCCTGATGCCTTTAACTTTATTGGCCGCGATACACATTCCCTGTCCGGTGCCGCAAATTAAAATACCCAAATTTTCCGGGCTTTTGGTCACTTCTTTGGCCACCGGTTCGGCATAATCCGGGAAATCATCCCCCTCTGCAAAGGAGGTTGGACCCAAATCTTTAACTTTTAGGTTAAGCTGGGTTTCTATATATGTGACCAGGGCTTTTTTCAGTTGAAATCCGGCATGGTCAGAGGCAATAAAAAGCATAAAATTTATGTTAAGTTTGATACTATATTATACTTTATCCATAGTTGATTGACAAATGGCCGTATTTTAGATAAAATTTACTTATTGTTATCAACTTTTTATGTATAACTCCAGCGAACAAGAACGAGAAATTCTAAAATATTGGGACGAACATCATTGTTTTGAGAAGTCCGTTTCGGAGCGGCCGGAAAACAAGCCCTACCATTTTTATGACGGGCCTCCTTTTGCCACGGGTTTGCCGCATTACGGGCATTTGGTGGCATCGCTCATGAAAGATGTGGTGCCGCGTTTTTGGACAATGCGCGGTTTTCGGGTGGAACGCCGTTGGGGTTGGGATTGCCACGGTTTGCCGGTTGAAAATTTGATTGAACAAAAATTAAATTTGGGCAGTAAAAAGGAAATTGAGGATTATGGGGTTGATAAATTTAATGAAGAGTGCCGGGCCACGGTTTTGATGTATGCCAATGAGTGGAAAAGTACGGTGAGACGAATGGGCCGGTGGGTTGATATGGAGAATGATTATAAAACCATGGATCCGACCTTTATGGAAAGCATCTGGTGGGTTTTCAAGGAGCTTTGGAAAAAGAAATTGATCTATAAAGGGCATAAGCCGATGCATATTTGTCCACACTGCGTGACTCCGCTTTCAAATTTTGAGGTGACCCAGAACTATAAAGATATAAAAGATATTTCAGCAACGGTTAAATTTAAATTAAAAAATCCGGAAAAGTTAGATTTGGACGGTGATGTCTATGTTTTGGCTTGGACAACCACCCCCTGGACTCTACCGGGAAATGTTTTGTTGGCAGTCGGTCCGCAAATCGGCTATCAGGTAGTGGAAATTGCCGGCGAGGTCGGTGTATATATTTTGGCCGCGGATCGGGCAACTTCAGTTTTAAAAGACAAACAATATTCAGTTATAAAAAATTTATCAAGTTCTGATTTGGTCGGTTTGGAATACGAACCTCTCTTCCCGTATTTTGCCGATACACCAAAAGCGTTCAGGGTGGTGGCTGGAAATTTTGTTTCCACTGAAGACGGCACCGGTGTTGTCCATATTGCCCCGGCTTTTGGCGAGGATGATTATAATGTTGGCGAAGAAGAGGGTCTGCCTTTGGTCCAGCATGTGACCATGGAAGGAAAATTTATGCCGGCGGTGACCGATTTTCCAAACATGGATGTAAAACCAAAAGACGATCCAACTCGCACCGATGTGGAAGTGATAAAATGGCTGGCGCATAATAATAAATTATTTGCTAAAGAAAAAATCGAACATAGCTATCCGCATTGTTGGCGTTGTGATACCCCGCTGTTAAATTATGCGACCAGCAGTTGGTTTGTGAAAGTTACCGAATTAAAAGACCATCTACTGAAAAACAACAAAGGCATTCATTGGGTGCCGGAACATATTAAAGAAGGCCGGTTTGGAAAATGGCTGGAAGGCGCGCGTGATTGGGCCATTTCACGCAACCGTTATTGGGGCACGCCGTTGCCGGTTTGGGAGAGCGCCGAGGGTGATTTGATTTGTGTTGGCAGTGCCGCTGAACTCACGGAATTATCCGGCCAAAAAGTGACTGATTTGCATAAGCATATTATAGATAAATATGTGATAAAAAAAGATGGCAAAGAATATCGCCGCATTCCGGAAATTTTGGATGTCTGGTTTGAATCCGGCAGTATGCCTTATGGCCAAATGCATTATCCGTTTGAAAATCAGAAAAAATTTGAAAATGGTTTTCCGGCAGAATTCATCGCCGAAGGCCAGGATCAGACCCGCGGCTGGTTTTATACCTTGCATGTTTTGGCAACGGCCCTGAAGAACAAACCGGCGTTTAAAAATGTCATTGTCAATGGAATTGTTTTAGCAGAAGATGGCAAAAAAATGAGCAAGCGTCTGAAAAATTATCCGGAGCCGGATATTGTTTTGGAAAAATACGGCGCGGATGCGATGAGGTATTATTTGGCTACTTCACCGGTCATGACGGCCGAGTCCTTAAATTTTTCCGAGATTGGCGTGCGTGAGATGTATAACAAAGTTGTAAATACCGCTTGGAATGTTTTGGAATTTTACAAAATGTACGCGGTTGACCAAAAGGTTGAAGATAAAATAAAAAAAGCCGACAATGTTTTAGATAGTTGGATATTATCAAAATTGCAGTTGCTTATAAGAGACGCGACTAAGGGCATGGAAAATTATGAATTGGTAAATGCCAGCCGGCCGATTTTGGAATTTGTCACTGAATTATCACAGTGGTATGTCCGCCGCAGTCGTGATCGTTTTAAGGGTGATGATGGCGCGGATAAAAAATCAGCGATTACCACTTTGGGATATGTTTTGTTGCAGTTATCCAAAGTGATGGCGCCGTTTACCCCGTTTATTGCCGAAAAAATTTATTTGGCTTTGGGCGGAGAGAAAGAAAGCGTGCATTTGGATAAGTGGCCGGAGGTGAATGAAAAATTAATCAATAAAAAATTAATGGATGAAATGGATTTGGCCAGAAAAGTCGTTGAGCTCGGTTTGGCTTTGAGAGCCGAGAAAGGTATCAAGGTTCGCCAGCCATTGTCGCGTCTGATTTTGAGCGAAGCGCTTTCCAAGGACTTGTATGTGATTATTGCCGATGAATTAAATGTTAAAAAAGTTGAGATGGGCAGGATTGAAGCGAATGAAAATTTTACAGTGAAAGAGGATACCAGCGTGAAGGTTGGGTTGGATATTATGATGACCGAAGAATTGAAAAAAGAAGGCATTGTGCGCGAGCTGGTGCGGACCATTAATCAAATGCGCAAAGACCAGAAGTTGACGATTAATGACGCGGTGGTTGTTAAATATACTACTTCTGATGATTTGTTGGGCTCGGTTTTTAGCGATTATGCGGATGAGATCAAAAAGTCGGTTTTAGCTGTAAAAATAGAGGTCGGAGCGGAAGGGGAAGAGGTTGAAATTGGCGGAGGGAAGGTTAAATTGAACGTAGAAAGGCCAAAATAAGCCGAAACGAGCCGTTGGGCTATTGACAAAATCTCTCATTTGTGCTATACTTGCTTGTTTAAGTATCAAAAAATAGGCGCATAGTGGCATTTGAGAGAGGTGCAGCTAGGCGCAAGTAAAATATACTCTAATTTTAGCCCTGACAAGGGCGACAAACAAGAATCTCTCTCAACGAGGGATTTTGTGTTAATATGGGCGTTGTCATTTTGAACGAAGTGAATAATCTACGTTATAGGGTCGTTCACTCGGTCCAGGATGGAAACATTCTGTGTTCATTTCAACTTAGAGAAAGAAGCCGCCCCGGACTGGCGCATGCGCGTTGGTTTGTGTGGGTGGTTCGAGGATAAGGAGAGGAACATGGGTAAGATCAGGAACAAGATATCCGACATGGACTGGTACCTGAACGAGAAGGGGATCTACAAGTTCACCTTCTGGGTCATCATCGCCATCGTCATCCTCGCAGTTCTCGCGGAGGCGGCTTCCAACGTCAAAGGACGGCCGACAGATCAGCGACCTCTCCAAGGTCAAGAAGACAGAGGGTGTCTACAAGGGGGTTTGCTCCTGGACCTGTGATGTCAACGGAGATCGTTCCGTGCGCATCAGGTATGAGGCAGACCACCAGCCCTAACAGCCGCACCCCTAGTGTGCCACGCGGCTGGCCATGCGAATCGTTCGCGCGAGCGAACATTGCTGGAGGCACAGCCGCAGTGCTCAAACACTTCGGCTCCCAATTACTTTCCATTTTGATCTTTGGACTCTCACTTATGTGGGGACATTAAAGCGAAGTGGTAAGTAATTGCCTCTTGACCAAAGTGGTCGAGAGGTTGACAAACCGAACAATTTCTGCTATACTAATCCATTATCTTTCGTAGTCCGTTAATATTTAGCGGCCTGTGAAAGGCCCTCGGACTATGTGCCGGCGGCTCGGTGGAGGAGTGGACCACATGCGTTATGGCCCGTTTCTCTAACTCGGGGTCACAGAAGTAGATCCCGCCGTGCGTGCGTCCATTAGGCGCACGTAAACCGTAAACCCGCGCTGCGGAGCATTACGACAAAGCTCCCGCGCCAAGCAAGGGTGACACCACCCAAGGATGGAGGTGTCGTGCGCAGTTAAACGCAAGGTGTGGAATTAAGTGGCGACCACACCCCTAGCCAACGCCCAAGCAGGGCAAAGTCACTTCGGGGTACTATGCAGGCCCAGGTTGTACGGGATAGGAAAGCCTTCGGGGAAGTACTATTCTCTCAACTCAAGGGCCGTAACCTCGCAGGGTCGCGCCAAAGCATGGAAGCAGTGCAGTACGGGAAACGCGGGGGTTCACTCTCTCGTTTCCCACCTTTATCGAGTATTCGACCTCTATCCGGGGGTCGAACACCCGCAGAGGAAAAGAAAGGAGCGTCAGGTGAAGCTGCTGTTCCACACATAGGGCTTAACAGCCCGACTGATGACATGCAAGCGCCCGTGCCGCCCTCCCAAGATCTACACCCGCCCTGGTGGCCGAAAGGCAGATGGGTCGAGTCACCTGCGTAGTGGTGAGCCACGGGGAAGCAGAACCCCACGGGAAACGGGGATTTACGACCACCCCCAGGTCCAGAGTATCCTCGGGTCCCATTGGGCATCCGGTGTTCACACCGTATGCCCTTTTTTAATTCCTTTTCAAGGTTGACATATTGGCTTTTTTATCCTATGATTGGCTAATAAGTCATTAAAATTTTACATATGTTAACAACAAAACAAATTTTTGATTTGGGACTGAAAATCGGCATGGCCGCCGATCCGCGTGGCGCCAAGGGCGTGAAAAAATATTTAGAGCGAACCAAAAGAGAATATGAGGATTTGAAACCGGACGAGAAAAAATATTTTGATAAAGACCGGCTGGAGAATCCGTATGATGACAGCAAAATTCATGTCGGCAACCCGGATAAAAAAGTTAAACGGGTTTTATCAGGAATTGATATTGGCTCCGGCGAAATTTTATTGGCCAGCCAGTTAAATGAGAGAGGTAAACCGATTGATTTGGTAATTGGTCATCACCCGATTGGCGGCAGTTTGGCGTCTTTGCACAGCGTGATGGACATGATCGTTGAGGTTTATGAGCACTTGGGCATGCCGGTGCATGTGGCGGAAAAATTAATGGATGAAAGAATCAGAGAAGTGGGCCGCAGTGTGCATCCGGCCAATCATTATCAGATTATTGATCTGGCCAAGGCGCTTAAAGTGGATGTGATTAACACCCATACCATTACCGATAATTTGGTTAATAAATTTCTTCATGAATATCTGACTAAAAAGAAACCGGAAACAATCAGCGATCTGTTAAAGGCCTTAATGGAAATTCCGGAATATCAGGAAGCGAAAAAACGCGGCGCCGGTCCGAAGATTTTTGCCGGCAATCCGAAAAATAAAGTCGGTAAATTTTTAGTGGAGATGACCGGTGGCACTAATCCTTCAAATAAAGTGTATCAAGAGTTATCACGCGCCGGCATCAGCACGATTGTCGGTATGCACATGCGCGATGACGCTATGGATAAAGCCAACGAGTTTCATATGAACGTGGTTATTGCCGGACATATTTCTTCGGACTCCCTGGGCATGAATTTATTCCTGGATCAGCTTGAAAAGAAAGGCATTGAAATCGTGCCTTGTAGCGGATTAACCAGAGTTTCAAGAAACAAGAAAAAATGATAGAATAATAGAGTAATTATCTAACTTGCTTCTATGAAAAAATGGATTTTTTTGGGGATAGCGGTGGTGCTATTTGTCTTGGCAGTTGTCGCCGCGCTGTTTTTTTTCAAAAATTATAAAAAACCCGGTCCTCAAGGATACACACCGGTAACACCTGATCAAACCAGCGAGAAGGTAACTTTGCCATGGATAGAAGTTGTTAGACCAACAGTATTTTTAGTTGATAATACTGGTGCAACCAAAGAACTCCAAACCGGCGAAGAAGTCAACCAGGGGGATAAAATTAAGACCGATGAAAATGGCGTTGCCAATATATATTTTCCGGACGGGTCAGTGGCGCGTTTGGATACCAACACGGAGATTACTATAGATGCGGCCAGTTATGATCAGTCGGATAAAAGCTTGGTGGTGAAAATTTTTGTTTCCATCGGCAAGGTCTGGTCAAAGATAGTGGGCTTGGCTACGCCAAATTCAAGCTGGCAGGTGGAAAGCAGTAACGCGGTGGCCACGGTGCGGGGCACGGCTTTTGGCGTGCAAGTAATTGACGGCAGTACCGAAGTTATTGGTTCGGAGAACAATGTGTCGGTGCAGATTAAAGATGCAAAAAATAATATTTTAGCCGACACGGCGGTGGTTGGTCCGGATAAATATCTGAAGATTGATAATAATTTTGTAACCGGCGTGATTGAGAAAAAAATAATGATGCAAACGGCCGCGCAACCTGTGCCTGCCACTGTCAAAGATATGGATTGGATACAAAAAGCGCAGACCTCTGATGCCTTAATGTTGAATTTAAAAGCAAATCTTCCGGATCCGGCACAATTAAAGGCCTTTATTTTACAAATGCAAAGTTCTGTTCAGCAGGGATTGGATCAGATAAAAGCTTTACAGGCCAATCCGTCGCTTACACCAGAGATGAAACAGCAGCTTATTACAGCCCAACAGCAACTAAATCAATTGCAACTTTTGGGTGTGACTCCAACCGTAAAATAACACTATGCGCAAAAAGTTTGTCTATTTTCTGGTCTCGCTAGTTGCCGGCGGTTTGGTTTTTGGTTCTTATTCACTGGGAATTTTTTCCGGTTTGGAAAATGCGGCCGAAGATCTGCTGGTTTCACCCAAAACAATCAATCAAGATATTGTCATTGTCACGATTGATGACGCTTCAATTTCAAAAATCGGCCAGTGGCCATGGTCAAGGCAGGTTTTTGCCTCGGCGTTAGAGCAATTAAACAGCGTTAAACCAAAGGTGTTGGGGGTTGATATTGTTTTTTCTGAACCCTCGCGGTTTGGGGAGGCCGATGATCAAAGTTTGGCCACGGCTATAGAAAATGCCAATTATCCGATTGTTTTTCCGGTTGAGACAACAGAGTTAACCATAAAAAAGGGCAGCGCCATTGGTTTGAATTTTAACTTTCCTTTATCTTTATTTAATGTTCCGGATAAATCATCTTTGGGGCATGCTAATATCATTGCTGATAAAGACGGAATCGTGCGCCGGTTTCCTTTGATAATTACTGACGGCGGCAATGCGCAGGTGTTTAATGCTTTTGCCTATGAGGTTGCCAAAGCCAGCGGTGAACAAATTCCCAATGAAAGTAATTTGCAAAACATAAACAGAATTGTTTTTGCCGGCGCGCCGGGCCATGTGCGTCGGGTGCCATTTTGGCAGATATATCAGGGCGATTCGTTGGATTCATTAAAAAATAAAATTGTTTTGCTGGGCGTTTTTACTTCTGATCTTCACGACGCCAAGCCGGTGCCAATTGGCAAAGAAAATGATATGCCGGGCGTGGAAATTCAGGCCAATATCGTCAACATGTTGCTCCAAGGGTATCGGTTGACAGATTTAAGCAATCAAAATATTTTGCTTTGGATATTTTTAGCGGCTTTGCTTCCGGCTATTATCTTTAGTTTCTCCAAACGTTCAATCCGGCCATTGTTATACAATATTATTTTGGGATTTTTATATCTGCTGGCGGCTATCGTTTTGTTTGAGTTTGGAGTTGTGACCAATATTATTCATATAACTTTGGCCTGGGCGATTCCAACCGCGGTAATTTTTGTTTACCGGTATTTTATCGCTGAAAAAGAAAAACGGGAATTGAAAAACGTGTTTTCCAAATATGTGTCCAAGGAAGTGGTTAAAGAAATTCTAAAAGACCCGGGCAAGGTGAAATTGGGCGGACAGGAAAAAGAAATTACTGTGTTTTTTTCTGATATTCGCGGATTTACAACCTTGTCGGAAAACACCAAACCGCAGGAACTGGTGAAAATTTTGAATCGCTATTTTACTTTAATGACCGAAGAGGTGTTAAAATATGGCGGGGTTTTGGATAAATACATCGGCGACGCGATTATGGCTTTTTGGGGAGCGCCGATTGATGATGCGGATTCCGCGGATAAGGCAATGAAGGCATCCGTTGGCATGCTGGCCAAACTGAAAGTTTTAAATGAGGAGTTGCGCCAAGAGGGCAAGCCGGAAATAAACATCGGTATTGGGTTATATACCGGACCGGCCGTGGTTGGAAACATCGGCTCGGAGTTGCGGTTGAATTATACGGCTATGGGTGATACAGTGAATGTGGCCTCCCGGTTGGAAGGGTTAAATAAGGAGTATAAAACGAATATAATCATCGGTGAGACCACAAAAAATAAATTAAAAACCAGTTACAAATTTAAGCCGTTGGGCTCGGCCACGGTCAAAGGCAGGGTGGAACCAATAAATATTTATACGATTGAATTATAAGCGTAAATTGAGTTATGATTTCTGTTTTGAAGGGAAAAATTTTGGAAAATAACGGCTCACAAGTGACAATTTTGACTTCCGGCGGAGTTGGTTATGAAGTAATGGTGAGCGCGCGCTACACCCAGGGTTGGACAGTGGGCACAGAGGTGCAGGTTTTGACTTACTTGGCGGTCCGCGAAAACGCGATGGAGCTTTACGGTTTTGCCAGTCCGGAAGAAAAAGATTTATTTACCAAATTTCTACTAGTCAGCGGCATTGGCCCGAAAACAGCCATGCATTTATTGTCTTTGGGCAGTGTGCATGAAATTTCGTCCGCGATTGCGCGCGAGGATGTGGGTTATTTGACCAATGTCAGCGGTATCGGCAAAAAAACCGCCGAGCGCATTGTGGTGGAACTTAAAAACAAAGTGATTGGGTCAGGAACAGTTGAAGAATTTGCCGAGGGTGATATTTTGGGAGATGTGGTGGCCGGATTAATGGCCCTTGGTTATGGCGCGGCCGAGGCCAGAGAGGCGGCCAAGAAGCTTGACGGCAGGGGGAAGACGAGTGAACAGTTGATGAAAGAGGCCTTACAGATGGTAAAGTAAAAAAACAGACCCCTCTCGGGGTCTGTTTTAATTCTTTAATTTTTTCTTTAGAAGTTTTTCCGCCACCTGCGGATCAGCGCCGCCTTCAGTGGCTTTCATTACCATGCCTTTGAGAAATTGTAAAAGCGGCTCTTTGCCTTTTTTATATTGTTCAACCTGCGCCGGGTGATTTTTTATCACTTCATCAACAATTTCAGATAATTTTTTTTCATCACTAATCTGTCCGTAGCCCTTTTCCTCCATAATATGGGTTGGATCCATGTCCACTCCGGAATCCAGCATTTCAGCCAGTAATTTTTGGGCATTGGTGGAATTAATTTTGTTGGCGTAGATCAAAGCGATAAGTTCGGCAAAGTTTTCCGGAGTCAATTTTAAAATTCGGATGTCAATTTTTCGCTCGGCCATCATACCCATCAGTTTGCTGGTCAGCCAGCCGCCGGCGAGGCGTGCCATTTGCTGTTTTTTATCGCGTAAAATTTCATCAGTATCGGTTTTTTCTTTTAAGCTATGCACCCAATCAACGAGTTCACTCATGACTTCTTCAGTGTAACCGGCCCAATGTTGGTCGGCGGTTAAAATTTCAGCGTCAGAGAATGAAAATCCGTATTCATTTCTAAAGCGTGCGCGTTTGGCCTGCGGCAATTCCGGCAATTTTACGTCGCCGGCAATTGTATTGGGGTGGAATGGGGGAATGTCCGGTTCCGGGAAGTATCTGTAGTCGGCCGAAGTTTCTTTTTCCCGTTGTAAAACGGTCTCGCCTTTGGGATCATCCCAGCCGCGGGTTTGCTGTTTCCAGGTTTCGCCTTTTTTAATCATTTCGGTTTGTCTTTTGATTTCGTATTCAATGGCTTTTTCAACCGCGCGGAAAGAATTGATGTTTTTTACTTCCACTTTCGGGTTTAATTTATATTTTCCAATCGGTTTAATCGTGCCGGCGTCTTTTTCAAATTTTCCTTCTTCCTGAAGGGAAATGTTGGCCTCACAGCGCATGTGGCCTTTTTCCATATCAGCGTCGCTTACGCCCAAATATCTAAAAATCATTTGCAGTTCCTGGCAATAAACCTTAGCTTCGGTGGCGTTTTCTATATCCGGCTCGGAAACAATTTCTACCAGCGGCACGCCGGCGCGGTTAAAATCAACCAAAGTATTTTCGTCAGCGCCATGCGACAGTTTGGCCGTATCTTCTTCCAAGTGCACGCGGGTAATGCCAACTTCATGTTCTAATTGTATGTGTCCATGCTCGCCAATGGGCTGGTCATATTGGGAAATCTGGTAGGCCTTGGGCAGATCAGGATAAAAATAATGCTTGCGATCAAACTTGCTGTCGCGGTTTATAAAACAATTCAGGGCCTTGGCGATTTTTACCGTCCACTCAATTGCCGATTTGTTGGGCACAGGCAGGGTGCCCGGGTGAGCCAGACAAATTTCACAGACATTTGTGTTCGGCGCGGTTCGGTCCGGATCGTTTTTACAGGAACAAAACATTTTGCTCTTGGTCTTGAGCTCAACATGTATTTCCATGCCGATGACGGGAATAAGTTTAGGCATAGGTTATGGTTGGACTGGCGGCTGCACTGTTTGTCCGACCGGGTTTTCTTTGGCGCTGAAATATAAGATGATGGTGGCGGCGGCAGTGAGCGGCGCTAAGGAAACGTTAATTACTGTATCTAAAACACGTTCAACAATCGTCGCGATCAAAGGCGTCAGGGGGATATATTGGATCAGCGCTGATAAAATATAAGAGACAATTCCGGCGATAACCCCGAATAAAATCCATGGCGCCAAAATTCTCCAGGCCATGTGCCACCATCTGCCAACTACCAAGGCCTTGCTGGCACGCAGCGCTGACACGCCTTTTTGTCCTTCAAAAAGGATGCTGTAGAAAGTAAAATTATACCAGACCAGGAAGATCAGACCCGGAATAACGAGCAAAAGCGTGCCACCGGTAACAATCAAAGTTACCAGGATGCTGGTGTAAATTACCGGCCAGATTAAATTGCTTGATGTGCCAAAATTATTTCTCCAATCAGCCGGTTCGCGGCCTAAAATCAGATCACGCAGGGCAAAGGAGAATGATATGGAAACCCAGAGGGTAAACACAAAACTGGCCGCGAAGACCACGAAGGTGATAATTTCCCCGGGTAAATTTGAAGAAGGCAGATAGACGGATAAATAGAGAGACAGAGTGCCAATAGCCGAAAGCGCCAAAGTGGGGATGAGCAGTAACAACAAATATACCCAGATTTTTTTAAATGATCTGGCGTAAACCGACCAGCTGTCTTTGATTATTTCGGTGGCTGTTTTTAGCATATTATTAAATTAAGAAGCTTTTTAATAAATTAATTGCTTCTTGCTTCATTATATCAATTTCTACCTCTGCATTCAAGCTGTTTATTTGGCAGCCGCGGGAGGTAAAAAGGTCCTGATATGCAGGCGACCGATACACGCCGGTTAGTTTTTTTAAAAATTCTAGTTTTTCAAAGATGGCATTATCATCTTTTTCCATTCTGGTTTGCAATCGTTTGATTGCTTCTTCGGCTGAAAGATTCATCAAGACCAGGTGGTCAGGCCGGTTTGTTAAAGCCAGCTTGTTTCCCGGCATGTCGCTTAAATAATCAAAGGTAAATTTTTCATCCTGAAGGTGTTGGTAGGCCAATGATGTGCTCACGCCGCGGTCTTGGATTATAAATTTTTTGTCGTGAAGTAAAGGGATGATGATTTTTTCATAAAGCACCAGCCGGTCAAGAGAAAACGCCTCCACAATTGCCCGGGGCGGATAATTATTACCGTTTTTAATCAGTTCTTCCCTGATTACCCGGCCAACACCGGCGTAAGTCGGTTCACAGCTGAAGATAAAATCATAGGATTTTAATTCTGACAGGGGAGGATACTCGTGGTTGGCCTGCCAGTATCCTTTGAGATCAAAAATGGCGTTGCCTTGGGAGGTTAAGTATTCTTTCCAGGTATTGATGACGGTGCTTTTACCGCTGCCGTCAATGCCATCAATCATGATGAACATATTTTGGTTAGATCTTACTATATGTTGTAAACGAAAAATTTTCATGGTCTTCCCGCCAGGTTTCTTTCCAGATCTGCGGGTCTATAGTTGGAAAGAAAACGTCGCCATCCGGTTCCTGATTGACCCAGGTGATATACAAATAGTCGGCTTTATTGATCGTTTGGCGATAGATGCTGGCGCCGCCGCAGATAAACACGTCTTCGTCTTTCAATTTTTCCAGGGCCTCGTCCAAAGAGTAAAAAACACGCACATCCGCCGGCGCTTTAAAATTTTTATCAAGAGTAACAACTGCGGTTTTTCTTCCCGGCAGGGGTTTGTTTAAATACCCCATGATTGATTCAAAGGTGTTTTGCCCCATCAGACAGGTTTTGCCCAAGGTAGTTTTCTTAAAATACTGAAAGTCCTCGGGGATGCTCCAGGGGATTTTGTTGTTTTTTCCGATGCAGTTGTTTTTGGCCACGGCGGCGATGATGGAAAACATATTACACGGCAATCGGGGCCTTTATGGGCGGGTGTGGTTCGTAGCCGATGATTTCAAAATCTTCATATTTAAAACCGAAAATGTCTTTTATCGCCGGGTTGATTTTCATTTGAGGTAATTGGCGGGGTTCGCGCGCCAACTGTTCCTCTACTTGGTTAAAGTGATTGCGGTATATATGTGCATCACCTATGGTATGTATAAATTCACCCACCTTTAAGCCGCTTACCTGGGCTACCATCATTAGAAACAGAGCGTAAGAAGCGATATTAAAAGGTACCCCCAAGAAAGTGTCGGCGCTTCGTTGATACATCTGCAAAGACAATTTGTCGCCGACGACCATAAATTGAAATAGTGTATGACATGGAGGTGGCGCATGGTGGTGGTTTCGTATAAGCTCCTGGATTTCGCCCACATTCCAGCCGCTGATGATGATACGGCGTGAAGTGGGGTCATTTTTAATAAGATCCAGGACTTCTTTAACCTGATCAATTTTTTTTCCATCTTTTGCTTCCCAACACCGCCATTGTTTTCCGTAAATTGGCCCAAGTTCGCCCCACTGTTTGGCGAACTCATCATTTTGTTTTATTTGGGTGATAAATTCATTTTTTTTTGCCTCCCAAGATTCAGAATAACGGGGAAGTTGATCTACTAAGTTATTTTTTTCTAAATAAATTTGGTAGGCCCATTCATTCCAGATTTTTACATCGTTTTGCACCAGAAATTGTATATTGGTGTCACCGCGCAAAAACCACAGGAGTTCTATAATGACAGATTTGAGGTGTACTTTTTTGGTAGTAAGGAGGGGGAAACCGTCGGCCAAATTGTATCGTGTTTGATAGCCAAAAACACTCCGTGTACCCACTCCGGTGCGGTCATCTTTATCCGTGCCATTATTGTAGATGTGACGTAGAAGGTCCAGATATTGTTTCATATCTTTTAACTTATTTGATTAAATTATCTAGTTGTTTATACAAATTATCCAGATCGCCGTCGTTATTTATGGTCACGGTGGCGTGTTTCATAATTTCCAAGATACTTACTTCGGTTGATCGTTGGTGGTCGGCTACGAACTGTTCGAATGTTTTTGTCTGGTCGTCGGCTTTCTGGTTGCGTGTGGAAAGGCGTTGGTACCTGGTTTTTATGTCAGCTTCTATTTTTATCAATACAAAATTAGGCATTTTTGATAAATATTCTATGTCAGCCAGACGCCTGGCATTTGAGATAACAATAAAATTGCTGTCGGCGTTTTCCACATCTTTACCCATTGTTTTGGCCATCGCATCTTCTCCATATGCGTTTCTGATAATTTCGGACATTTTGACCAGATTATCGCGATTGTGTTCAAGATAAAATCTGTCTAAAGCGTCGTTGAGCATGGTGGTGAAACTGAAAATGCTGGCGTTATATTTTTTTTCTAAATATTCGGCGGCCGTATCTTTGCCGCTGGCCATTAGGCCACAGAATACAAAAACTATTTTATTGGTTGGCATAAGCTTCTAGGGTTTTTTCAAGAAATTCCAATTCAATGCCGACTTGTTTAAACATTTCTTCAGTTTCAGCTCCGGCATGATATTGTTTTTCACAAACTACTCTTTTTATTCCGGCATTTATAATCATTTTGGCGCACACCGCGCATGGAGTCATTCGGCAATACATTGTGCCCCCATCAATGGCAATTCCTAATTTGGCGGCCTGGACAATGGCGTTTTGTTCGGCATGGGCAGTGCGGACGCAGTGTTGACTTTGGTGTCCGTCTTCGTGAATAGTGGTTTTCATCTGGTGGCCGACATCATCACAGTGGGGTAAACCCTTGGGCGAACCGGCATAACCGGTTACAAGTATCTGTTTATCTTTGGCTATTACACAACCGGCCCGACCCCGATCACAGGTTGATCTTTTGGCAACCGCCCTCATTATTTCCATAAAATATTCATCCCAGGTGGGGCGGATGTATTTTTCTTCTTCCGGCATATTTTTTGCTTATTTTAGAAGTAAAAATCTCTTTTCAGCATAACAAAAAAGCCGATGTTTGGCAACAGCGGCTTTCCTTAGGTCTGGCTGGTTTGATTTTTGAACTTTTCCGCTTCGGCAATGATTTTTTTGGCCACGGAAATGATGTAGGCCGGCCGGACATTGGTGGCGGTTTCGCGGCAGAGCATCAGGCCCTCCACGCCGTCAATCACACTATTGGTGATGTCCAATATTTCGGCGCGGTTGGGGATATAATTGTTCATGGCGCTCTCCAGAATGTGGGTGGAGATGATGACCGGCTTATTGTATTTTTTGGCGATGGCAATAATTTTTTTCTGGTGCGTGCCGGTTTTATAATACGGCATGTTGACTCCCAGTTCGCCCCGGTCAATCAGAATCATGTGGAAATTATTGGTTTGGCAGATTTTTTCAAGTTCGTTTTCATCCATCTCGTTTTCTATTCTTAAAATAATTTTTGGGTTTATATCTTCTTTATATATCAGTTCAATTATTCGTTCCAGCAGTTGCGGATTAAAATATGAAATTGCGAAATAGTATGGATTGATATGTTTTATGCCCCGGATTATGTCGGCGTAGTTTTGTAAAATTTTTTCTTCTTCAATTTCTTTAAAAATATGAAATGTTTTCATGTATTGAAGCAGGCCTTTGTTGAGAACTCTTACCCGGGCGGATTCTTTATCTATAATTTCAATAACCTGAACCGAAATTTCTCCATCGCCGATGGTAATGGTCTGACCGATTTGTAATTTTTCGCCTAAATTTGGCACCTGGACCGGAACGCCGTCCTGGCAATTTTCAACATATGTCCCGGATTTGAATATTATTTCATCATTTTCATTTACCGGTAAAAATTTTGCTTCAAAGTCACCCAGCCGGAATTTATTTAAGGGAAAATCAATCAAAATTTTGGCGGAAGCGTTCAGGTCATCAATGGCCTGCTGGGCCATGGCTATAAAATTAATGTTTTCTTCAATGGTCCGGTAGGAGAAATTAAATCTGATTACATCCGCACCCGCGAGTAACATTTTTTTGATACGATCTTGTGTCAGCAGATATTTTTCTACGGTAGCAATTATGAACATATTGCCATATTTTTGAAAAACCACCCCTTTAGGGGTGGATGATTCTAGGCAGAGGCGGTGAGTTTAATCGCCGGTCCCATAGTTGAGGACAGAACCAGGTTTTTGATAAACGTGCCTTTGGCCGTGGCCGGCTTGGCTTTCTTTAGGGCGTCTAAAAATGCGTTCAAGTTTTCCTTAAGCTGTTCTTCGGAGAAGCTGGCTTTGCCGATTGCCTGGTGAATGTTGGCGGTGTCGTCGTTTTTGAAAGTGACTTTTCCTTTTTTCAGTTCCTCAATCATTTTTTTAATGTTTGGGCCAACGGTATCGGTTTTTGGGTTTGGCATCAAACCCTTAGGGCCGAGCACCTTGGCGATGGAAGCCAATTTAGGCATCATGTCCGGAGTGGTGACGGCCACTTCAAATTCAATTTTGCCGGTGTCTTTTATTTTTTTAATTTCTTCTTCGCCGTAAATAAAATCAGCGCCGGCTTCTTTGGCCTCTTTTTCTTTTTCAGCGGACACAAAGGCGGCTACCGTTTTGCTTTTGCCGGTGCCATGGGGCAGAACCACGGTGGCTCTGACTTGTTGTTCGGTTTTTTTGGTGTCAATGCCCAGGTTGGCATGGACTTCTACGGTGGCGTCAAATTTTACGCCGGAAGTTTCTTTGGCTAATTTAATAGCTTCGTCAATTGAATAAACCTTATTCGCGTCTACCTTTGCCCTTAGGGCATCCATTCTTTTAGACATAATTTGTAATTCCCGCTAAAGCGGGTCTGTTAGTGGTGCAAACCCCCGGATGGCCGGGGTCCCACATAGATTTTTATGCCCCAAGTATATAAAATAGGGTAAATTTTGTCAATAGACGTCAGAATGTCAGACCTTCTTGTTTTAAGAGTCGGATTTTGGTGTTAATACCGCGATTAAAGCCATGCATTTTGCCATCAGAGCCAATCACGCGATGGCAGGGTATCTTGGGGTTATGATTGGCGTGTAAAATATTTCCAACCGCCCGGAAGGCCTTATGGCTACCGGCACGAGTCGCCACTTCTTTGTATGTCAAAACCGAACCTCTGGGAATTTTGGAAACGATTTTTAAAACTTTTTGTTTAAAGGTTTCGGACATATATTTATTGGGTATATTTATAAAAGCGGCGCGCCGGTTGAGACGGTTAAGGCGCTGATAAGATACATGACAATACTGTTGGCGGTCAGAATAATGACGAGGCCGATGATGGCGTTGACCAGTGTGCCCTTGGCTTTGGCGGTTTGGTCGTCATTGCCGCCGGCGGTTAACCATAAGAATCCGCCCCAAATAATCATTATCATCATTATTATACCAATAAAACCCAAAGCCAATCTAATTAGGTTGGCAATGACCAACCGCAGATCGGCCGTGCCTAGGCCCGAAAAAAGGCCGAATATGTTTAAGCCGGTGACTACGGGGTTGTCCGTCGGTATGGGCTGGTTTGGATTTATGACCGCTTGAGCAAGTTTTGTTGATATCATACTATATAGGTATAGTATAGCTTTATTTTATTTCGTCAATATTAAAAAAAGAACACCTTCCCCCGTAGGTGTTCTGTGGCCTGTCGGCCTGTTCGGCGCATTGTCTGAAGACATCAGATTTTGCGCACTGTGGCGGCGTCAATCTGGTCGGTCAAGCTGACGACGTTTTCATCCGGCAGTTTGAGCTGGGTGAAACTGTAATCAACTGATCCGCACTCCATACACACCGCGTTCGGTTCAAGCAGGATGTAGTTATTGCTTTCCGTGCGCGGGGGATGGGGATAACCGGGCTCAACCTTGAAATACTTCACCTTCCGTTCGCCCGCGGGATCGCACTTGGGGCAGTACAGATGGACGATCTTCGGAGTGTAGATCTCCGGGTAGATTGAACCACACTTTAGACAGGTTGCCCGTGCCCACACCAGCTTGAATCCGCAGCGAACCGGTTTGTACTTCGGCTCCTTCTGATCGAATTCACGGTGCCGAGTCAGGTTGTCACAGTATTCACAGTACAGGATGATGGTTTTGGGGCTTGTCTCCGCCTGTTCAAGAGCAGGCGGTATGAGCGTAAACTCTTGAGTGTGGCTGACTTCGGGATCCACCCATTCCGGGTGCCCGTCATCCATGCGCACTTTGATTCCCGCCGCCGCTGACTTCATGGTTGGCCTCCATGTATGTGGAAAGAGCGATATTAACTAAAAACCCCGCCTGCGAGGCGGGATTTCTGTGTTTTCATGAACATTTATACACACAACAAACCACCGCCGCTTTTCGCGTAGACGAACAGATTCTTAATAAAATACCAGTGGTTGTTGTTTGCTTTATTCATAATCGAAATGAGTGAGAGAAAAGTTAAAGCTTTCTTTAACTTTTCCGAACGAATGAGTTTATATCTATATATACCTTTATAATTTATCATTGCAGAAAAATTAAGTCAACTATGCCGGGGATAGTTTTTGGGGTATAATTTAGGGGTTATGGTGTTTGACGTTAAGAAAAAAAGATTAATTTATTTATTTGTTTATTTTTGGCTGGCTTGTCTGGCGGTTTTTATTTTCCGTCCATATTATCTTTATTCAATTTTGATCGTGTTGGTTCCTCCCAGCATCGCTAATTTTATCTGGCTGAAAAATTCTCGAACCAAGGTTTTGCTTTTTTCCCTGCTGGCCGTGATTCTTTTTGCCCCGCCGATTGAATTGGCCACGCGACTGGCCAATGTTTGGGATGTGCAGTCAATTTTTGGCAGACCGTTCGGGTTGGTTCCGCTGGAGAACATGCTGTTCGCGTTTTTAAATTTTTTCTGGGTACTTTGTTTTTATGAATATTTTGTTGATAAAGATAAAAACAAAAAGATTTCAAAGAATATTAAATATATCATCGGTTTATTTATAGTGTTGTCGGCTTTTGTTTATGGACTGTATTATTTTAACAAAAATTTAATCACCGCCAATTATTTTTTGATGTCAGTGCCGGTTTTAATTATCCCGTCAATACTTATTTTTTATAAAAATCCTAAATTGCTTAAAAAAACCATCCTGCCGACGTTGTTTTTTGCGGTGGTGTTTTTTATTTATGAAGTGATCTCTTTGCAAATTGGCAGCTGGTGGTGGCCGGGTCAATATTTTTACAGCTTTAATCTGTTTGGAAAGATTTTCCCGTTGGACGACGTGATTATCTGGTATTTTCTTTCAACCCCGACTTTAATCGGCGGCTATGAATTCTTCGCGGATGATTTTAGGTAATAAAAAAACCTCCGGGCACAGACCGCAGGTTTTATTTTTTGATTATCTTAAAATTGTCCTGAAGAAAATTTAAGTCCTCAACGAGCTTTTCTAAAAGTTTTTTGTTTGGCGCATTTTTAGGCGTGGTTTCATCTTCGGTGAGCAAATTCAAAATTGCGGCCAGGGTGCCAAAATAGTCGTCCTGTTCAACATGAAATTTTATTCTCTTGATTCTTTGCGGTCGCGGATTTTTTTCATCAATGTCATGGAATAAAAAAATTCGATCCGCGCCGGTGATGGCGTATTTTTTATTGTTTTTATGATTCATAGCTGGCGGGAACGCTGGCAAATTTATTTTTGGCGATGATGATATGGTCAAGCAGGTCAATGCCCAAGATTTTTCCGGCTTTAACCAGTTGTTCGGTGATATCAATATCAGATTGTGTCGGTTTGGTGCTGCCGGACGGGTGGTTGTGGGCAATTATTAAGGCGACGGCGCCGTGCTCAATGGCCGGCTTAAACACCTCGCGCGGATGCACGATATTGGCGGTCATACTGCCTACGGAAATGGTTTCGTCGTGAATAACTCTGAAGTGACTGTTTAAATAAATGCCGCGCAAGTGTTCTTTGGGCAGTTCGCGCATGTCTTTTAGATATTCAAACGCCTGTTTGGCCGTGCGGATGGTGGCCAATCCGATTTTTGCCTCTTTGAAAAATCTGCGGCCCAGTTCAAAACAAGCCACAATTTGGCAGGCCTTTATTAAAGGTAAATCAAATTCTTTGGCAACGGTCTTGGGATCTTTCTGGGCGGCAATCGCTTTTTCGCCGTAGTCCTTTAAAATGCGGTTGGCCATGGCCATGACTTCTTCTTTTTTGGTGCCGGTGGTGAGCATCACAGCCAACAGCTCCTGTGACGTTAAAGCCGCCGCGCCGAGTTCAACCATTTTTTCCCGCGGCCGGTCTTCGCTGGGCATATCTTTGACCCGCAGGACATATTTTTTGTCAAAATTATCCATGATCAGGTCGTTCAAGGTTAAATTATATATCGTCTGGTTTTTTTGTCTGGTTTGCATAAAGGTAGGTTAAGTTTTGAATAGATATTTTCTGCTTAAGAAAAGTGCGCCGATAATAACGATTGGAATAGAGATGATAAGCGATTTAAAATTGGTAAAAACCAGCATGAGAAGTCCGGCAACGATGAAAGCAAAGCCCCCGAATTTTTCATGTTTCCAGGCAATGATGGTTAAAATGATTAAGATGAAGCTGGGAATTAAGTGGATAAGCAAGGGTAAAAACCACTGCGGTTCTTCAAAAACATCTAAAGCAAATAAGCTTATAAAAATAATAAGTAAGATTGATAGAATGCGAGGCAGCCAATATAAAAATTTTTTCATAATTTCTGCAGGCGTTTATTTTTTCATATTCAATTTTACCTCAAAATTCAACATTTGTAAACAAAAACAACCCATCGGGTGAGTTGCTTTTGAGGGGTGCGAACTTTTGTTGCCGTTCGCGGAGCACCCTCCTTGGGGAATGAGTTTAGCAATGTCGAAGGCGGCCATGTGGTCCCAGGATTTTGGAGTGGGCTTCGGCGGCTTCGTGTAGGGTTGCTGAGAGAGCAACATTGTCGGCGACGTGCGAAGCCGGATCTTCAAACCGGGCGATTGCCCTCTTCAGTCGCGCTTCCGGTGTTTTCTTCACCCGCCGGAAGCGGACCCTGGTGGCATCCCGGAGGTAGAGAGGCAACCTGGGTAGCTTGGGGAACTTGGCCTTGCCGAAGACGCGTACTTCCACGAGGTAGCCATACCGGACGGTGTGCATCACAACGATGCCGGCGAGCCACTTCGGCGTGCCGAACTTCTTTTTGAGTTCGTCTCTCATCAGCACTGCACCCGAGAAGTGCTTGTATTTTTTCATTGTCCCATCCTCCTCTTTCAGTCAGTTTAACATGACTTTATTTGGAATACAATTATTTTTGATAAAAAAAGAAGCCAGCTGGAAGGGCCAGACTGGCGGAGGAGAAAAGAGCGACGGCCTACTTGCGGTACTTGCATCCATCAGGCGAATAGGTGCAGTACTGTCCTTCGGAACAGCACCAGATTCTGCCTTGGTTCTCGCAGCAGATTCCGGACGGACAGGGGTTGGGGTAGCACGACTCCATGCGCTCCGGCGGCGGCGTGATGCTGGTGGAATCAATGGATTGGGTTCTCGTCAGACTTCGACGAACTTCCCGTCCATTGGGACCTGGCTGGCCGTTTGGCCCTGACCTACCCGAAGGACCCCGCTTGCACTCGTTGTTGTGGCAACCGCAGCAGAGGATTCTGCCGGTTCCACCAGGTCCTCCGGGACCGCCCGGTCCGCCTCGGAATTCGGTTTGCAGGTTGGCGGGACCCTGTAGGTCCCTGTACTCCAGGATGATGATCGCCCCAGGTCCTCCGGGACCGCCCGGTCCACCATCCCCGCCGCGGTCAACCTCACTTCCGGAAGCCACCCAGTCGCGATGGGCGATATCGCAGCTATACCACCCGCCGCCACCGCTGCTCCGCCAGGTGTCGTTCTTCGATTGCCCGGGAGCGCCTTGGTGGCCGGGTTCGCCGCGGCCGTCGATGAAGGCGGGGCCAAAGATCACGATGGTGTCTGCCTTGAGCTTCAAGGCCGCTCCGTTGCGGACGCGGATCCTGGCTCCACTCTGGATCTCGATCCGATCGGCCTCAATCACCGTGTTCTGGGTGAAGATCTGCTTGTCCAGTGTGGCCAGGGATGGTCTTGACGAATCTCTTTGGGCGATCCCATGGTGGGGCACACTTGATACACAGATCCCGAGCACGAAACTCAACAAGATAATGCGCATGCCTGTCCTCCTTCATTTGGGTATGTATATTAAATATGAAAAAAGATGAGCCGTCAATGTTCGATGAAGCTCTTATTTAAGTTCAAGAAGGATCCAGTTGAAAGCACTTATTTAGTAATAATATTCGCATTTGGGATTTTCTCGCGGATGATTTGGAGGTCTTGTTCGGAGTACGCGTTGCCAGACAAATTCAGGGTTTTTAAGTTTTTTAGATTTCCCAATTCATATGGCAGGCCGGTCAGTTGGTTGTTGGACACGTCAAGAATTTCCAGATTTTTTAATTGGCCGATTTCGGCGGGCAGGCCAGTCATTTTATTATTACTCAAGTTCAGAACTTTAAGATTTTGTAAAAATCTTATTTCCGCTGGGATGGCTCCAGTCAGATTATTGTGTGAGAGATCAAGACTGGTAGCGTCGGTTCTATCAAAAATTCCAGCCGGAGCCGAAGTCAGGTTTTGGTTGCTGTAGTTTAAGTTAGTTTGATTATTTGTGGCTGGCGCGTATGCGCATCCGGCTCCGGCTAAAATTAACAGAGGCAGAATAAGCAGTGGTTTTATCATAAATTCAGTGTTAGGTCTTAATATCTGTAGCATACGCTATATAGGAAAATAAAGACACCCCAACCTAAACAAAAACAACCCATCTGGTGAGTTGCTTTTGAGGGGTGCGAACTGTTGTTGCTGTTCGCGGAGCACCCTCCTTGGGGAATGAACGAACTCATTTGTGAAAGATCCGCCGCCACAGGCGGGCGAAGAAACCCTGCTCTGGCTCGTACCGCTTGAGCGTGGCGGTCTTTTCGGACGGGCTGGCCCTAGCGTAGTCGTCCGGGGGCAGGCCCTTGTCCACCACGGTTCCATCGGGCATGATGATGACGCCCAAGCTTGGGATCTCGATGGGATGACCCTTGCGCCGCCGCTCCTCCAGCAGTTGCGCTGGGAGGGGTAAGCTGTCGAGATCTATCCCAAGGTCGTCTATGACCTGGCCATTTATGACTTTTTTTGCCATGGCGCCTTATCCTCCTTCGCGCTTTTTCTGGTCTTGTTGCCGGGGCCGTTCGATGTCCCTAGCGTAGATGATGCGGTTGACCGCCGCGTCGGAGATGGCACTCTGCACTAGCGTGTCGCCGCAGACGGAACACTTGCCGCTTCTGCCGAAGTAGTTGTGGCACGAAGGGCATTTCCAAGTTGTGTATCTGTCTTCGTCACTGCCAAAGATCGGCATGATTAGCGCCTCCTTTTAGGGAGAATACAATAATGATATTTTTGTGTCAATCAAAATTAAAATCACCCTTAATTTGAGGGTGATTTTTTATAGCTCCCGACACGGGTTCAGAAGCTATGTAAAGTGAGACCATTGAGGGATTTTTGGGCATTGTCTGGTGGTCTTCTTTGATGGGGATGGGTCGGGGAAAAATTTAGAAATTTATTAAATTTTAATTGGTATTTAAATTAAAAGTTGTAATGCTGGCATCTGTAGGGTTTTTTCTAATTTCTAGACCAAAATTAAATAAATTGACAGGGAGTGAGTTGGTTGGATTAACGTGATAAGCAAAGAGAAAATCATCACCAACTTTATGACCATTCCGTTCGCAATTATATGCGTGATGTCCACAATAGAGCACGGCATTGATGTTTGAAAATCCTTCCATCTCCATAAAATTTGCCGGCATGATTTTATCCCCAATCTTTGCCTTCTTAATGATATTTGGTGATGGTTTATAAAAAGGCCCAACCAATTTATTCGTTTTCGGATCTTTGTAATATGTATCAAGACCAACCCCAAATACAGCGCGCTTCAAAAGTACCTCTGAATCGGACGCGAATTCAATATTCGCGCCACTTATCGCAATAATTAAGCAGTCATTTTCTGATACGCCGCTTTTTCCATCTGCAACGTACCGTTTGAACTTTTCATATTTAGTACCAACAGCATTAAGAATTCGCAATACGCGTGGGCGATTTAAATCCTCTATGCCGCCTCCACCTATGTAAACTTTACCCTCTGTCAGATCTGGTTTTGGTGGAACAGGGTCAACTTCGCCCGAGGTACAACAAATTGCTTCAATCCATATGTTCCTGCCTTCAGGAGTTTGAATACAAAAATCTGGTCCTGTATTCCAAGTTTTTTCTTTCAGATTCACTCCATGATCAAGTAAGACCGAGGCAATGTGAAATTCCCATCCACGAGATTCATGTTCGCTTTCAAGTCGGAACTTTTGAGCAAAATCTTTATCGAGGTACCTATGTATTTTTTGCCAGTAGTGTTCATACCACTTTCGTGTCTCAGGTCTATTAACAGCTATAGTGACAAAGGATATTGAAAGATCTGAATGTTTTGCTAAAGCAGCATCAAGTTGTTTTTGGGTTTTTACACTCCCAGAAATAAGGTTTGGTGGAAACAGAGTATCCATAATGCTCGGGGTGGTAGATGTGGGGGGCACACCTTTTTGATAAACATTTTTCGGTGGGTCATTTTTTAAATAAATTGTATAAGATGGGCAGATTATTCTTAAAATGTTTTTCGTCCTCAAATATTTTTTTTAATTCTCTCTCTTTTAAACGATGAGATTCACAACCAAATTGTTTTTTAAAGTTATTTTTACATTTTTTTCTGTAATCCTCTGTTTTTAAATTATCTCCCTGACTTTGATCTATAATACCTAGTATCAACCCCTCTACGTTTGGCTCACATTGCTGTACCAAATGTCCTTTTAGTTCCAAAAACTCTTTTATTTCTTTCGAGTCTTCTAAATCATTGTCAAATATAAACAAAAATCGAACCTTGATAAAATCTTTTTTAGGTTTGAGGCCTTGGGCCTTTATGGCCTTATAATATTTTTTTTTAAATCCAGCTAAATTTTCAAAACCCTTAAGATTTTTCGGTTTTTGAAACCGTATTGTTTTATTTGAATAATTAAGTTTTAGAAATTCAAAAAGAAGCACTTCCGCTTCACCCTCGCAGAAAGGAATTATTACAGGCGGTAATTTCATAGTAGTTGTTTCAACCTAAAGTCAAAGGCAGTAGTGTCTGGAACTCCACCAAGCATGCCGAGGCGATATTTCTTTTTTAGGTTGTCCCGCTTTTTAAGATCTTCAACTTCTGATAACCTGTTGATGGTAGAGCTGGAATCTGTTTTTTCCACAATGTAGGCCTGGTCTAGTTCAAGTAAGTCAAAAGTCCCGTGATTATGTGAAGCGAAGAATAGTTGTGCATTTTTTGTGTTAAATTCTTCATTTTTGAAAATAGAGAATAACTCAAGCTCTATATCTGGGTGGTAGTATTTGCTCGTTTCGTCATAAATAATAACCCCGCCTTTTTTAAAGGCATCTAATATGTCATATATATAACAAAACAGTTCTCTGGTGCCGGCCGATTCATCCGTAATGTCAATGCTATTCAAGAAATTTTTGTGTCCCACTTTGATAGAAACAGTATTATTTTTAGTATCAACTTCTAAACCATTGATGGAATCATCAAAACAACTCATTATGTCTTGTGTAATTTTTAAGAATTCCTTTTTCTTGTCCTCTGCAAGAGAATTGAGTTGGAAAGCTCGTATTATGATCTTACCGTAAGAAGGGAGCTGTAAATCCATCCTATCCACCTTTAGAAAAAAAGAATTCTTATAATTCACAAAATCAACCATAGCCTTTGCCCCAATGTTTATTAAATGGGAAATAAAAGTTTGATATTTTTGAATATTTATATTAGTTGAGTAAGCTTCGTAGTCTTTGTATTCCGGCCCGAAGCTAATAATAGACCCGGATCTCGTGAATATTTTTTTTGGATGTGCAGCGGCTAAATCAAGAGTGGTAACGTACAAATTTTCTTCAGTTATATTGTTTCCACCTTGAATTTCCAAATCGTAAGTGTAGTAATTATTACCAAACAAAAAATCAATTCCTAATTTTGTAGGTTTATCTTTAAAATTTTTGTGTAGATTAGGGTGGCACAACAAAACCTCACCAGAGGCAACGCTCTGTAGTGATATATTTTGTGGTGAAGAGATGGTGTACATCATTTTAATTAGGCTGACCATAGATCCCAGGATACTACTCTTGCCACTCGCATTCGCACCAAAAAACCCGTTTATTAGTGATATTTTTTCACTTTTTTTATACTGAAAATATCCCACCTCCTTTTTTGCACCACCTTTTAAGAAGTCTAGCTTTATTTCTTCTCCAATGGAATAATAGTTGCTGACCCTTAATTTTGTTATCATATTATATTTTTAACAAATTATTGTTATATTTAGATTATAGTATATACATTAATTGGTGTCAAGTTCATTTTTTAACATTTTTTGCGATTTAATCAATATTTGGCTAGCCATCGCGTAATGAGCCGGCTAGATACCGAATTTTGGCCGAAATGGCCCCACGTTCCGAATAGCTCCGTAGGGTAGGAATCGGTCGCGCCGCTCGCTTCGCTCGCGCGCTCCTCAATAGGGGCTTCCGCCCCTCTTGCCCTCGGCCGCCTCTACTCTAACAGTGGTTGGCGGCTTCGGTCACCCCCAGCAATGCGGGGAAATACTTTCCCCGCCACCCCTTTGTTCGCTTCCTCCCGCAAAATTATGAAAAAAGACCCGAATAACTTTGGGCCTTTTTTCATAGCTCTGGGGGTAGGAATCGAACCTACACTAACCACGTTAACAGCGTGGCGTTTTACCATTAAACTACCCCAGAATAATTCATAATTATACAATATTTTTAGCATTTTGTCAACCGGGCGAGTTGCCAAGAACCTCAACCAATGCTAAAATTAAAACAATTCTAATACTTTTACGATACACCTACCTATATTATCATATAAGCTCATTCATTCGGAAATGCCGTTGTAAACAACGCATTTCACTCATTCATTTCGCTTATGAAATATTCAAATCTTTTCGGGAAAACCAGCAAGAGCCAGCCGGCTGATGAGGGTAGCATAAACGCCAAACTGTTAAGTCAAGGTGGATTTATTTCCAAACAAATGGCCGGAGTTTACAATTATTTGCCACTAGGGCTTCGCGTGCTTAACAAAATTCAAAATATCATCCGCGAGGAAATGAATGCGGTGGGCGGAAATGAGGTCTTGATGCCGGTTTTAACCTCTGAAGAAAGTTATGTCACCACCGGCCGAAATACCATAGATGTTTTTTTCCGTACTGAAGGCGAGGGCGGCGCGAAATTGGTTTTAAACCCAACCCACGAAGAAGTGGTGACGCCCCTGGTGCAAAAATATACTTTTTCCTACCGCGATCTGCCGGTGTCGGTTTATCAGATTCAAAATAAATTCAGAAATGAACCGCGCGCCAAATCCGGACTGCTCCGCGGCCGCGAATTCAACATGAAAGACATGTATTCTTTCCATACCTCAACCGAGGACTTGGATGAATATTACAAAAAAGTGATAGAGGCATATTTTAAGGTCTATGAAAGATTGGGAATAGGTAATATCACCATTAAGACCTACGCTTCCGGCGGAATGTTTTCCAAATATTCTCATGAATTTCAAACCTTATCTGAAATCGGCGAGGACACTATTTATTTTTGTGAGAAATGCAAAGTGGCGGTAAATAAAGAAATTATAAATGACCAAAATGCCTGTCCGGAATGCGGCAATTCTGATTTGTTGGAGAAAAAAGGCATTGAAGTGGGAAATATTTTTAAGTTGGGCACAAAATATTCCGGCGCCTTTAGTTTTAAGTACACGGATGACAAAGGCAAAGAGAAGCCGGTGGAGATGGGCTGTTACGGAATGGGTCCGTCAAGGATAATGGGCACTTTGGTGGAAGTTTTTAATGATAAAGATGGAATTATCTGGCCGGAATCGGTCGCGCCGTTTCAGTACCATTTGGTTTCATTGGGTCAGGATAAAGAAATTTTAGAAGCGGCTGAAAAATTATATAAAGATCTGATAAAAAACGGCGTGGAAGTGCTTTATGATGATCGCGAAGCCACGGCCGGAGTGAAATTGGCTGACGCGGATTTGATTGGTATTCCAACCCGATTGGTTGTCTCTAAAAAAACTTTAGCACAGCAATCAGTGGAGATTAAAATGCGCAACCAAAAAGACGCTGAAATGGTTAAGCTCAAAGATGTTTTGAAGAAATAATTATATATCTTTTTTTCTTACGATACGCCAGTGGTAGAGAAATAGTGGTATACCAACTATAATCATGGAAATATCACGCACCACATCGCGTTGGCGCTGGGCGTCGGCGCTATCTTGCGCCTGTTTTACACCTAGGGCCTGTTGTTTTTCGCACTCCGCTTGCATGGCCGCTGTTGTGGTTTGGTCTTGAAATTTTGCGTTAGCCGGGACCACACAGGATGCCATATAGCCACCATAATAATTATCATCCGCCTTGGTAAAGACCCAGGTTTTTAGGGCGATGTTGATAACGTCTGCCGTGGAAAATACCACCATCATCAGGGCGACAAAACAAACAAGATAATAATATATTGTTTTAATTACTACGCCTCTTGATGGGTTTGTTGTTTGGTCCATAGTTTGTATTTAAAAATTATTAAATTTTTTTATTGTAATCTTTTACCGGTTTTAATATCAAAAACTTTGGCCATCTCTTTTTCGGGTTCTGGTTTGGTGGGTTCGGGTTTTTCTTGTTTGGCTTTATGATTTTCGGCGTCCATTTCTGTAAATAAATCTCTTTCGGTTGGCCCTTTTGAGTACTCTTTTTCCGATTCAATCACATAGATGTCTAAACCCTCCACTGACCCGATAGTGTGCTTATAAAATTCAAAATATGTAATTAGAGCTCGGGTAAGTGTTTCTGCGTCTTTTGCAGTTTCCACCAGTTTATTTTTTCTAATTTCTTCAGCTAGATATGGGAGGCACTCCCCGACCATTTCTCTGTTCATCGTCATATTCTTCAGTTCCTCATTAATCATCTCTTCAGTTTTTTGGGGTGTTCTTTTGTCGTAATTGAGGGCTATAGGAAATAAGCCATTATATTGATCTTTATTTAAATTATATTTGATACAAAAATCTTTTACGAATTTTGAATTAAGGTTTGCTGAAATATATCTGGACACCAACTGAACGTCTTTTGGCTCAATATTGCCAATGATAGTCCCCAATTTTGTTTCCGCGAAGTTATCCATATTATTTCTTATTGCTTTCCGGGAAAAGAGGAACTACATTATTTTTTTCCGGATCTCCTGTTTTGGTTTCAGATTCCGGGTTTCCTGTTAGTCCGTGTTCCATCATAAAGTCCTCATAGTCGCCGATTGCCGGACTGATGGTTTCTCTGTTTGTCCGTTTGGAAAGATTGTTGATAAAAATTGTTTCCTTATGTATAAGTTCCGCGGCATTAACTAGCTCCCTGGCCCGCACATCGGAACAGTTGAATGTTTTTGCAATTGCTTCAGCGTATATTTTTCTGATAGCTTGTTCGGTGTGGATGACGGAGTCGGACGGAAAAGGTTTTGCCGATATTTCCCGCAATTTATCATAGTCGGCCGTGGAGAACCTAAATTTTTTGGTGCACCGTTCAACAAATATTCCATGCAGAGATGTTAAAGTTTTTTTCTTTTTGAAGTCAAAATCATCCATATTTATAGGCCGATTTTATCTTTAATTGTATTTATTTTTTTAATCGCGATTTTTTCCGCCGCCTTGGCGCCGCTGTTTAAAATACTTTCAACTTCGCTGTCCTTGATTTTGTTAAATTTATTCTGAAAATCTTTTAAAAATTTTGCCACCACTTCGGCCAGGCCTGTTTTAAAATCAGCGTAACCCTTGCCAATATATTTTTTTTCTATTTCTTTTATTGGTTTGCCGGAAAACATGGAATAAACAGAAAGAAGATTGGAGAGCGCCGGCTTGTCCGCGCCTGATTTTATTTCCGAACCGGAATCGGTGACTGCCCGCATAATTTTTTTGGTTGCCACCTCCGGTAAGTCAAGCAAAGCAATATAGTTGGCCGGGCTGATTGCGCTTTTACTCATTTTTTTGGATGGGTCATCAAGGCCCATGATTCTGGCGCCTTCTTTTTTTATCAGGGCTTCCGGAATTTTGAAGGTCTCACCATAAAGATGATTAAATCTGTTGCCCAAGGTTCTGGTCAGCTCTACATGTTGTGCTTGGTCGTCTCCGACCGGCACTAAATCGGTGTCGTAAAGCAAAATATCCGCGGCCATTAAGACCGGATAATCAAACAGGCCCATGTTTATGTTTTCTTTATGTTGTTTTGATTTGTCTTTGAATTGGGTCATCCTCTCCAGTTCGGCGGTTTTGGTGATGGTGTTTAAAATCCAGGCCAGTTCAGTGTGCTCCTTAACGGCGGATTGGACAAAAATCGTGGATTTTTTCGGGTCAATGCCAAGCGCCAGATAGGTTTTGGCGACATCCAAAATATTTTTTTTCAAAATTTCCGGTTTTTGCGCCACGGTAATAGCGTGCAGATCAACAATACAAAAAAAACATTCATATTTGTCTTGCAGTTCAACCCAATTTTTTATCGCCCCCAGATAATTGCCGATATGAATGTTGTTTGTCGGTTGAACTCCGGAAAAAATGCGTTTCATATTTTTTATAATAATTATCTGCTCTCTAACTCATGAATTCTTTGTTCTATTATTCTTTTATAAATTTTTAAAAATTTTTTGGCGATAGATGGGTTGGTTAATTTTTGTATTTTTCTTATTACCCCGTTGTATTCCATACTCCCGGGTTGTTTCATTGCGTCTGAATGCATTAGCAGATTTCTTTTATCAATTTCATTTCTAATCTCGTTTATGTAATCTTGCATTGTTTTAATTGCTGATTCCAGTTTTCCGGTTTTTTCCAGTTCTAATCTGAAGTCATCCCAAGCCGCTATTGCGGATATGGTAGGGACTTCTTCGGATTCGGATCCGGATACGGATTTGGGAACAGACATTTTTGACCTCAGTTCAGCAATTGATCTGGGCAAAGTTATGTCTCCTGTCTTTGCACGGCTGGGTGCGGTCCGGTCAAAAGCTATTTCAGCCATTTCCTCTGGGGTTGGTTTTCCTCTTTTCATAAGCGAAATGAGTGAACAAAATGAAATTATTTATAATTTCATTTTTGAGCGAATGAGCTTATATGTTTATATAAGCGAAATGAGTGAGTATATATGGGAATATGATAGCTTTTTTTCGGCAAAACGGCAAGTGCTTAACAAGCGCTCAAAATGAAGACAACCCGCGGGTGCGGGTTGTGGAGGGGTGGGAGAAGCATGGCCGTTGGGCCGGCTTCTACGGAGGGCTAGCGCATTTCGCGGATGGACTTGTCCCAGTGGTGATAGTAGATGAGGTGAGCCAGATCTTCGTCCCAGGAAACCACCTTCAGGCGGTCGCTGGCGCGCAGCGGATCCAGCTCAATACGGCCGTTGGGCGGGATGGAGTCGGTAATAAATACCCGCGTGATCGGGCAGAGTTCAGAAGAGAGGATCTTGGGAGCATCGCCACAGAGCACGCCGTGGATCGCCGCCGCCCAGTAGTCGGCTGCGTCATACTGCCGGAGCACTGCCTCGGCGGTGTGCACAGTGGTGATGCCGGTGGCGATCTCGTCGTCAAAGCCAATAGCCAGCGCGTCCTTCAAGGCGCTCGTGTCACCGGCCAAGCCGAGGAGTTCAGAATGGGTGTCGCTGTTGCGGCGTTTTTGGCCGCAGACCACCGGCAGCTTGATGTTGAGATTCTTCTCGACTTCGGCAATGACGCGCATGAACTTCTTGTAGGCGCCATCGTCAGGGAGAACCAGGCAGATGCGTTTGAACTTCTCAAGCGCATCCGAGACCGCCCTTGTGAGCACGCGACGGGCGAGCGTTACCTCGGTGATGAGACCGACCTGCGCTGCCATGACCACCTGGGGTGCGTGCAGGTCCGGAGCGATGATACGATCCAGATGGCCGTAGGAGGCGGAGACGATCATGTGAACGATGTGGGAAGCAAGAGCGAATTCAAGCGCCCCCTCGTCCTTGTCTGATCTGCCTAGGGGCAGATAGCCGGTTACGATTGAGATTCTGGCGGCCCGGCGGCCGACCAGATAACCCAGAGCCAACTGGAGTTGGGTGAGCATCTCGTAGGTGCCAGGTCCGCTGGTGAGGATGACGCAGTCGTGGCCGCCGATGTGGTCCTTGCTCAGGCGCACGACCGGCTCCTTGTTGCTGCGGGTGTTGAATTCGGGCACGACGATGTCCACCGGCGTGTCTTTCTCGTGCTCTTCGATGAGCTTCTTGGTGGTGCTGGCCAGTTCCACGAATCCCGGCATGGGCACCAGGGTCAGCCCGCCGTTGCGGTTATGTCTGGCTTGTTCGGCCAGCCGTTTGAGAGTGTCGGCCAGCTCCACGAAAAACGTTGGCATCTGTACCGTCGTAGTACCAACTTTTTCTGCGACGTATGTAGCCGCATCTTGCATCAGTCGGCTGATGAAGGAGGGAATAGTGGAACCCAGAACCTTCTCAAGGTTGTCTGACATCCGTATATCCTTTCCGCTTTCGCGAAATGCGTTGTTAAAGGTGCGAACTTTGTCTGCATTGTAGGCAATAGCGAGTTGCGTGTCAATAAAATTTTGATGTTGACTGTGCATATGTGGATGAGATAGAATAGGTATAATCAAATTTTAATTAATTTTTAATAAAAATATATGCCAGAAAGAACCTTCGTGCCCCCTGATTATTATAAGGGGAGCAGTGATTATCCGGAATCAAAAAAGTTTAGCACAAAATGGTTAAGTCAGGATTGGGGACCGGAAAAAACTGCCATTATCAGAGAATCATTGCTTAAATGGGAAGCGGCCAAAGATATGAAACAGGCGGAAATATTTCAGGATGAAATATCCGAAGAGTTGGGTGAATCCTTAGACGTGCAAGATTTGAAGGCATTATTAAGTGATCTAAGAGGTGAAAAAGTGGAATTGCATGAAGATGAGGAAGAAAGCGAAGAACATGAATAGAAAAAATTAAAAAACCGAAATTATATAAACCAGGGCCATCCGCTAAACATCATCACAAGCGAAGAAAAAACTAAATCCACTTTTGTAACAGTTCTTCAAACTTATCTTCTTTAATCGCTTCGCGCGCCTGTTTCATCAGGTTCAGCATGAAATATAAATTGTGAATGGTGGCTAAACGCATGCCGGTAATTTCTTGCGCGTTAAAAAGATGATGAAGGTAAGCGCGGGAATAATTTTGGCAGGTATGGCAGCCGCAGTTTTTGTCAATCGGACCAAGATCAAGCGCGAATTGCGCGTTGGTAATGTTAATTCTATATTTTTCCGAATTTTTTTCATGGGTAAACAGCATGCCGTGCCGGGCCAGCCGGGTTGGCGCCACGCAATCAAACATATCAACGCCATGGCTAACCGCAACCAGCATATCAAGAGGAGACAAGCCCACGCCCATGGCATAGTGCGGTTTATTTTCCGGAATAATCGGATAAACCCAATCTAAAATTTCTTTGGTCGCTTCCATGTTATAGCCGATTGATTCGCCGCCAATGGCAATGCCGTCAAAATCAAGCGCAGAAATAAATCGGGCCGAATCCTCCCTTAAATTTTTGAAATTTGAACCCTGAATAATACCAAATAAAAATTGTTTGTAATCATGTCGGTTGGTTTCTTTTTGATGTTCGGCCAAAGAGCGCTTTGCCCAATTATGGGTGCGGGTCATGGCCTCGCGGACATATTTTTCTTCTATATTATCCGGGGTGCATTCATCAAAAGCCATAATAATATCAGCGCCGAGTTTGTGCTGAATTTGGATTGCGGACTCCGGAGTGAACCGATGGGTACTGCCGTCAAGGTGTGATTTGAAAGTCGCGCCGTCTTCGTCAATGGAAACCAAGTTGGCTTCTTTTTGCGCGCCCAAACTAAACACCTGAAAGCCGCCGGAGTCGGTCAGAATCGGCCTGTCCCAGTTCATAAATTTATGCAGACCGCCGATTTGGTCAATTGTGTCTTCGCCGGGCCGTAAATGCAGATGATAAGTATTGCCCAAAATAATTTGCGCGTTGATGTTTTTTAAATCATCGCAGTCCAAAGTTTTCACACTGGCTTGCGTGCCGACAGGCATAAAAATAGGGGTGGCAATATCCCCATGGTCAGTGTGGATTACGCCAGTCCGGGCATAGCAGTTTTTGTCTTTGTGGGTTAGTTCAAAAAACATAGTTAACAGCCATCTTAACATTCTTTGACCGAGAAATCAAGATTTGCTATGATACGGGAACTTAACGCATAAAATAATTACTATGGTAAGAGAAATTAAAAGAACTGAATACAAAGGAACTTATAAGGATAAATACCGGCTTGATGAAGACATCCCGCATGTTGGTACTCTGGCAGATGAATACAACAGTGATGGCTGGGAAAAAGTTCGTCTTGGTTATGTGGAGATTTTTGAAGAAGATGGTGTGAAATACGCGCGTGTTACTGAAAAAGGGCGGGCGCCTATCGCCGGTATTCGGATTGATATTGCCAAAGGCGACCAACACAAACAAACTCAAGGGCAGGAAAAAATGGGTACGACCGCGTATAGAAATCTTATACGTACTGCTATTACAAATATTTATGGGAAAGATTTTGAAGCTGACTTGGTTGATCAGACGCCAAATGAAACAAGAAAACCTCACAAGTATACCATGTATGTCAGACCAAGGATTGAAACCAAGGCCAATAGAGGAAAGTTTCAGATGAAATTAGACGGGACTTTGGAAGAAATATCAAACAAACTTGACGACAAGATGATCGGCAAAGCAAAAACCAAAGTCGGCAACTTATGATTGACTTCTCTTCGGAGCTCAACCAGGAACAATTGGCTGTTGTCTATGGCGGCGACGGCCCGTGTTTAGTTTTAGCCGGAGCAGGCAGTGGCAAGACGCGCGTGATTACTTATCGCGTGGCGTATTTATTAGCAAACGGCGTCAGTCCGGAAAATATTTTACTGGTGACTTTTACCAACAAAGCGGCCGACGAGATGTCGTCTCGGGTGCAAAAACTCACCGGTAGCGATCAGAAATTGCCCTGGTCCGGAACTTTTCATCATATTGCTTATAAAATTTTACGCATCTACGCGCCGCTTTTGGGTTACAAAGAAAATTTTACGGTTTTGGATAGTGACGACAGCGAGTCCTTAATCAAATTATGTGCCAAACCGCTCAAGACCGAAAATACCAAATTTCCGTCAGCCAAAATAATCGGTTCAATAATCAGTTACGCCCGCAATTGCGAAAAAAATATTGAGGAAGTTATTGGTTTGCGTTATGAACAATGGTTTCCATACACGGATGTCATAAAAAATATTGCCGGTGATTATTATAAAAAGAAAAAAGAGGCGAATGCCATGGATTTTGATGATTTACTGACAAATTTTTTACTTTTGCTTAATTCTGAACGTGTTTGGCAAAAATATGCCGGGCAGTTTAAATATATTTTGGTTGATGAATATCAGGATACAAACAAAATTCAGGCCGAAATCATAAAAAAATTAGCCGGAGTTCATAAAAATATTTTAGTGGTGGGTGATGACGCCCAAAGCATTTATTCTTTCCGGGCTGCCGACATTCAAAATATTTTGCAGTTTGAAAAGGATTACCCGAACGCGAAAATTTTTAAGTTGGAAACCAATTACCGCTCCAGCCAGGAGATTTTGGATCTGGCCAACGGCGTGATTGCTAATAATTTAAGACAGTATAAAAAGAAATTAAAAACCTTGTCGCAATCGGGCTTGAAGCCCGCGCTTCATCCGCAAATGGATGCAGAGAGCGAGGCGCAGTTTATTGTGCAAAAAATTTCTGAATCCATTGACCAAGGCCTGCCGGAAAAAGAAATCGCCGTGCTGTTTCGCGCCGCTCATCACTCGCAAATGCTGGAAATGGAACTGGTCAAAGCCGGCATCCCATATGACTACCGCGGCGGTTTGAGATTTTTTGAACGCGCGCATATAAAAGACGTTTTGGCGTATTTGCGAGTCATGAATAATTTGGCCGACACCGCGGCTTGGATGAGAATTTTGATGAAAGAGGAGGGAATCGGCCCGTCAGCCACAGCCAAATTGGTTGAATATATAAAGAAGATAGCCGATGTTGATGAGATTAAAAATATCGGGTCAGAAATTTTAGGCGAACGCGCCAAACAGGGTTGGTATAATTTTACGAGAATTTGGGAGGCGATGTTGGAAACTCCCAAACATCCGGTCAAACTTATTGAAACAATAATGTCTTCTCCGTATAAAGATTATTTGGAAGCGGAATATATTGACAGTAAAGACAGAATAGAAGATATAGAACAGTTAAAAATTTTTGCGAATAAATATAAGGACTTGGAAGAATTTTTGGCCGAGTCAAGTTTACAGGAAGGTTTTAATAAAAACGCGCTGGGAAAGTTTTCCAAAAACCAGGACAAAATAGTTCTTTCCACAATTCATCAGGCCAAAGGCCTGGAATGGGCAGAGGTATTTCTGATTAATTTGTCGGGCGGCGCGTTTCCCAATGACCGGGCGCTTAGAGAAGCCGGTGGGCTTGAAGAAGAACGGAGATTGTTCTATGTGGCCATCACCCGCGCCAAGAAACATTTATTTTTAACCTATCCGATGGCCGGCGGGGGCTGGGGCGACTCTTCTTCTTCGCCCAGCTTGTTTTTATCTGAAATAAGCGCCGACCTCTTGGAAGATCATTCGTTATTGTCGGATAGCAGCACGGTTTTAAATGATGACAGCGAGGATGTACACTACTTTACAGAAGACGATAAACCGTTTAGAATAAAGCCAGGTAGTTTTTTGCGTAGTGTAGAGGATCTTTAATATATTTAATATGTTTCGGGAATCAAATCACGACGGTCACGACGAAACAGGGGGCATACCAATACCGGTAAAACCGGACACTTCCGGCGCAGAATCCGGTGTGTACGATGTGATGTTTGTAGACCAATCTCCGGAAGAGATTTCTTTAAGCAAGGTTTTAAACGATATAGAGCAACAGGATGGCGGTTTAAATCCCGCCGATATTTATTTTGATACTGATGAAAAATTAGCCGGCGGATTTAAAGAATTTAAATCAAAGCGTCTTGAGGTGTATAGGCAGTTTGCCGAGGTTTTTATTTTTTTCAAAGAGCTAAGTTCAAAAATGCCATCAAAACGTTCATCAGAACCAATTTTAGATGAATCTCTCGTGGAGATGACGAAGTTGGTGCAGAATAAAGAAAAAGAAAGAACGCAATTAATAAATGCTTTGCTGGAGCTTCAAAGAGAAGGCGGGCGATATAGAAATTTAGCCGAAGAAAGATATGCGGATTTTTTAAAGGCGGTTGCAGAACTTGAAACCGAATTCGGTCATTTTGAAAAACAGGTTAAGGATAAAGAATATATTTTTACCAGAGTGAAAAAGCAATACAGTAAAGAATATAGAGAGTTGGATGAAATAGTAAAAAAGAAAAAGGGGAGAGAGGCGGAAATAAAAGGAGAGGAAGCGTGGAAAAAAATGGCCGCTAACATAGAAAATGTTAAAAGTGAAATAAATAAAGAATGGGAAATGAAAAAAAAGGAAGTTGATCTGTTTAAGCGGAAGCTGTCATTATTGAAACAGACCGTGAGGGTTTTGGAAATTTATCAGCGGTTGGATGAAATAAAACTTAAAAAATTGCAGGAAATAGCTTAACAGACAGTCAAAATAAAAAGGAGGGACAAAGTTTTTCGCCAAGCTTCACTAGTGCTCAAAACTTTGTCCCTCCTTTTTATTATTGACAAATACCCAAAATAATGGTAAATAATCATGTTGGCAATTTAGGAGGGTTGTCATGGCCAAGGAGACAGGAGAAGGAGTCCAACCTCTCAACCTCCTTTTCACCAAGGAAGGGTCAGAGATCAATCTGATGTACCTGGAGGGGATTATGACCCTCCGGCAGACCAGGCAGTATCTGGTGGACAACCGGCTGGGCGGTAATCCGATCCTGCTCGTGAAGTTCTACGACAACTGGTTCACCAGCCTATTGCGTTCCTTCTTGGTCGGTTCTGATGCCAGTGACGACTTTCACGATGTGTTGGTGGAGACCTATTCGGCCGCTTTCCTAGACCGGGAGGAGTACTCACTGGAAACCGAGATCCTGGCCAAGATCATAGACGGCCTGCGCAGCAGCAAGAGGTTCGCCGCCGCCTATGGCGACTTGATGTCGGGCATCCGCAAATGTGCCAGGCGCAAGGCCAGGAAGATGACCGAGCCCCAGCGTCGGTTCGGGGAGGGCAAGTAGCATGCATGCCCACAAGTGCTCTTTGTTTCGCTCGCATCGACCATTCGGTGCGGGCTGTTTTTTTACACAGCCCAGCCCTTGACATTAATTGAGTTGTCATATATTATATTGCCAGAACGTCGTAAAACTCGTGGCTGGGCAAATTCGTTCAGCTTTTTTGTTAGAAAATTTTAAAATTATTTATTAATATCGGGCTATGCCTACAATCAACCAGTTAATTAGAAAAGGCAGACACAGCAAGGTAAAAAAGAGCAAAGTTCCGGCTTTGCAGTTTACCTTAGATACTCTTCATCGCAAGAAAACTGTTTTTGCCAAAGGCACTTCTTTTAAAAGAGGTGTTTGCACAAAAGTTTATACAACCACACCAAAGAAACCAAACTCGGCTTTGCGCAAGGTCGCTAAAGTCCGCCTGTCAAACGGTATGGAAGTCATTGCCTATATTCCGGGCGAGGGCCACAATTTGCAGGAACACTCAATCGTTTTGCTTCGCGGCGGCCGCGTGAAAGATTTGCCGGGCGTGCGCTACCACATTGTGCGCGGTGTTTATGATACCCAAGGAGTTGAAGCCAGGAGACGCGGCAGAAGTTTATATGGAGCCAAGAAACCGAAAGCGGCCAAGAAATAATTATTTAAACTGAAATAATTTAAATTGAAATAATATGCGCGGTGGACGACTAAAAATTAAAAGAATAATCAATCCGGATCCAAAATACGGCAGTGTTGTTTTGGCCAAATTCATAAATCACATTATGGAGAGGGGCAAAAAATCAACCGCTCAAGATATTGTTTATTCCGCGTTTGATAAAATTGCCGCGGCCGAAAAAGATCCGATGAAAACTTTTGAAGAGGCCATAAAAAATGTTCAGCCCCAGGTTGAGGTGCGCTCACGCCGAGTGGGCGGCGCCAACTACCAGGTGCCGATGCCGGTATCGGTCAGCCGACAAAATGCCTTGTCATTTAGATGGATAATCGGCGCGGCCCGGGCCAAAAAAGGCCAGCCAATGGCTGATAAATTGGCAACCGTGTTGCTTGACAGCGCCCAAGGCGTTGGCGATGCCATGAAGAAGAGAGATGAAGTGCACCGAATGGCTGAAGCCAACAAGGCCTTTGCTCACTTTGCCCGTTTCGCCAAGTAATTTATATTTATATGCCTCGTGAATACACATTAGAAAATACCAGAAATATAGGTATCATGGCCCATATTGATGCCGGTAAAACCACAACCACTGAACGTGTTTTGTTTTACACCGGTAAGAAACATAAAATCGGCGAGGTGCATGAAGGCGCCGCCGAAATGGACTGGATGGAACAGGAAAAAGAGCGTGGTATCACCATCACTTCAGCCGCCACCACTTGTTTTTGGAAAGGAAAGCGCATCAACATAATTGATACTCCGGGCCATGTGGACTTTACCGTGGAAGTAGAGCGATCTTTGCGCGTGCTTGACGGAGCTGTGGCCGTGTTTGACGGTTCACAGGGTGTTGAACCTCAATCAGAAACGGTCTGGCATCAGGCCGATAAATATAATGTGGCGCGCGTTGCTTTTGTAAATAAAATGGATAAGCTTGGCGCCGATTTTTACATGAGCTTATCTTCAATTCGGGAAAGATTATCCAAAAATGCTTATCCGGCTCAACTGCCAATCGGCGCTGATAGCACCTTTTCCGGCATAGTTGATTTGATAGAGGAAAAAGCATACAAATTTGAAGGTCAACATGGAGAAAATGTTATTGAAATTCCCATTCCGGAAGATATGGTTGAATCGGTAAAAAAATACCGCGCCGAATTGGTTGAAAAAGCCGCTGAAGCCAACGATGAATACATGAGTAAATATTTAAACGGTAATGCTTTGACCAACGAAGAAATACGAAGCGCTTTGCGCACGTTGACTCTTAAAGGCCAGATTTATGTTGTTCTGTGCGGTTCGGCTTTGGGAAATATTGGCGTCCAGCAAATGTTGGATGCGGTAGTTTGGTATTTACCGGCGCCGACCGATTTGCCTCCGGTAAAAGGTATCAATCCGGATACTGAAGCGGAAGAGTTAAGAAAAGCGGATGACAGCGAACCGTTTTCCGCCTTGGCGTTTAAGATTGCCACTGATCCGTTTGTGGGAAAATTAATCTTTTTCCGTGTTTATTCCGGACATGTCAGCGCCGGCAGTTATTTGTATAATTCTTCAAACGGTACCAAAGAAAGATTGGGCAGAATTGTGCGTATGCACGCCAATCACCGCGAAGATGTGACTGATGTTTATGCCGGAGAAATTGCGGCGGCCATTGGTTTAAAGAGCACGTTCACCGGAGATACCTTGTGTGATGAAAATCATCAGATTGTTCTTGAAAAAATTATCTTCCCGGAACCGGTTATCTCGGTGGCTATTGAACCCAAAACTAAAGCTGATCAGGAAAAAATCGGCATGGCCCTGCAAAAGCTTACCGAAGAAGACCCGACCTTTAGGGTTCATACCGATGAAGAGACCTTGCAAACCATTATTGAAGGCATGGGTGAATTGCATTTGGATATTATTGTTGATCGCATGCGCCGGGAGTTTAAGGTTGAGGCCAATGTCGGCAAGCCGCAGGTTGCCTATAAAGAGACCGTTAAAGCGACTGCCGAGGCCGAAGGCAAATACATTAAACAATCAGGCGGCCGCGGTCAGTATGGCCATTGCTGGCTTCGGGTTGAGCCCCAGGAGCAAGGCAAGGGCGTTGAGTTTGTTGATGAGGTAAAAGGCGGCGTGATTCCTAAAGAATTTATCCCTGCTATCAGAAAAGGTGTTGAAGATGCGGTTACTCGCGGCATACAGGCCGGTTACCCGGTGGTTGATGTGAAAGTTATTTGTTATGATGGTTCATACCATGAGGTTGACTCATCTGAAGCGGCTTTCAAGATGGCCGGCTCAATGGCTTTTCAAGCCGCTTGCAAAAGAGCTCATCCGGTGATTTTGGAACCGATAATGAAAGTGGAGGCCGTTACTCCGGAACAATATATGGGCGATGTGATCGGCGATTTGAATTCCAAACGCGGACAGATTCAGGAAATGTTTGATAGAGGCCAGATGAAAGTCGTAAAAGCAATAGTACCGCTTGCGAGTATGTTTGGTTATGCTACCACCTTGCGCAGTATTTCACAGGGCCGTGCCAGTTCCACCATGGAATTTGGCCACTATGCCGAGGTGCCGACCAATGTGGCTGCCGAAATTATTGCCGGCAGACAGAAATAGTTCTTGTTGTGCGCTCATAGGCGTTTTAAACTCAAAAAAACAACCCCCTAGACAGGGGTTGTTTTTAGTAGTAAGGTGGATTCAGCCTCCGTGATGCCCTTGTCGGTTCACCCAAGGTTCCCTGATCTGTTCCGTTCGCGGGCAGAAACTCCTGTAGGATTTGAAGTCGCGGGAGGTTTCAGCTGGAACCGGGTGTGCACTATTGTGCGGATTTGCGTGGTTCGTAACTTGAGCCAAGAGCGAATTTACCGGCTAGGCTGTCCTGTCTTCGGCCCGGGAAGAAGAGTGAAGAGGTGCAAACGTCTGTGATGTGAGGTGGCCCCCTGCCTCGCTTGCGGACTATGGATTTGCCTCCTCGCCTCGACTCTCTTCTCTCCCGGGCTTTTTTTATTTAAAAAGTATTTGTGCCCATTCCGGTTGCCGGACTGCCGCTTTGCAGACGGTAATTTCCATTAGAGCCCCAAGCCGGTGAAACGAATTTTGGATCTCCATAAATATTACCGGATCCGAAGGTGTTAATTTGCGAAGAAGTATAAGCAGTATCGCCATGCTCCAGCACGTTGTCACTGCCAGGGAAATAAAAGTCGCTGTTTGAGACGGTGAAGTTGGTGCCCGGAGCTATAAATATCGGCGAGGCGTTTGGCCCGCGTGAAGAAAAGATAGAATTTTTTATGGTAAGAGTGGTCGGGGTGTTCTGATTGTCATATTGCACGTGCATCAGATAATTACCACCCAGATAATCATCAACTGTGACATGGTCAAGAGTGAACACCGCATTCGCTTTATCAGATTGCAGGACAATTGACGCCCAGGGCGTGATGTTGGAATTACCGTCGCCGCGGCCGTAAATTAAGACATTAGTCGCTTTACTACCTGTGCCCCACAACTTCAAGCCATCAGAAGAATTGTTTCTGATTACGGTGTCATGCACATTGGTATTTTCTGCTTTTGAGTCAATGCCGTCGCCTTTGTTGTGTTCGGATATTGAATTAGCGATTTCAATCGGACCGGCCGATGTTTCTATTCCAAATCCATCGGGTCTGTCATATGGGCTTGGCCCGGGTCCGCCCTGATAATAGTGGCCGCTATAAGACATGGTTGTTCCGGATATCACAACATTTTTCCAGCCGCCATTTGTGCCGGCCGGCCCGCCGATAGCGCCATAACCGGTGTAGGAAATTACGCAGTTAGTAATTTTAAGATCATTGGTGTCGCCAATATTTATACCATATTCATCAAGGTGGTGGATGTATAAATTTTCCAGAATAATATGATTGGCCGGTCCTTCAGCGCCGTTTATCCCGTCCCGGAAATCCTGCCCGTTATTGCTGGTAATTTCCAAGTCCGCAATTTTTACATAGCTTTTGTTTGAGATACTGATGGCCGCAAACATATTGTTGCCGGCTTTGAGAATTGGTCGGTTGGCCGCACTTTCTCCTTTGATGGTTACGTAGTTATTAGCAGCTCCGGATGGCGGGACAAGCATATCATTGCCATAGTCATTCAAATAATAGGTACCGGATTTTATAATCAGCGTATCGCCGGGTTTGAGTTTATCGGCTCCATAGGCCGGGCTGGCCCAGGGACTGGTTGCCGAACCGGAGTTAGAATTTTTGCCCGAGGTTGAAACATAATAGATATTGCCGGTTGCGGGTACCGGCGATGGCGCCGGAGGCGGTGAAACCTCGGCGATATCCGGAGCCCTGTAGACATAGTTGGGCCAGAAGATGTTTTTTATAACCATGACCTTGTAGCCGCTTCCGTACAAAGCGGCTGCGGTCGCCGGTGAAATTTTTGCCAAGGTGTCTTCGGTGGGGATGGTATATAATTGGCTGGAAGATTCCTGCCTGACAATATATGAACCGGGTTTAAAATTAACACCGGCTGGGTATGTGTTTGGCACGGGAATTGAATCAAGGCAGGTCTGGTCTATGGAGATATAGCCGCCATATTTGGCATGCCAGCTTTTAAAAACATCGCCATCGGGGAAATATAAAAGTTTTGAATCTTTGTTAATGAGATATATTGCCGGTTTTCCGGCGACTTTGACCATATCGCCCGGTTTTAGGTTTGTTGGGCAAGAACTGCCGAGAGCAGCGTACGCCGGTATTTGTACCGAAAATAGCGTGATAGCAGCAAAGATGGCCGCCAAAAATGTCTTTAGATAAAATTTGGTCATATTTGACTTCTTTAAATAAATGAAATACAATCAGCTTCAAGAAGGGCTAATGTTAATCTTAACAAAACCTATGAAAAATAGCCAACTGAACAAGGTCTTAAATTTGGTAAAACGCACCGGTGATAAAATGATTATTTTGGACAATGAAACGGACAATGCAATGGTAATGATGGATATTGAGGCCTATGAGAAAATTTTAAGCAATCAAAGTTCGCTGGAAGACCTGAATGAAGAACAATTGTTGGAACGAATCAATAGAGACATATCCATCTGGAGATCATACAATGAAAAAGAAAATGAGGCCTTATCAGCGTCTGAATCTGATGATGCGAAGTTCATAAAATTAGCGGAAAAAGACGCGGAAGAACCGTCCGCGTCAACAGAAGTCCAGGCAATACCCAAAATTGAGGAAGAAGATTTAAAAAATATTTCAGAAGATGAAGAAGAGGAGAAATTTTATTTAGAGCCCATAGAATAGCTAAAAGTAGCTAAATAATAGCTAAAATTAGGCAAAAATATAGTATCCACAAGCTGGCTCTTGCCAAATTTTTTATTTCTGTTATAATGTAGTTTACAATTTGTTTAAAATTAGTATAAATTTCGTCGGCTGGATACAAATCTGTACCGACCACTCGGTATAGTGCCGCGTAAGAGTTTAATTATTATGGCTGAGTTTATTAGAAACAAGCCACACGTAAACGTAGGTACTATTGGTCACGTAGACCATGGTAAAACCACTTTAACTGCTGCCATTCTGCAGGTTTTGCGCACCCGCGGCGGTGTTGCCCAGAACAAATCAGTAGATGATTTGGACAAATCTCCAGAATCAAAAGCTCGTGGTATCACCATTTCTACCGCTCACGTAGAGTATGAAACCGAAAAAAGGCACTATGCACACGTAGATTGCCCGGGCCATGCTGATTACGTAAAGAACATGATCACCGGCGCTGCCCAGATGGATGGCGCTATCTTAGTCGTTTCTGCCGCTGACGGTCCAATGCCTCAAACTCGAGAACACATCGTTTTGGCTCGTCAGGTAGGCGTGCCTTATATTGTTGTTTTCTTAAACAAAGTTGACCAGGTTTCTGATCCGGAACTGATTGACTTGGTTGAAGCCGAAGTTCGCGATTTGCTGAAGAAATACAAATTCCCCGGCGACACCACTCCAATTATCCGCGGTTCAGCTTTGCAGGCCTTGCAAAATCCAACTGATGAAAATGCCATTAAGCCAATTTTGGAATTGTTAAATACCTTGGATGAGTATATTCCTCAACCGGAACGTGATATTGATAAGCCATTCTTAATGCCAATTGAGGATGTTTTCTCAATTGAAGGCCGCGGAACTGTGGTTACCGGCCGTATTGAAAGAGGTACTATTCATATCAATGACGAAATTGAATTAGTAGGTATCCGTGATACTGCCAAAACAGTAGTTACCGGTATTGAAATGTTCAACAAATCAATGAAAGAAGCCCAGGCCGGAGATAATGTCGGCTTATTGCTTCGCGGGACTAAGAAAGAAGATGTTGAACGCGGTATGGTAACTGCCAAGACAGGTTCAATCACTCCTCATACAGAATTTGAAGCCCAGGTTTATATCTTAACCAAAGAAGAAGGCGGTCGTCACAAACCATTCTTCAAGGGCTATAAACCCCAGTTTTATGTCAGAACCACTGATGTAACCGGCGAGGTTGAATTGGCTGCTGGCACGGAAATGGTTATGCCTGGAGACACAGTATCATTTAACGTTAAATTAATTACTCCGGTTGCCATGGAAGATAAAATGAACTTTGCTATCCGCGAGGGTGGCAAGACAGTCGGCGCCGGCGTAGTAACTAAGATTATCAAATAAATAAACATGCCCCTCCGACATACGTCGGAGGGGCTGTTTTGCTCTTTAATGTACATTTATGGCAACTGCCACCAATCCAACCGCACAAAAGAAAACCGAAGAGGTAATAAGCAGGATTAGAATTAAAATCCGCGCTTATGATAATAAGATTATTGATCAGGCCACGAAAAATATCATAGACACCGCCTTAAGAAACGGCGCTCAAGTCGTCGGCCCGATACCTCTGCCAACCGAGAAGACAAAGTTTACGGTTAACCGTTCTACTTTTGTGCACAAAGATGCGCGCGAACAATTTGAAATGCGCGTTCACAAGCGTTTGATTGATATCATTAATCCGTCGGCAAAAGCCGTAGATGCCCTGATGAGTTTACAGGTTCCGGCCGGTGTTGACATTGAAATAAAAATGTAGTAGGATTAGTTCAAATACACAAGTTTATTACGGCCTAGTAAATAAGATCCATAGAGAAAACATTTATCGGGCCGCGAAAAACAAGAGGAATAAATATTGAAAATAACATTAAAATAGCCATTCAAGTTTTGAAAGGCTAGAAACAAGAGTGTTGCGAAGATTACGGTTTTTTTGGGCAATGCTGTTGTTTCTAGTTTTTGTTTACAAGAACGCTTTAATTCTAGTATGAAATTCATTTTGGGCAAAAAAATCGGCATGACACAGGTCTTTCTGGAAAACGGCCTGGTTGTTCCTGTTACCAAAGTGCAGGCCGGCCCCTGTCAGATTGTCCAAGTTAAGAATGAAAAAGGCGGGCTAAAAGCCGTGCAAATTGGTTTTGATGAAGCCAAAGAAAAGAGTTTGAGCAAACCGGAGCGCGGCCATCTTCATGATTTGAATTTAGTGAAACATCTGAAAGATTTTAAAACAGACAGCGCTGAAATAAATAGAGGCGACACCATTACGGTTGAAACCTTTTCTGCCGGAGATAAAGTGACGGTTGTCGGCCAGTCAAAAGGTAAGGGTTTTGAGGGTGTTGTCAGACGCCATCATTTCCGCGGCGGCCCGGCATCCCACGGTCACAAAGACAATTTGCGCATGCCCGGAGCTATCGGTTCCGGCGGCATCCAGAGGGTCTTTAAAGGTTTGCGTATGGCCGGACGGATGGGCGGCGAAAGAATCACGGTAAAAAATTTAGAAATAATTGAAGTGCATCCGGAAGTTAATGAACTTTACATAAAAGGCGCGGTACCGGGAGGCAGAAACGGATTTTTGGCAATCAGCGGCGAAGGCGAGTTAAAAATTAAAAAAATTGAACAGTCGGCTGTGGCCGAACAAACAGCCGCAGAACCGCAATCAGAAGTAAAAGCTGAATAATTTTATGAAGGTAAAAGTTTACAATTTAGAAGGAAAAGAAACGGGTGAAATGAATCTTTCCGACGCGGTTTTTGGCGTTAAAATAAAACCGGAAGTGGTGCACCAAGTTTTTGTGACCCAGATGAATAATCAGCGCGAACCATGGGCTGATACCAAAAATAGAGGCGAAGTTAGCGGTGGCGGCAAAAAACCATGGCCGCAAAAAGGCACCGGACGCGCCCGACACGGATCAATCCGTTCACCAATCTGGAAAGGCGGCGGCGTGACTTTTGGTCCGCTCTCAATTAGAAACTATAAAACAAAGATCAATGACAAAGTGCGCCGGTTGGCTTTAAAAATGTGTTTGAGCGATAAAGTAAACAGCGGCGCCTTCATGATTGTTGAAGATTTTAATTTTTCCGAACCGAAAACCAAGCTTTTTGCAAATTTGATAAAAGCGCTGCCGACAAAGATTAAAAATTTTTTGGTGCTGGCTCCGGGGAAGAATGAAAATTTGCTCCGCATTACCAAAAATTTGCCGACAGTTAAGACCGTACGCGCCGAAGATGTAAATGTGATGGAACTTTTAACCAGACCGGGCGTGATTATCAGCAAAGCCGGAGTAGAAACGTTAGAAAAAACTTTTAACAAATAAATATGGTTGGCTTACTAAACAATTGGCTGAATAAGAACAAGAAAGAACAGTTGAAAAAAACCGGCGAGGTTAAGGTTGCCAAAAAAGAACCGAAAAAAGCAAAGGAGGAAGCCACCACCATTACCAAAGAAACCGACGTAAAAAAAGAAAAAATAAAATTGCCGGCCGAAAGCATTGCCTACAAAATTTTAGTTAAACCGCTGGTGACCGAAAAAAGCGCGGTGGCCGAAAGCATAAATAAATACAGTTTTGTGGTCATGGCCGGGGCAAGCAAATTTCAAATCAAGAAAGCGGTTGAGGATGTTTACGGAGTGAAACCGACCAGTGTTAATATTATAAACGTAGAAGGCCGCCGGGTGCGTTTTGGCAGAACCTTTGGCCGGCGCAGTGATTTTAAAAAAGCGATTGTAACTTTGCCAAAGGGCAAATCAATTGATATCCACGTGGGAGTTTAAGATATAGAATATGCCTATTAAAATATACAAACCAACTAATAATGGCCGCCGCAACTCAAGCGTGGATGCTTTTTCAGATATCACCAAAACCAAACCGGAGAAATCTTTGGTTGTATATTTAAAATCAAAATCCGGCCGCAATAATCAGGGAATACTGACAGTTCGGCATCAGGGCGGCGGAGTAAAGAAATTTTATCGCATAGTTGATTTTAAACAAGAAAAATTTGACGCTCCGGCCACGGTTTTGGCTATTGAATATGATCCGAACCGCGGTCCGAGAATCGCTTTAGTGGAATATGCCGACAATATCAAGTCATACATTTTAGCGCCGGAAGGTTTGAAGGTTGGTGACAAGATTGTTTTTTCACAAAAGGCAATTGAAGCGAAAACCGGTTGTCGCATGCCTTTAGAATTTATGCCGGTTGGTACGTTTGTCTATAACATAGAATTAACCCCGGGCAAGGGCGGACAATTGGTTCGCGGCGCCGGCATGTCGGCCCAGTTTATCGGCGTGGAAGATAAATATGCGCAGATAAAATTGCCTTCCGGAGAAGTTAGGAAAGTTTTAAAAGAATGCGCGGCCAGCGTTGGTATTATGGGCAATTCCGATTACCGCTTAATTCGCTGGGGCAAGGCCGGCAGAAACCGCATGCGAGGCATCAGACCGAGAGTAAACGGTAAGAACATGAACCCGGTTGATCACCCGCATGGCGGCGGCGAGGGCCACAGCCCGATTGGTCAAAAGCGCGGTCCGCAGACAGTTTATGGCAAACCGGCCAGAGGCGTAAAGACCCGCACGCCGGGCAAGTGGAGTGATAAATTTATCATAAAATCAAGACGCAATAAAATCTAAGTAAATATATGTCTAGAAGTTTAAAAAAAGGCCCATTTGTAGATCCGAGAGTTTTAAGCAAGGTACTGACGATGAAAAATACAGGAAAAAAACAGCCAATTAAAACCTGGTCCAGAGCTTGTGTTATTTCTCCGGAAATGGTCGGCGTGACTTTCCTGGTGCACAACGGCAAAGATTTTATTTCGGTTTTTGTAGATGAAAATATGGTGGGCCATCGCCTGGGTGAGTTTTCTCCAACCAGAAAATTTGTCCGCCATGGCGGCAAGATGGCTAAAGAACAGGAAGCGGCCGCCACCGCCGCCGGAGCGCCGGCTCCAGCCGCCGCCGCTGCGCCGAAAAAAGAAGAGAAGAAGTAAACTACTATTATGAAACAAGAGGTAACCGCAAAATTGAATCATTTGAGAATGGGACCGCGCAAGGTCAGATTAGTCGTAGATATGATCAGAGGAAAAAAGGTGACCAGGGCTTTGGATATTTTATCATTGTCAACCAAGCGCGCGGCCAGACCGGTTTTAAAACTTTTACAATCAGCGGTTGCCAACGCCAAACACAATCATTCCTTGGCAGTAGAAAATTTGAAGGTTGAAAAGATAACAGTTGACGGCGGCGCCTCACTCAAGAGATGGATGCCGAAAGCGCATGGCCGGGCCACGCCGGTACGAGAGCGAACCTCGCATATTAATTTAGTTTTAAGCGCTAACGTAGCTAACATAGAAGAAAAGAAATAATATGGGCCACAAAGTACATCCGAAAATTTATAGAATCCCAACCATTTATACCTGGGACTCAAAATGGTTTGCCAGAAACGGCCAGATGCCTTTGTTTTTAAAACAAGAAGTTGCCATTAGAAAATTATTACAAGAAAAATTAAAAGAATCTTTGGTGGATGCCATCAGTATTGAAAGAACGCCAAAGGATATGTCCATAACCATTTTAACCGCCAAGCCGGGTATGATTATCGGCCGCGGCGGCCAGGGTTTGGAGGATTTACGCAAACAAATTGAAAGAAAAATCGTACAGATGAAACTGAAAGTGAAATTAAACGTGCAGGAGGTCAGGCAGCCGGCGCTTTCCGCGCAAATTATAGCGACCACAGCCGCCAATGACATTGTCAGACGTTTGCCGTTTAGAAGAGTAATGAAACAAATTATTGAAAAAGTCATGAGCGCCGGCGCCCAAGGAGTAAAAATTGCCATGGGCGGACGTTTAAACGGCGTGGAAATTGCCAGAACCGAAAAATTGGCTGCCGGAAAAATGTCGCTGATCACTTTGCGCAGCGATGTTGATTACGCTTTTGCGGAGGCCCATACCCTTTATGGAAAAATCGGCATTAAGGTTTGGATTTATAAAGGTGAGGCCTTTGGCAGACGGGATAAATTTGCCGGTAAAGAAGAAGCCAAATCCGGTAAGGAAGAAAAGAAATCATAATCAAGCATATGTTATATCCAAAGAAAGTTTTACATAGAAAATGGCATAAAGGCAGAAAGAGAAGCTTGGGAGTGGCTACCAGAACAACCAGGGTAGATTTTGGTGAATTCGGTATGAAATGTTTGGAACATGGCTGGATAGACAGCCGGCAGATTGAAGCGGCCCGAAGAGTTTTAACCCGATATGTCAGAAAGGGCGGAAAAATTTGGATTAGAGTTTTTCCGGATAAGCCGGTTACAAAAAAAGGAAACGAAACCCCAATGGGCGGAGGCAAAGGGTCGCCGGATCATTATGTGGCGGTTGTCAAACCCGGCACAGTGATGTTTGAAATGGGCGGCGTGCCGGAAACTGTAGCCAAAGACGCGATCAGAATGGCCGCGTTTAAAATCGGCGTTAAGACAAAATTTGTAATCAAACAATAATATGGAGTTTGCTGATCTTAAAAGCAGAAGCGAAGCGGAATTAAAAGAATTATTGAATTTGCAAAGACAGGACTTGCAGAATCTTGCTTTTCAGGCGCACAACCGGCAATTAAAGCAGGTTCATAAAATTAATTTGGTTAAGAAAACGATTGCCCGTATTTCCATGCTTTTAAAACAAATGGCAAAAAAGAAATAAATATATGGAGAAAAAACAAATCAATCCGAGAAAATTTGAAGGCCAGGTCGTTTCCGCGGCTATGAAAAAAACCATTGCCGTGCGTGTTGATGCCATGAAACTGCATGAGAAATACAACAAGTCCTATAAGGTCAGCCGTAAATATTTGGTTCATGATGAAAAGAGCGAAGCTAAACTCGGGGATATTGTCAGTTTTGTGGAATGCCGCCCCTTATCAAAAACCAAAAGATGGAGATTGGTTGAAGTTTTAAAGAAAAATACTTAAGCCGTATATGATTCAACATAGAACAATTCTGGTGGTTGCAGACAATTCCGGAGCAAAAAGATTGCAGTGCATCCGCGTGCTTGGCGGCTATAAAAAAAGATACGCCCAGCTTGGGGATGTTGTCACTTGCGCGGTAAAAGAAGCCGCTCCGCATGGCTTGGTCAAAAAAGGCGAGGTTGTGCATGTGGTGATTGTCAGACAACATAAAGAAAGACGAAGACCGGACGGCACTTATATTCGTTTTGACGACAACGCGGCCGTGTTAATTGACAGGAAAACAAAAGAACCGAAAGGCACGCGTATTTTGGGTCCGGTAGCCAGAGAATTGCGAACAAAAGGTTTTCAGAAAATTATTTCTTTAGCGCCTGAAGTTTTGTAAAATCTCATATGAAAATAAAAACCAACGATCAGGTAAAAATTATCACCGGAAAAGACAAGGGTAAGACCGGCAAGGTACTTCAGGTTTTTCCAAAGAGAGAAAGAGTGGTAGTGGAAGGCGCGAATATGATAAAAAAACACATGAAGACCCAGCGCAAAGGCGAGAAGGGCCAGACCATAGAATTGGCCGGACCGATTCATGCCAGCAATGTAGTCCTGATTTGTCCAAAATGCAGCAAGGAAACCAGGGTTGGCTATAAAACAGAAGCGAATGTCAAAAAGCGACAGTGTAAAAAATGCAACGAAGTCATTGAATAACAATATGAAAGTGAATTTATACGAAAAATACAAAAAGGAAGTTGTGCCGGCGATGAAGGCGGAATTTGGCTACAAAAATATTATGCAAACGCCAAGGGTGGCCAAAATAATTATTAATGCCGGGGTGGGCCGCTTTATTAAAGAGCCGCATTTTATAGAAAATGTGGAAAGCACGCTGACCAAGATTTCCGGCCAGAAACCGGTCAGAACCAAAGCCAAAAAATCTATTTCCAACTTTAAAATCAGAGAAGGCATGGATATCGGCGTGATGGTTACTTTGCGCGGACCGAGAATGTACCAGTTTTTAGAAAAGTTAGTTTCCATTACCTTGCCGCGCGTCCGCGACTTTAGAGGCGTGTCAGCAAAAAGTTTTGATCACAATGGAAATTATACGATTGGTTTTAAAGAAAACTTGTCTTTTCCGGAAATTAAATCGGAAGATATTGAAAAAATGCACGGTTTGCAGATAATTATCAATACGACGGCTAAAAACAAAGAAGAAGGCAAATCGCTATTAACTCATTTAGGAATTCCTTTTGTTAAGTAATATATGGCTACTCAATCGCAAATCGCAAAATCAAACCGAAAACCCAAATTTTCAACCAGAAAAGTCAGACGCTGCTGGAAATGCGGACGCGTGCATGGTTACATGGGTAAGTTCGGGTTGTGCCGTATTTGTTTTAGAGAATTGGCCAATCAAGGAAAGATTCCGGGAATTAGAAAATCAAGTTGGTAATTAATAAGATAACATTTATGATGACGGACCCTATAGCTGACATGCTAACCAGAATACGAAACGCCTCTAACGTTCATAAGAAAGAGGTTGTTGTGCCATACTCAAAATTGAAAATGGCCATTGCTGATATTTTGGTTAAGAACGGCTATTTAATTAAGGCCGAAGAAGTAAAAGAAACTCATCCGCAAATTATGCTGACCCTGAAGTATTATAACGGTCAACCGGCTATTAACAATGTCAAAAGAATCAGCAAGCCCGGACATCGCCGCTATGTTAAGAATGAGGAAATTCAGACCGTGTTAAGCGGTTTTGGTTTGGCCATTTTATCTACGCCAAAAGGATTATTAACCAACGTTGAGGCCAGAAATATGCACCTTGGCGGTGAATTAATTTGTGAAGTGTTCTAAATTATATGTCTAGAATAGGCAAAAAGAAAATTACTTTACCGTCGGGCGTCACCTTAGAGATTCAAAAGGATGAAGTTGTAGTTAAGGGTCCAAAAGGCGAGTTACGGCAGAAATTACATCCGCACGTTACGGTTGCCAAAGAAGCGGACGGTTTTAGTTTGAGCGTAGTCAGTCCGAATAATAAACAGGACAGGGCGCTTTGGGGGACTTTTGCCAGTTTGATTTTGAATATGGTGAAAGGCGTAACCGAGGGATTTAAAAAACAGCTGGAAATAAACGGCGTTGGTTTTAAAGCCGCGATGAAAGGCGCAAATTTAATGTTGGAAGTGGGTTTTTCCCATCCGGTTGAGGTTGTACCGCCACAGGGAATAAAATTTGCCGTTGAAAAAAATTTAATAACCGTGGAAGGTTTTGATAAACAGGTGGTTGGCGAAATAGCCGCGCAGATTAGACGCGTCAAAAAACCCGAGCCATACAAGGGCAAGGGTATAAGATATATTGACGAGGTGATAAGACGCAAAGCCGGCAAGACCGCCACCAAGGCCGCCGCTTAAAATGATAAATTTATATGAAAAGATTATTCAAAAAAAATAAAAATAAGCTGCGCCAGGTGAGGCACGCCAGAGTCAGAGCCACGATAGTAGGCACAGCCCTAAAGCCGAGATTATCCATATTTAGGGGCTTAAGATCTGTTACCGCCCAATTGATCAATGATGATAAGGGCCAGACCTTGTGCTATGTCAGCGCCAAAGAAGTTGTCAAACAGAAAGCCGAAAAATATGCCGGCAAGATTGGCACTGCTTATATGGTTGGAAAATTATTGGCGGAAAAGGCCAAGGCCAAAAAAATAACCAAGGTTGTTTTTGACAGAGCCGGATATAAATATCATGGCCGGGTGAAAGCGCTGGCTGAAGGCGCCAGAGAAGGCGGATTAGTGTTCTAAAGATAAAATTGATATATGAATAGACCATCAAACAGAAGAGGCGACAAACCGCGCGAAAAAAGCGAATATGATCAATATATTCTTGATTTGAGCCGCGTTACCAGAGTTACTAAAGGCGGCAAGCATTTGAGTTTTCGCGCTTGCGTTATTTTGGGCGACCGGCACGGCAAAGTCGGTTTTGGTTTGGCCAAAGGCAAGGATGTGCAGTTGGGAGTTGAGAAGGCCGTTCATCAGGCCAAAAAGAATATGATTCACGTGCCAATTGTCAATGAAACCATTCCGCACCCCATTTATTATAAATTTAAGGCCGCTACCATTATGCTCAAACCGGCCCCAAAGGGATCTGGAATTATCGCCGGCGGCGCTGTGCGTTCGCTGTTGGAATTGGCCGGCATACCGAATGTTTCCTCAAAAATTTTAGGCAAAACAAAAAATAAGGTGACAATCTTGAAGGCCGCTTTTGAGGCCCTGCAATTGTTTAAAGCAAAACAGTAATAAATATGATGTTACAACCAAACACAATTAAGCCGGCCCGTGGTTCAAAACGCAAGCGCAAAATACTTGGCCGAGGCAATGCCTCCGGCCACGGTAATTATTCTACCAGAGGCGGCAAAGGCCAGACCGCCCGTTCGGGCGGAAGCCGCGGATTAAACCTGAAGGGCTTTAAATATTTAATGGCATCAACTAAAAAATTGCGCGGTTTTCACAGTTTAAAAATAAAACCGGCCGAGGTGTATCTTAGCGATTTAGATAGAAAATATAACGAAGGCGAGGTTGTGAATTTGTCTTCTTTGAAAGAGAAGAATATAATTAACAATAACGCCAAAGCCGCCAAAGTTGTGTTTAAGGGCGATCTGGCCAAAAAATTAACCTTGGAAGGCATCATTTGCACCCCCAAAGCCGCCGAAAAAATAAAAAGCGTTGGCGGAGAAATCAAATAATCATTCCCTTATATTATGTGGGATAAAATCCAGCAGGTCTGGAAAATTAAAGACATCAGAAACAAGGTTTTGTTTGTGCTTGCGCTTTTGGTTGTTTTCAGATTGGTTGCCCACATTCCAATCCCGGGTATAAATTTGGAAAATTTAAGGCAGTTTCTAGCCGGCAATCAGGTCTTTGGCTTATTGGACGTTTTTTCCGGCGGAACAATGAAAAATTTTTCCATAGTCATGCTTGGCGTCGGTCCTTATATCACCGCTTCAATCATTTTCCAGTTGCTTAGCATGATCGTGCCTAAGCTTGAAGAGATGACCAAAGAAGGCGAAGCCGGCCAGCAGAAGATTAATAATTATACGCGTTTGCTTACCGTTCCTTTGGCGTTTTTACAATCCTACGCCATGATTAAACTGCTTAGCAATTCGGCTTTACCCATCATAACCGACATCAATCCTTTTCGCCTTTTCACCATTATGATCACCATAACCGGTGGTACCATGTTTTTGATGTGGCTCGGTGAACTTATTACCGAACAAAAAATCGGCAATGGAATTTCTCTGCTGATATTTTCCGGCATTGTGGCTTCTTTGCCCGGAGCGATAAGAACCATGTCTTTAAATTATAGCTCGGCCGATTTTTATACAATGATTTTATTTGCCGGCATTGCCCTTTTAACCATCGTCGGGGTGGTGTTCATAAATGAAGGCCAGCGCAATATTCCGGTAAATTACGCCAAACAGGTGCGCGGCAACCGTATGTATGGAGGCAGTACCTCTCATTTGCCTTTGCGCGTGAATATGGCCGGAGTTATTCCGATTATCTTTGCCATCTCTTTGATCCTGTTTCCGCCGCTTATCGCTCAATTTTTTGCCCAAGCCAAAACCGCCTGGATTGCCAACTTCGCGACTCACACCATAGCCATTTTTCAGAACCAGATTTTTTATGCCATAATGTATTTTGTGTTGGTTTTCGGCTTTACCTATTTTTATACGGCCGTTATTTTCCATCCGCAAAAAATTGCTGAAAATTTGCAAAAACAAGGCGGTTTTATTCCGGGCATAAGACCGGGCAAAGAGACCGAAAAATATCTGGGCGAAACCATGAATCGCATAAATTTAATTGGCGCTTTATTTTTGGGCATAATTGCCATTTTACCTTTGATAGTTCAGGGCTTCATGGGCACAAACAGCTTGGCCATCGGCGGTACCAGTTTGTTAATCGTGGTTTCAGTGGCAATTGAGACGGCTAAACAAATAGAAGCACAGCTGACCATGCATGCTTACGACCAGATCTAGCATATTGAAATAAATATAGACACATGATAAACTAAAGGGGCTTAAAAAGCCTTTTTTTAATTAAAACACAATACAACATGGAAAAAGTTATTATAATGATTGGCCCGCCGGGGTCAGGCAAGGGCACGCAAGCCAAAAAAATAGCCGAGAAATATAATTACGAGCACATCTCCACCGGTGATTTGTTAAGGAGTTTATACAAAAGCCCGGAGATTTCTCTAAAGGAAAAAAATATTTTGGATGAAGTTTTAAAAGAAGGCGAGTTGGCTCCGGATGATTTGATTTACCGGTTAACTTTTGCCCAGATTATTAAAGATTTAAAAAATAAAGACGGCGTCGTGCTTGACGGAGCGATTAGAAATTTAAAACAAGCCGGAGATTTTCAAAAGTTTTTTCAAGAAAACAAACTTAGCGTGCTTGTATTCCATGTTTCCTTAACGGACAAAGAAATTTTTGCGCGGCTGGCAAAGCGTAAATTGCTTGAGAACAGACAAGATGATGAACAAAAAGTCGTAGAGGAGAGAGTGAAAACCCAGGGAACCAAAGCGCTGGCGCCGATTTTAAATTTTTATAAAGACAAGGGTTTGCTCGCGGAGGTTGACGGCAGTCCCAGTATTGCCGAAGTGGAAAAAAGCATTGATAAGATTTTAGCCGGTCGCAAATAGTATGTTAATAAAAAGCGCCAAGGAAATTGCCCAAATTAAAAAAGGCGGCCAGATCATCAGCCGCATTTTAGCTGAACTTAAAAAAGTGTGTCGGCCCGGGATTTCTACTTTGGCGGTTGATTTGGCCGCGGAAAAAATGATTATAGAGGCCGGCGGCAAGCCGTCTTTTAAAGATTACGCCAGCCGTGCCGGCGAGATTCCTTTCCCCGGAACTATTTGCGCCTCCTTAAACCATGAATTGGTGCACGGGGTTCCGCATAAAAATAGAATTTTAAAAAACGGCGATATTTTTAGCATTGATATCGGCATGGAATGGCCCGCTAAAGGCGGACACGGTTATTACACAGATACAGCCATCACAGTTCCCATAGGCGAAGTGTCGCCAAAGATTAAAAAATTACTTGGGGTTACGCGTGAGGCGCTTGAGGTGGGTATGAAGGCGGTAAAGCCGGGTAACACAGTGGCAGATATCGGTTTGGCCATAGAAGAATACGTAAAATCACAAGGAAAATACAGTATTATCAGGGACTTGGTCGGGCATGGAGTTGGAACTGCCGTGCACGAAGATCCGCCAATTCCAAATTTTTATGATCAGTCAATGGAACGTTATAAATTAAGACCAGGCATGGTTATTGCCATAGAACCAATGATTGCTTTGGGTAATTATAACGTCAGAACCGCCAAAGACGGCTGGACAATTGAAATGGCTGACAGGTCTTTGTGCGCTCACTTTGAACACACTTTGGTAGTGACCAAAAATGGTCACGAAGTTTTAACCAGAAGGCCGAAGGAGAAGGAAGAAAATTTTTAGTATGAACATTTTGGGTGTTGACTATGGCGAAAAAAGAATTGGCCTGGCCTGGATGGATACCGGCTTGGATGTGGTTTTGCCGTTTGGAATAATTTTAAATGAAAGTGAATCTGACGCACTGGCTAAATTAACCGATTTGGTTAAAAAAGAAAAAATTGACGAAGTCGTTTTTGGCTTGCCCTTTAATCTGGACGGAACGGAAAATGGACATACAAAGCAGATTAGAAATTTTGCGGAACTATTCCAAAACCGCACTGATGTCAAAATTGATTATGTAAATGAAATGTTTTCTTCGCAACAGGCCGATCAGATGGGCGGAGGCGTTAGCCGTGATGAAAAAGCGGCCATGGTGATTTTGGAGAGTTATAAAAACAAAAAATGATTATGCTGGCCATTGCTTTAGGAAGACGTGATTTAAAAGAATTTGATCAGGTGGTTTCTCTTTATACGTTTGAGCGCGGCAAATTGAATCTTTTGGCCAAGGGAATTAAAAAAATGACCAGTAAAAATGCGGCCGGGCTGGAGAGGCCGACGTTCTCGGAAATTGAAGTGGCCGAAGGCAAGGAATTTGATCATTTAACAAAAGTACAAGCGCTGGAAATGTATGGTAACATTAGGCGCGACTTAACCAAAAGTTTTTTGGCCGGTTATGCTGTGCGCGTTTTGGATGAGTTTACCTTAACCGAAGAGAAAGATGAAAAAATTTTTAATTTACTTTTAAATTTTTTACATTTTTTGAATACCGAGCCGGTAAAAAGCCCTTTAAATATAATCAATAATTATCTTTTGAAATTGTGGAGTTTGTTTGGCTATGGGGAGGAGTTGGAGAGGTTTGTCAAGCTGCCGGCGGAGCAGTTGTTTGTAATAATAGATAAATTTGTGCAGGTGCATAACGGCAGGCCGCTTCCGGATTTTATTAAAAATGCCAAAAGTTTAGGAATAATTTAAAAATATGTCCACATTCATCAAGAATATATCCGAATACGTAGGGCAGGAGGTTACAATAAAGGGCTGGCTGTATAACAAGCGGTCATCCGGGCCGATTGGGTTCTTGGAACTGCGGGATGGTACGGGCTGGATACAGGCCGTGGCTGTCAAAGCCCAGTTAAGCGAGGAGACATGGACTCGGGTGGAGGATGTGTCGCAGGAATCATCGGTGATAATTACCGGCACAGTGACCAAGCATCCCAAAAAAGAAAATGTTTATGAATTGCAGATAAAAAATTTGGAAATTATTCAGCACGCGCAAGATTATCCGATTAGCAAAAAAGAGCACGGTCCTGATTTTTTGATGGATCTTCGCCATCTGTGGCTTAGGAGCAAAAGGCAGTGGGCGATTTTGCGCGTGCGCGATGCGATTATTACGGCCATCAACGAGTATCTGCATAAGGAAAATTTTATAAAAGTTGACTCGCCAATTTTTACGCCCAATGCCTGCGAAGGCACGACCACCTTGTTTCCGGTTCCGTATTTTGATTTGGGCACTGCCTACTTATCTCAATCCGGTCAGCTATATATTGAGGCGGCAATTGCTTCGGTGGGACGATGTTATGATTTTGGACCGGTTTTTAGAGCCGAGAAGAGCAAAACTAAACGGCATTTAACCGAATTTTGGATGATGGACGCGGAAGCGGCTTTTGTGGAGCATGAAGAAAATCTAAAAATTCAGGAAGGATTGGTTAGATACATAGTGCGTTATTGTTTAAATAATTGTAAAGAAGAATTGGAAATTTTGGAAAGAAACGTTGAACCGCTACAGAAGGCCGATCAGCCGTTTACGCGTTTGACTTATGATGAAGCAATTAAAAAATTAAATGAGCTTGGTTCGGATATTAAATACGGCGAGGATTTAGGCAATGATGATGAGGTGTTACTGACAAAAGATTCGGAGGTGCCGGTCTTTATAGAAAAATGGCCGAAAAGCATTAAACCGTTTTACATGAAGCGCGATCCGAGTAATCAGGAACTGGTTTTAAATGACGATTTGATCGCAATTGAGGGAGCCGGAGAATTAATCGGCGGCAGCCAGCGTGAGGATGATCATGAATTGTTGTATGAACGCATCAAAGACGAGGGCTTAAGTGAAGCGGACTACCAGTGGTATACTGATTTGCGAAAATATGGCAGTGTGCCGCATTCGGGGTTTGGTATTGGTTTGGAGCGCACGGTGCGCTGGATAACGGGCGTGGAACATATTCGTGAATGTATCCCGTTTCCGAGGACTATTGGCAGGTTGAAACCATAAAATTATTAGTATCTGATAAAAAAATCGCTAAAATAAGCGATTTTTTTGTATTTTATAGGCCCAAACTATTGACAAACTCATCATTTTGTGCTATTATGTGCCCAACGAAGTTGTCTGCGTTTCTATGCGACGACGACCAGGAGGGACGCCATGCGACGAGAGGAGTACGGGTGAGCCACGGCTTCACGACCATGACATCGGGCATCGGCAACATCGGCGACGACAGCGCGGGCGGCAACGACGACGTCGCCGCGCACCTCGGCGCCGGGGACCTCGGCGGCTAGCGCCAGCACAGCAAGCGGCGCCGGCCAGGCCCCCAAGTTGCACTGTCAGAAGTTCGTCGCCGGCAACTACGCCGACGGAACTGATCTGACAGCGAACGCAGCATCAACCCGCGGACGGCGGAACCCGTTCAGACACAACATAGCCCATCTCCATCTGCGAGGAGCTGGGTCAGCCGACGGCCACAAGCTGATCGGCACGTCATCCCCTCGCGCTTCGGCGCGAGGGGGTTACAAGATCCCGGGGGTACCGGGAGAGACGAGAGAAGCAGGGAGTGACGTGTTCGCTCGCGACCACCATCGCACGCGACAAGTCCGCCCACTCGCAGAAGTCCGGGCCCGGCGCGAACGTTCGCGTCGGGCACCTTTTTTTTTCAGGGGACCAGTTCAATCACTGAAATCTCCGGCGGATCTAAAAATCTGATCGGTCCGCCTGATTCTCCAGCTCCGACAGAAGTAAATACCGGAATTGAATGATAATAATTCAAACCTTTATAAAAATTTTTAGGCAAGTCAGTCGGTGCGCTTCCCAGCGGACCAACAAAAGGCAGGCGAATTTGTCCGCCATGGGTGTGTCCGGCCAAAACTAGATTTGGTTTTAGAAAATTATCCGGCCAATACATTGCTCCGTCAGGATTATGCACCAGAAATAACAATGGATCATTTGGATTCCATTTTTTTAAATCAGAAAAATTGATTGGTTTTTTCCAAATTTCATCCGCCCCAAAAATACAAATTTTTTCTTTTTTTACTTCCGGGCAAACCAGTTGATTTTGCAACAAGGGAATGCCGATTTCGGCCATTTCTGTTTTTAACCAATCGGATTTATCGCCGGTTTGTAAACTGGTTGTGTAGCGCGCGGCTCCGCCGATGCCGTATTCATGATTGCCCAAAATATAATAGATGGGATATTTTCCAACCAGCTCCCTTAAGGGTTCCAAATATTGGCTTTCATCAAGATTTGTTCCTTCATTATCTATCTGATCCCCACCCAACAGGACTAAATCCGGATTAACGGCCTCTATTTTTTTAACGATTTTTTCCACCCAGTCCTGTTTTTTAAATTCGCTGACCTGGATGTCTGTAACCAAGATGATTTTTATCGGGTTTTTTAAGTTTGATATTTTAATTGATTTTGTGTTTATGACCAATAAATAGGGTTCAATAAATCTGGCGTCAATCGCCATAACTATACCCAAGCCGAGTACAATAATAAATGTCCAGGAAATCCATTTTTTAAAATAGTATTTTTTGCGGCGGGATTGGCTGGCTGGATTTTTCGTCATCTCCGTTTCACTAAAAAATAAATCCCTAACCAAAATTAAAATAACAATACTGGCAATAACGATATAGCCAATAATAATAAGAGTAAAAAAATTCATAGTGCCGAAGGTGGGAATCGAACCCACACTCCCGAAGGAACACGATTTTGAGTCGTGCGCGTCTACCAATTCCGCCACTTCGGCTTTAATTCTTGAAATCAGTATACTCTAAAATTGGGCTTTTTGTCAACCTACTTGGGCAGTGACAACTCCGTAATCATCGGAAAATGATCGGAAATTTTGAGAGTGTCTGTCTGCCTAACATAATGATTATCCGGCTGTAAATTTTTGGACATGAAAATATAATCAATTGTTCGGTCCGGTTTTTTAACGTCCGGATCATTGGGGAAGTGGGTAATCCACCTATCTCCATCCGGTCCATTTATTTCTGCCAAGCTCGGTACGGAATTATATTTAAGAAAAAACGGTTCCAATTCTGTTTTCTCTTTAAAATATTGGCGTTGCAAGTTGTTCAGTTGGTAGTATTGTTTTCCGGGTGCGAGCAAATTAAAATCGCCGCCCAGAGCCCAGGAGTAGCCGTTGGCAGTTAAGTTATCCAAAAGTTCGCCGGTCTGTTCGGTTTGTTTGGTCAGGGTATCGGTGCCTTGAGCAAAGGCCTCGAAATGAGTGGTCATGACGACAAAATCCTTTGCGTTTTCCATTGGCAAATGCGTTTCCAGTATAGCCCGTTTTAAATTGAATTCCCGAGTAACCGGGTCTGAAGGCATAAGCGCGAGCTGATGACGAATGGCGCTGTCAATTTTATATTTAGAAATAACAACCAGTTTCATGCCGACCGCGCCAAGTATGCGCGGGTGGGGAACAAAATCTGATTTCCAGTAATAAGCAGAAACATTGCATTTATAATCATTGGGTAAAAGATTTAAAAGCATCGCCAGTTGATCTTGGTAATATGTGCGTTTGGCACCCTGGTCAACTTCTTGCAGTAAAATAATATCCGGATTTTCGTCTTTGATCACCCGGGCAACTTCTTTTATGGTGGCCAGAGTGTCCAGTTCAGACGGCATGTCGTCCGGTCCGGAGCCGTCAAGCAGATCATAATAGAACACGTAATTTTTTCCGGCCATGAATTGAACGTTCCAGCTTAAAATTTTTAGTTTTTGTCCGGGTTTTAAAATTGGAGCGATAGTTTGGCATTCTACTTTTTCAGCTTGTGCCGGCGCCGGATGGAAATTTAAAAAATACACGGCCGCAATGAGCAACAAAAACAGAGAACTAATTATTGCCAGCCCCCATTTTAGGATTTTTTTAGTCATTTTTTATGCCTCTTTAGTCCTAATCGGTACCCCATCCACAATTTTGTATTCCCGATTTTTATTCCTCTCCATTTTATTGCGAAGTTCTTTTTCCAGATCCAAATTAAAAATTTCAGCCAGACCCAGCAAATAGATAGTGATATCCGCCAACTCCTCTCCCAAATTATCTTTCTTTTTCAGCCACGCTTCAAAGGCCTCGGTTACTTCATTATTTAAAAAACAAAATTCAAGCGGTATGTCAGTAGTATTAAATCCTTTGTTTTTTTTATTTTCCAGAACTTCCGCCTGAAGCTGTTTAAGATCCAACATACTATTTCAATTTAAAAGTTGAAACTATGCCGGCAACCTCATTGCGGCGCGCGGCCATGGTGTCATTGGCGGCATATTGGGACATGCTGTAAACAAACACATAGTTGGCATTTGAGCCCACAAAGGTTGGAATCGGTCCGCCCTGGGTCTGGATCGCTGACCACTGCGCATGAGAAATTACGCCAATGTTAAAAATTGAATCTTGGGCGTCAAAACCAAAGTCATATGAATCGGCCGAGCCGATTGTGCCCCAGTTTACCTGCCGAAACCCCGCTTTATAACCTACCCATGAGGACGGAAATGTCAGGGTGAAGTTATATTTATCATTGGTATAAGTTAAATTCTGCGGTTGGGGTGTTTTTTGATTATTTAACTGATTTTGCAAATTCAAAACCAATGTTTGCAGATCGTTTTTTTCCGTATTTAACTGATTTACTTGGTTTTGAAAGTCGGCGATCTGTTTGTTTTGCATGGCGAGTTTTTGCGAAAAATATACCAGTCCGCCGATTAGTATCCCGAAAATAATGATTATCACTGCCATTAACCAGATTTTTGTTCTCATAGTATGAATTTATGGATAAAACTACCCTTACTGCTAAATATTATAACTTTTAATGCCTTGAGTCAAGCTAAAACGTGTGTTATAATATGTTAAACTTATGTCCAGAATAATATCCATAGTCAATCAAAAGGGTGGAGTGGGAAAGACAACCACGGCCGTAAATTTGGCTGCAGCTCTCTCTGAAACCGGCAAATTTGTGTTATTGGTTGATTTGGACCCGCAGGGCAATGCCACTTCGGGTTTGGGCATAAAATATCAGGATTTGGAAAAAGGGCTTTATCATACCTTATCCGGGGAGTCGCGCCTTCATGATATTGTCCACAACACCGCTCACGCCGGTTTGCGCGTGGCGCCGGCTACTCCTGATTTGGCCGGAGCCAATGTTGAATTGGTTAATATGGAAGGCAGGGAAAGAAAATTGGCCGATGTGCTGGTAGAAGCCGAGCATGCTTATGACTATATCATTATAGATTGTCCGCCGTCTTTGGGTATTTTAACCTTAAATGGCTTAATCGCGGCTGATCATATCTTAATACCGGTACAGGCCGAATATTATGCTCTGGAAGGTTTGGGGCAGCTTTTAAAAACAATTGAAATGGTTAGAGAAAATTTGAAGCCGAATTTAAATGTTTTGGGCGCGGTTTTAACCATGTATGATTCCCGCAATAGTTTGTCCGAAGAAATTATGCACGAACTTTATAAATTTTTTCCGGACAATATTTTCCGGTCAGTAATCCCGCGCACGGTGCGCTTGGCCGAAGCGCCGAGTTTCGGTCAGAGCATTTTTCACTATGACCCAAGCAGTAAGGGCTCAAAAGCGTATGAGAGATTGGCCAGGGAATTAATTGAAAGATTTGAACAAGTAATATAAAACATATGGCTTTAGGCAGGGGATTGGGAGCTTTAATTTCCCCAAGCGGGAGCTCTCATCAAAAACAAACAACCAACATCAGCGCGGATGGCCAGGAAAAAATTTGGTATATACCGCTTACTTCAATTACACCGAATTCACACCAACCCAGACGCAATTTTAATGATGACCAAATCAAGGAATTGGCCAACTCCATTAAACAGCATGGTATTCTTCAGCCGATTTTGGTGACTGAAAAATCTGATGGCGGTTATGAACTGGTGGCCGGCGAACGCCGCTGGCGCGCATCGCAGATTGCCGGCTTGGCCAGTATCCCGGCGGTGATAAAAGTTTTGGCCGACAGGGATAAATTGGAAGTGGCCTTGATTGAAAATGTACATCGCGAGAATTTGGATCCGATTGAAGAGGCCTTTGCCTACCAAAGATTGGTTGACGAATTCGGTCTAACCCAACAGGACGTGGCTGATAAAGTCGGTAAAAGCCGACCGGCAGTCGCCAACACAATTCGGTTGCTTGAATTACCAGAGGAAATTAAGTCCGCCCTGGTTGAGAGAAAAATTAATGCCGGACAAGCCAGAGCGCTTTTAAGTTTGGGCGACAAGAAAAAACAGCTGGACATGCTGGCTTCCATGCTTGGGCAGAAAATTACGGTTCGGGAGCTTGAACACAGTGTGGCCAGACAAACCCCGAATAAAACCAGAAGAGATCCAAACCTTCTTTATTTGGAAGAACAAATCCGTTTAGCTCTGGGCACAAAAGTGACCATAACCGCCAAAGGCGAACGGGGAACGATTGTGATTGATTATTACTCAAAAGAAGAATTGGCGCGATTGATAAAACGAATTTCCGAGTAAATTTTAATTCATCAATCATATGAGCGGAAAAAATATAAAATTAGCAACGGTGGGTTTAATTATACTCACGGCAATTTTTTGTTTTGGCACCATGCCGGCTAAAGCAGCTGATTTTTCTGCTGCCCAACAAACAAAGATAACCAACGTCATCATTCCTTGGGTAGAAAATCAAGGTCAAATTAAGGATGATTCAGTCAAATTCAGTGCTAATATCTTTATGGGCACTGTTTTTGTAACTGATAATGGCACAATTACATACTCCCTCAAACAAAATAAAGCCGACCAAAAAGGGGCTGTCATAAAAGAAATTCCGCAATTTAAAAATACCCCTTTAATTACCGGCCAAGAACAAACAGAGACAAAAATTAATTATTTTATCGGCGCGGACAAATCAAAATGGCAAACAAATGTCGCCGCTTATAATGTTGTTTTATTTGGAGAAATTTATCCGAATATTGAACTCAAGTTAAAGGCCCATGGTAATAATGTTGAAAAACTATATACCATATATCCCAACGGAGATCCGAGTGACATTAAAATGACGATAAAGGGAGCAGATAAACTATCACTGACCAAAGATGGTCAATTGCAAGCTGATGTCCATGGTGTCAAACCGATATATTTTACCAAACCGATTGCTTATCAGGATATAAACGGCACGAGAGTAAATGTTTCTATCCAATACAAACTTAATAAAAATAGTTACTCATTCACGGTTGGTGCATATAACAAAAATTATAATTTGGTGATTGATCCGGAATTGGATACCCTGTTGGTTTCAACATATTTTGGCGGTAGTACTGACGGTGAATCTCCTCTTGCTATGACAGCGGATGCGGATGGGAATCTGTTTATCTTGGGCAATACATATTCTACTGATTTTCCAACCACCACCGGCGCTTATGACACGGAATTAGACACAGGGCCGGATATTGTGATTATCAAAATGGATTCAGATCTGTCCTCTCTGTTGGCAATGACCATTTTAGGAGCAGACGGCTGGGATGAAGCGTGGAATTTGGGTATTGACGGTTCCGGAAATATATTTATAGCCGGTGATACGGACACAACTTTTCCAACCACAACCGGAGCATACCAAACTTCAACCAACGGCTTGGGTGAAGGTTTCGTAAGCAAACTAGACAATGATCTTACATCACTGTTAGCGTCAACATATTTTGGCGGGTCAGATAATGAATATGTAACTGACATAAAACTTGATAGTTCGGGCAATGTCTATATAGCCGGGTATACGGCTTCCAATGATATCGCGATTACGGCCGGAACATATGGCGTTGATTATGGAGGAGGGGCAGAAGACGGATTTGTGGTTAAATTTAACAATGCCTTAACGCACGCTACATCAACTTATATAGGAGCAACGGGGGACGAATGGATTAACGCGTTGGCCTTGGATGGTTCTGGCAATGTATATTTGGCAGGGAACACAACGGATTCATCATTTCCAACCACCACCGACGCGTTTGATACAACTCCCAATGTCGGGCCGGGCAATAACGATGGATTTGTAGTTAAATTAAATAATGATTTTTCTTCATTGTTATCATCAACGCTTTTAGGGGGAAGCGACGATGATAGAATTTGGGCGATGACACTAAGCCCGACTTATGACAGTTTGTATGTGGCCGGCAGGACATACTCAACTGATTTTGCGACAACAAGCGGAGCTTATGACACTACGCAAAATGGAGATAGTGATGTGTTTGTGACTAAGTTTAATATAGGACTGACCCAGGCGCTTGCATCTACTTATCTTGGAGGGAGCGGTGAAGATCGTTTGAGTGATCCAGCGGAAATTTATGTTGATGCCTATACTGTTTATTTAAGCGGCACTACAGCATCAACTGGTTTTCCAACTACAACCGGGGCCTACCAGGTTACAAGGGCAGGCGGATTTGATTCGTTTCTAACTAAAATGAGTTTAGGTTTGACTGCTCTGCAGGGGTCAACCTATTTTGGCGGGACATTGAATGAAGGAAATGGGGGATTGTATGTTAATTCCGAAAGGGTAGTGTATTTGCTGGGGGATACATACTCTACTAATCTGCCGGTAACAGCGGGTGCATACAGCACTTCTAATGCCGGAAGCTATGATATGTTTATTGCCAAATTCGGCAACCCCGTCCCCGCCATCACCTCTTTATCTCCGAGCAGATATAGGTTTGACGACACCTCACCTTTTACCCTCACTGTAAACGGAACCGGTTTTGTCGTCTCTTCAACCATCAAGATAAACGGAGTGAGCTTTACCACCACTTATGTCACCACAACCAAACTAACATCTACGGTTACAGCCGGGGATATTGGCACCCATGGTACTTATGATGTGACGGTGTATAGCTCGACTCCGGGCGGCGGCACCAGCGCCAGTTCAATTTTTACCCTTTACATCCAAAACGGTGGAGGCGGGTATATTTCCACACCTGCTCCGATTGTGGTATCAGCGCCAAGTACACCGGTTGTTTCCCCCACTACTTCCACTACAACCACCACAACCGTCACCACCCTCGCCGGCTGTCCGGCTCTTTCTGCTGGTGACATGGTAAAAGTAACCGGTAAAGCAGCTATTTATTCCTTAAATAGTAACTTGCAGGTTCTCTATTTTCCCTCCGGAGATGAATTCAAGAGTTGGAATGTTGACAACAGCTATGGCGGCTACAAATCAATCAGCCAATCTTGTTTTGACGCTTTATCTGTGCCTTCAACCTATCCGGGCGCCGTCAATTACCGCCCCGGCTCATATGTGGTAAAAAAGTCCTCCGCTGACCAGTTGTATGTCGTTTTGCCTAACAATACCTTATCTAAAATCACTGATACTGATGCCACCGCTCTTTACGGCCAAAACTATACAGTGAAAATTATTTCTGATCCGTTCTGGCCACATTACATTAATCGTGGCACTGATACCACAAGTTCTGCCCACCAGGGCATGTTAATCAGTAAGGACACCAAAACCTGGTATGTTGATGCCGGAAATGTCCTGCGTGAGGTTACCGCCAATGGCATGACTACTAACCGGTTCAAAACATCTTTCATCCATGTTGTTTCAGAGTCATATTTGACCGGGTTTACGACCGGAGATTTGATTGACGTAGAAGTACCGATAATTGCAAGTAGAGTGCAGTAGTTAAAAAATCCCCTGACTGATCGGGGGATTTTTTATTTTCCCGGCAGGATGATTTTCAGCCAGCCCGCTTTTTCACCCTTTAAACTGGCTTTTATTCTGGATTTGGCCAGGTGCGTCTTTACGGTTTTGAGCCAGTCCTGGCTTGGCCCTTTGCGATTTTTATCCATAACAATTTCCACAACGTCGCCGCTTTTAAGTGACGTGTCCAAACTTACCAACTGGTCATTCACCTTGGCGCCGTTGCATTTATTGCCGATGTCAGTATGGATATGATAGGCAAAATCAATCGGCGTGGCGTCTTCGGGCAGGTCAATAACATCGCCTTGGGGAGTGAAGACAAAAATCCGGTTTTTAAAGAAATCCAGTTTTAATTCATCAATATCCGACATTTTTTCCAGAATATTTTTTTGGATGCCGGCCAATTCCTGGGCCCAGAAAATATCTTTGGCCTGGGAATGGGAGCGGTTCTCGTCGTAATGCCAATGAGCCGCGATGCCATACTCCGCTTCTTCATGCATGGTGGTATCGCGGATTTGAAACTCAACGATTCTGCCATCAACGCAAAACACGGTTGTGTGCAGAGATTTATAGCCGTTCGGCTTTGGTTGTGAGATGTAATCTTTAATCCTGCCTTTTAGCGGCCGCCAGAGTTTGTGAATGATGCCAAGCGTTGCGTAACAATCGCCGACGTCGGCAACGATTATTCTTATTGCCACCACATCATGTACTTTATCTATCTGTTCCCAGCCGCCTTTGGCCATTATTTTTTGGTATAAACTATATAAAGTTTTTTCTCGGCCGTGCACGTCGGACAGTTTGATGCCGGAATTTTTTAACTCTTTTCTCATTATATCCATTACATTTTCCAAGTACGTTTCCTGTTCGGAAATCAAACCGTCTCTAAGGGCTTTTGTTTTTTCAAATTCTTTGGGATAAACATACGGAAACGACAGGTCTTCCAGTAAGCTTTTAAATTCGCCGATTCCCAAGCGATTGGCGATGGGCGCGTAAATTTCTAAACTTTCCAAGGCGATGCGATAGCGTTTTTTTGGCGGCAGGGCATCCAAGGTGGCCAAATTGGTTACCCGGTCGGCGAATTTGATAATCATAACCCTGATATCTTCGGCCATGGCCACGAACATTTTGCGCAAGTTTTCAATATACCGTTCCACGCCGCGATATTTTAATTTTCCCAATTTGGTAATGCCTTTTACCATTGAGGTAATGTCGTGTCCGAAATTTTTTTCTATTTCTTCAAGCGTGACAGAGGTATCTTCGGGAACATCATGCAAAAGCGCGGCCGCGATAATATTCGCGTCAATTCTCATTGCGGTTAGAAGGAGGGCGGCTGAAAGCGGGTGGACGATGTAGGGCTCGCCTGATTTTCTAAATTGGCCGGCATGCGCTCTTTCGGCAAAATCATAAGCGCGCCGGACAATTTCCAAATCTTCTTTACGATAAAACTGCTTAATTGTTTCCATTAAGTCATCTAAAGTGGGATTTTGGGGAATTTTAGATCTATAAGGCATGCTATAAGATAGTATACCCTTTGATTTTTTTAAAGCAAGGTCACGCTTGCCACCTTATCTCCCGGTTCTTTGAAGCGCATCAGACGGACGCCCTGGGTGGCGCGACCCGAGACGGAGACCGATTTAAACGGCAATCTGATAACCTGGCCTTTAGCGGACATAATAATCAGATCATGTTCGGCGGCATCAACTTTGTCTACGACTTTGGCATGAATCAGGAGACCGGTTTTATCGGTGATGTTGGCGGTCTTAACGCCACTACCACCGCGGCCCTGAATGCGATACTCCAGGATTGGGGTGCGTTTGCCAATTCCGTTTTCGCCCACGGTTAGAAGTTCTAAGCTGGTGTTTTTCGGTTCAATCACATCCATACAAATCACTTCGTCGCTTTGATGCAAGCGCATACCGCGTACGCCGGAGGCGGCCCGGCCCATTTCCCGCACGTCTTTTTCCTTAAATCTGATGGCCTGGCCCTTTTGGGTGGCAATTAAAATTTCATTAGTGCCATCCGATGGTTTGACCCATTCCAGGGTATCGTTATTTTTCAATTTGATGGCGATTAGACCGCTTCTGCGGACATTGCTAAAGTCCTCAAGCGCGGTTTTTTTAATCAAACCATGCCTGGTAACCATGACCAAATGCTTGATCTTGGTCAGGTCGCTGGTGGCGAGAAGCGCCGTCACTTTTTCATTTGGCGCCAACTGCAGGAAGTTGACCAGGGCCTGTCCTTTGGCCGTGCGGCTGCCTTGCGGAATATCATAAGCCATTAGCTGGAACACGCGGCCGCGACTGGTGAAAAATAGGATATTGTCATGAGTGTTGGTGGCCTGGAGTTGTTCCACACTGTCTTCTTCTTTGGTGGTTACGCCAATCACGCCCTTGCCGCCGCGGGATTGCTGTTTGAAAGTATCCGGAGGCAATCGCTTGATATAACCGTCGGTGGTGATCATTATTATAGTCGGTTCATTGGGCACTAAATCTTCAGTGGTAAATTCTTTAACGCCATGGGCAACAATTTGGGTGCGTCTGGCATTATCGTATTTTTCTTTTATTTCCAAGGTTTCTTTTTCAATTATCTTCAACATCTTGGCTTTGGAGGCCAGAATTGTTTCCAGTTCTTTTATAAGCGTTTTCTTTTCTTTTAATTCGTCTTCAATTTTCTGTCTTTCCAAATTGGCCAGCTGTTGAAGTTTCATTTCTAAAATGGCCGTGGCCTGACGATCGGTAAATTTAAATTTAGACATCAGGTTGACCTTGGCCGCTTCTTTGTCTTTTGAAGCCCGGATGGTTTTTATAACCAAATCAATTTTGTCTAAAGCGATTTTTAATCCCTCCAAAATATGGGCGCGGTCTTTGGTTTTTGCCAAATCAAAGGCAGTGCGTCTTTTTACAACCTCCTGCCGGTGTTTTATAAATTCTTCAAGAATGGTTTTGAGGTTTAACACCCGCGGCTGGATGCCGTCTACCAAGGCCAGCATGTTGAAGTTGAAAGTGGTCTGGAGTTCGGTTATCTGGAACAGTTTGTTTAAGACCTTTTTCGGATAAGAATCCTTTTTAAGATCAATAACCATTCTGACCCCGTCTTTGTTGGATTCGTCGCGCAAGTCGCGAATGCCTTCCAGTTTTTTTTCTGTCACCAGTTCCGCAATTTTTTCCAATAGCGTTGATTTGTTTATGTTGTATGGAATTTCAGTGACAATGATTTGAAATTGGCCTGATTTGGTTTCGTGGATGTCGGCTTTGGCGCGTACAACAATGCCGCCCCGGCCGGTTGAATAGGCATTAAGAATGTCTTTTTTATTATAGATAATGCCGCCGGTGGGGAAGTCCGGACCTTTGATAATTTCCGTCAGTTCTTCAATGTTGGTGTCCGGTTTTTCAATGAGTTTAACAATACCATCGCAGAGTTCGCCTAAATTATGCGGCGGGATGGTTGTGGCCATGCCGACGGCAATACCCACCGTGCCGTTTAAAAGCAGATTGGGTACTTTAGTGGGCAGAACCATGGGTTCTTGATGAGAACCATCATAGTTCGGCATGAAGTTTACTGTGTCTTTTTCAATATCAAACAGCATTTCTTCGGCCAAGGCGGTTAATTTGGCTTCTGTATACCGGTAAGCCGCGGCCGAGTCCCCGTCCATTGAGCCGAAGTTGCCCTGACCGTGTACTAATTGATGCCTCATGGCAAAATCCTGGGCCATGCGCACCATGGAATCATATATGGAAGAGTCGCCGTGCGGATGAAACTTGGCCATAACCTCGCCGACCACATGCGCTGATTTGCGGAATTTGGCATTGTGCCGTAAACCCATGTTCCACATTGCGTAGAGGATGCGTCTGTGCACCGGCTTTAAGCCGTCGCGAACATCGGGGAGGGCGCGTTGAACAATAACGCTCATCGCGTATTCCAAATATGATTTTTGCATTTCTTCAACAATCGGCGCCGGCGTGATTATCCCCACGCTGTCTTTGGGAAAATTTATTTTGTCTTGTTTTTCTGGCATATTGGTTATTGTTTTGTGCTTGTGTTAACGGTAGTGGTTGGCGTGCTTGACGCGGATGAAATCACGTCGTTAATTATTGTTTTTAATTTATTTTTTGCGTCTTCAAGGATTATTTTATCTTTTTCGTCGGCAAAAATTTGATTCCAATCTTTTTGCTGGGTGCCCACCATTTGCGCTTCCGGAGTTTGCGCCCAGTTTATGGAACTGAATTTTATTTTGATTGCCCAGCCCCATAAGCCCACAATTATAATCGCGAATATTATCACTCCGGTCCATAGCCAAATTTCAGGTTGTACTTTTTTATCTGGCATATTGGTCGTGAATGATTATTCTTTTTCCAGTACGATTAATTTTGTTTCGTCCTGCGGCAGGTCTTTCTTTTTTATGATTACCTTTTTCTCGGTTGCTTCCGGCTTTAGTCCCATCTCGGTGATAAACGACGAAATCGGTTTGGCGTCCGGATCGGTGTCGCATTTATAGCCGATGGGAATAATAATGCGCGGCTCAAGCTCGGTGGCCAGTGCGGCGGCGGCTTTCGGATCAAGGTATCCGGGCGCCCCGCCCACCGGAATTACCAAAATATCCGGACTAAGAATTTTTTCCAAGTCGCCGTTTTCTAAGGGTTTATTTATACGCCCTAAATGCACCAATGTTAAATTTTCGGCGTTTACTTTATAGATGATGTTGCCGGAAGTGCCCGGCATTGCGTAGATCATTGCGCCTTTTACCTCAAATTCACCCAGTGAATCAACCACAAACGGGTTTTGAGAAAGGGTGGCCGCGTCTTTGTCGCCATTGGAATATAGGGCCACATCCGGAGAAAAACTTCGCGGGAATTCGCCGTGTTTGGGTCTGTAGGCGTCAATTAAAATGGTTACGTCGGTGTCGGAGTTTTTTGTCTGCAGTTTTACGCATGTTTGGCCAAACCAACTGATGTGCATATGGAGGAATTACTAATTTTAATACCAATATTTTAGCACATAATTTAAGTGTAGGCAAGAGCAAAAAGGGTTAAAAAAGAGTTTAATTTTTCCCTAATTTGTGGTAGATTACGGCTAGCCGGTTACATATTATATAATTTTTCGTTTTACTTAGTATGACCCCAGCAGAACAAAAACAGTTTGGCGCTCTATATGATAAGCATATCCGCAAGATTTATGATTTTATTTATTTTAAAACCTATCATAAAGAGACCGCCGAAGATTTGGCCAGCCAGACCTTTTTAAAAGCGGCTGAAAATTTTGTGAATTTTAATCCGGATAAAGGAACATTTTCAGCTTGGCTTTATAAAATAGCGCGCAACACAGTGATTGATTATTATCGGACGCATAAGGTTGAAGCAAATATAGAAGATGTTTTTGATCTGTCGCAAGAGAATGATGTTTTGGGTGATTTTGATCGCAAAGAAAATTTGCAAAAAGTAAAAAACTATCTGTCAAAATTGTCATCGGAGCAGAGGGAAATAATTGTTATGCGGGTGTGGCAGGAAATGTCATATGAGGAGATTGCGGAAGTTTTGGGAAAATCACAGGAAAGTTGCCGGATGATGTTTTCGCGGACACTGTCAAAATTAAAACAGGAAATGCCTTTGACTTTATTTATACTATTTTTAATTAAAAGCATATGAACCCGGAAATACAAAAAATACTCGCGGACTTGTATCAGCTTGATTCAAGTTTGAAGAGTCAAGAAGGTGAGATTGTAAAAATCATAAATGAACTGCTCGCGGCCAAGCCGGATACAAAGTTTGATGAAAATTTTAAACAACAGTTGCGGGCCAGGATCATGCAAAAGATTGCGGCCATGCCTGCTAAAAAAAGCACTAGCTGGTTTACAGTGCCCAGATTTGCTTATGCTTTGGGCGGGTTAGCTGTTTTGGCTTTGATTATTTTGCCGACATTATATTATAAAGGCGCTAGTATGGGACTGCCATTTTTGTCCAAGCATAATGCGAATGTGAATATCAAAAAATTAACTGATAATGCTTTTGGATCATTGGTCGCCGGGCAAAGCACCGGGCAGAGCAATACTGCGGCTAGCGAGCAGGCAGTTGGCAGTGCAACAATTGGCAGCGCAAACGACCTGGGCGCAAGTAAATCACTGTCTTTAACAACTCCAGCTGCGCCAAGCGCGACCTCGGATGTTGGCAGGTCAGGAGCAATAGGAATGGGTGGCGGTGGTTCGGTGTCAGCGATGCCAATTCGGCCGACAAATTATAAATTTGTATATAAAGGCGGAGATCTGCCGCATCTCTCAAATAATTTGGATGTTTTGAAACGCGTTACTGACGGCGGCGCTTTGGCTTTGAGTTCGGTCATGACTAACACCGGTTTAAATTTTATTGATTGGACAAAATTCAGCAATACTAAATTACAAAATATCAGTTTTACGGAAAATCGCGATAACGGCTACCAGGTTTATGTGAATTTTGATGACGGCAGTGTGAGTATCAACCAGAATTATCAGAAATGGATTGGAGCCAGCGGTTCAACCGGCAGTGATACTGTTAGCTGTATGGCTATCGGTTGCGTCCAGCCGCCAATGCCGTATCAGCCGATAAAGATCGGCGACGTGCCGTCCGATTCAAAAATAATTGATGTAGCGGATAGTTTCCTGCGTAATTATGGCATTTCTTTAACCAATTATGGCCAACCCTTTGTCCAGAATGATTGGAGAATTTATTATGATGCCGCGCCGGACAAAGCGAATTATTATATTCCCGAACAATTATCTGTGATTTACCCTTTGGTTATAAATGGCAAAGAAATCTATGACGAATCCGGAAATAAATCCGGCTTGACGGTGAATGTTGATATCAGGCAAATGAAAGCTACCGGCGTTTATAATTTAATGAGTCAAAATTATCAGGCCTCATCTTACGGTACTGAACAAGACAGCGCGCGTATAATAAAATTGGCGGAAAACGGCGGATTCAGGCAGAACTATTATTGGTATGGCGGAACTGGCGAATCCCAGGAAATAGATCTGGGCACGCCAACTCTGGGACTGGTGCAGATGTGGTTTTATAGGGACAATCAAAATCAACAGCTTCTTATCCCTTCATATATATTCCCGATTACCAGTAAACCAACCGGCACGTATTATTATCAAAACAGCGTAATTGTACCGGTGATCAAAGATGTTCTTGATTGGGGAAACAGTAGTGGCGGCGGCATTGTACCAATGATGAAAGGCGGAGTAGAAACGCAACCGGCGCTGGTCAAATAAATTTAGCTGTGCTATATTAAAGGCGGCCTAAGCGGCCGTCTTTATTCATTTAATTTTAAATTATGGACGAGCAACAAATGCCGTCAGCGCAACCAAGCCAGCCGGAGGCGCCAAAACACAGCGGACAAAAAAATACAGGCATGGCCGTGGTGGCATATATTTTATTCTTCATTCCGTTACTGACGGATGCGAAGAATGATCCGTTTGTTAAATTTCATGTCAAGCAGGGTTTGGTGCTGTTTATCGGCTGGATTATCGTTTGGGTGCTGGGTTGGTTTATTTCTTATCTGCTTTGGCCGATTCTTTCGCTACTGGATTTAGCTCTGTTTGTGCTGTTGGTGGTGGGAATTATCAATGCCATAAATGGCAAGATGGAACCATTGCCGGTTATTGGAAAGATGGGAGAGAGCTTCAAGTTTTAAGATTTTTATAGCGAAACAGGGCCCTGTTTGGGCTCTGTTTTTTGTTTGACAAACCAACCAATTCATACTAACATACCCCCAGTTACACCGAGCAATCGGGCGTTTTGGCGTATTGGGCAAATTTATGTCATTATTTAAACTCCACTCACAATACAAGCCAGCCGGCGACCAGCCCCAGGCAATTAAAAAATTAATTGACGGGGTTAAGAAGGGAGACAGGTATCAAACCCTTTTGGGCGTAACCGGCTCGGGCAAGACCTTTACGGTGGCTAATGTCATCGCCAGTTTTGATATGCCGGTTTTGGTGATGGCGCCCAACAAGGCCCTGGCCGCCCAGCTCTACCGTGAGTATAAAAATTTTTTTCCGGAAAACTCGGTCAATTATTTTGTTTCCTATTACGACTATTATCAGCCCGAGGCATATATGCCGACGAGTGATACATATATAGAAAAGGAAGCAATGATCAACGAGGAGATAGACCGTTTGCGCCATCAGGCCACCAGCGCGCTTTCCACCCGCCGTGACGTGATTATTGTGGCTTCTGTTTCCTGCATCTACAACTTGGGTGTGCCGGAAAATTATTTGGGTTCGTCTTTGCATTTGGAAGTCGGCCAGCCGATTACACGCGGGGATTTGATCCGCCAGTTGGTGAAAATCCAGTTTGCCCGCACGCCGGGCGCTTTGACGCGAAGTAAATTCAGAGTGCACGGGGATGTTTTTGAAATAATGCCGGCATCGGAAAATGTTGTTTATCGGATTGAATTAAATGAACAAAAAGTTTCTGAAATCAGTATTGTGGATGCGCTGACCAGAAAAATAAATCAAAATTTAAATGAGATTGTTATTTTTCCACCCAAACATTTTATCAGCACCGAACCGCAACTTCGCGAGGCGATAGGCAACATCAAAAAAGAATTAAAAGAGCGTCTGGAATATTTTAACAAAAATGGATTATATCTTGAGGCCGAAAGGTTGGAACGCCGGACCAAATATGATATGGAAATGCTCAAGACCTTGGGATATTGTCACGGCGTGGAAAATTATTCCCGGCATTTGGCCGGAAAATTGGCCGGCGAGCCGCCCGACACTTTGCTTGCGTATTTTCCGTGGAAAAACGGCCGAGATGGAAAGCGTCAGCCGGAGTTTTTAACAATCATAGACGAGTCGCATATCGGCGTGCCGCAGGTGAGGGGAATGTATGAAGGTGATAAAAGTCGCAAGGAAGTGCTCACCCAATATGGTTGGCGCTTGCCGTCGGCTTTGGACAACCGTCCCTTAAAATTTTCCGAATTTGAAGATCGGGTGGGACAGGTGATTTTTACCACGGCCACGCCCGGGGATTTTGAACTGCGCCACAGCGTGCAGATTGCCGAGCAGGTGATTCGGCCGACCGGTTTGATTGATCCGCCGGTTGAAGTGCGACCGGTATTTGATAAGAAAACCAATAACAGCCAGATTGATGATCTGATGAAAGAAATTGACGGGATCGTCAAAAACGGCGAGCGAGCGATTGTAAATGTGCTGACCAAAAAAATGGCCGAGGATCTGCATGAATTTTTAAATAAAAAAGGTTATAAGGCGAATTATCTGCATTCGGATATAAAGACCTTTGAGCGCACGGAAATTCTGATGAATTTCAGAAAAGGTGAATTTAATGTTTTGGTCGGCGTGAATTTATTGCGCGAGGGTTTGGATTTGCCGGAAGTGACTTTGGTCGCGATTATGGACGCGGACAGGGAAGGATTTTTGCGTAGCGAGTCGTCTTTGATGCAGACCATGGGCCGAGCCGCGCGCAATGTGAGCGGCAAGGTGATTTTGTATGCGGATAATATTACCGGTTCAATGAAACGGGCGATTGAGGAAGTTGATCGCCGGCGTGAAAAGCAGTTGGCCTATAACAAAAAACACAAAATTACTCCGCAGACGATTAAGAAAAACATTGAACAGTTTTTGGATGTGGAGGGGGATTAATAGAAGCCCTTTGGGCTTGAACTATGGAAAACAAAATCACAATCAAAGGCGCGCGGGTGCATAATCTGAAAAATATTTCTTTGGAAATTCCCAAGGAAAAAATTACAGTTATCACCGGCGTATCGGGCAGCGGCAAATCGTCGCTGGCTTTTGATACGATTTTTGCCGAAGGCCAGCGCCGGTATATTGAATCATTGTCGCCATACGCACGTCAGTTTTTGGGTCAGATGGAGCGCGCCGACGTTGATGATATTGTCGGATTGTCGCCAGCCATTGCTATAGACCAGAAAGCGCTGTCGCATAATCCGCGTTCAACTGTGGGCACTTTAACTGAAATTTATGATTATTTGAGGGTTTTATACGCCCGCATGGGCGAAGTATATTGCCCAAACGACGGCACGAAAATAGAAAAACTTTCCGTGGAAGAAATGATTGATATTATTATTAACTTGGGCGAAGAATTTAAGGAAAAAACTGTGACAATTTTGTCGCCGGTGGTGCGCGGCCGCAAAGGCGAATATTATCAGTTGCTTTATGATTTTTTAAACGAGGGTTTTGATCAGGCGCGGGTTGATGGAAAAATCGTTTCTCTCCACGATCCAATAAAATTATCGCGATATAAAGTGCATGACATAGATATTGTGATGGACAGGGTAATGATTAGCGATGAGACCCGCTTGTTTGAAGCAGTTGAAAACGCGCTCACTCACAGCAAGGGTTTGGTTTTGGTTTTATTTAAAGAAAATCGCGATGGCGAACACGAAAGATTGTTATCCAGCAACTGGTCCTGCCCGGAAGACGGGTTTTCTTTTCCGGAAATTGAACCGCGTTTATTTTCTTTTAACAGTCCGGCCGGAGCTTGTGAAGTTTGCCACGGCTTGGGTAAAAAAGAAATATTTTCCGAAGAAATTTGCGATGAATGCCAGGGCAAACGTCTTAAACCGGAGGCGCTATCTGTCAGGATAAAAAATAAAAATATACACGAAGTAACTTCCTTAACCATAGACGAAGCGCACAAGTTTTTTGTTGACTACGGAAAAAAATTAACCGAGCGCCAGAAAATAATCGCTGAAAACACGGTGAAGGAAATTTGCGACCGGTTGAAATTTTTGCTTGAGGTCGGTTTGGATTATATCACTCTGGCGCGCGAGTCATACACCTTGTCCGGCGGTGAGGCGCAAAGAATCCGGCTGGCTTCGCAGATCGGTTCAAAACTTTCCAATACCCTGTATGTGCTTGATGAGCCGACTATTGGCTTGCACGAACGTGACACGGAAAAATTGATAAAAACTTTAAAATCTTTGCGCGAAGCAAAGAATACGGTTTTAATTGTTGAACACGATGAGAGAACCATAAAAGAATCCGATTATTTAGTAGACCTCGGACCAAAAGCGGGTGAACATGGCGGCGAGGTTGTGTTTATTGGCGATATTAAAAAAGCGTTGTCTGATCCGCCCGAAGAAACAAGATCATTAACTTTGGAATATCTTAATGGCAAAAAAAAGATTGAGGTTCCGCGCAAACGTCGCTGGAAAGAAACCGAGGAAATAAAAATCACGGGCGCGCGCCAGAATAATTTAAAAAATCTGACCGCGGAAATTCCTTTGCGAAAATTTGTCTGTATCACCGGCGTGTCCGGCAGCGGCAAATCCACCTTACTTTACGACACTCTTTACGAAAATCTGGTAAAAATAAAAAACCGTCTGCCGCATCTGGATAATATCAGCAAAATCACCGGCACCGAATATGTTGATAAGGCGATCATTGTTGATCAATCGCCAATTGGCCGCACTCCGCGCTCAAATCCGGCCACTTATACCGGCATTTTCACACCGATCAGAGATTTTTTTGCCAATCTGGAGGACTCAAGAATGCGCGGTTATACCCATTCAAGATTTTCATTTAATGTGCCCGGCGGCCGTTGTGAGGCCTGCGATGGCGCCGGATTCAACACTATAGAAATGCACTTCATGCCCACGGTCTTTGTGCCCTGTGAGGTTTGTCGCGGCAAAAGATTTAATCGTGAAACCCTGCAGGTAAAATATAAGAATAAAAATATCAGCCAGGTTTTGGAAATGACCGTTACCGAGGCCTTGAAATTTTTTGAAAATATTTATTTTATCACCGACAAGTTGAAAGTTCTGCAGGAAGTCGGTTTGGGGTATTTGCGACTGGGCCAAAGCGCCACCACGCTCTCCGGCGGAGAAGCGCAGAGAATTAAACTCGCGCGCGAACTCACTGCGCCTCTGGGCAAAAAAACTTTATATCTATTAGATGAGCCGACTGTTGGTTTGCACTACTATGACATTGAATTATTATTGCAGGTGATAAACAAATTGGTGGATAAAGGAAATTCAGTGGTTTTGATTGAACACAATTTGCATATTATAAAATCGGCCGATTATGTGATTGATTTGGGCCCGGAAGGTGGGGATGGCGGGGGAAAGATCGTGGCCAAAGGCACGCCCGAAGAACTGTCCGACAACCCGAATTCATACACGGGCATGTATTTGCGGGAATATTTGTAAGGAGTATACTAAATTTATAATAAATAACTCATCAATTTATATGAAAAAAGCAGTCATCATCGTGTTGGGCATACTCATTGTTCTGTTGTTATTTGTTTTTGGCGCCAGATTTTTAACCGGTGAAGATACCTGGATTTGTCAAAACGGCCAATGGATAAAACACGGAATGCCATCTGCCGCCCAGCCGACAACCGGCTGTGAACCCAATCAAAATTCCAAAAATATCATCGTGAATTTGCCGTATATGAATGATGTAGTCGGCAGCAAGTTTACGGTTACGGGTTATGCCAGAGTTTTTGAGAATCAGTTTAATATCCGCGTGCTGACTTTTAACAACCTTAAAGTATACGAAAGCACAGTTACGGCCAATGCTAAAGATGCCGGCCAATTTGGGGATTTCCAAAAAGTAGTTGCTTTGCCGAATTTAGCTGATGGCACGAATTTAATTTTGGAGGTTTATGATTTGTCTGCCAAAGACGGCAGTGAGCAGGATTTAGTAAAAGTGCCCTTGGTATATAAAGCCGAAGCTGTTGGCATAACTGTCACCGCGCCATTGCCGGACGTCAGTGTAAGTTCACCCGTAACGATTTCCGGCACTGTTACCGGAAACGGCTGGAGCGGTTTTGAAGGTCAGGTTGGATCAGTAATTTTATTGGACGAGATGGGTAATAGTTTAGGAATTTCCCCTTTAACCGCCAAAACTGATTGGACACAATTGCCGACTCAATTTGAAACAACCCTGAATTTTAATTCAAGCAAAGATCAAAACGGCACTCTGGTTTTCACCAACGAAAATCCCAGCGGCGACCCGCTTCGCAATGCGCAGTTTCGTTTGCCGGTGGTTATAAAAAAGTCCGCAACCCAGAATATGACCGTAAAGGTATTCTTTAATAATGATAAATTTGATCCGAATTTGCTTGATTGCAGTAAGGTTTATGCGGTAAACAGAATAATTCCAAAAACTCAAGCTGTGGCCCGCGCGGCTTTGGAAGAATTATTAAAAGGACCGACAGCAACAGAGAAAACGCGGGGGTATATTACAAATATTATTAATTCCGAGGTGCAAATCCAAAGTTTGACTATTGCCAACGGGACCGCTCAAGTTGATTTTAACGAGGCGCTTGAGCAGGGCGTGGGCGGTTCCTGCCGGGTGACTGCGATCAGGTCAGAAATCACCAACACTTTAAAACAATTTCCAACCGTGCAAAACGTCGTCATTTCCATTGACGGCCGCACCGAGGATATTCTTCAACCTTAAGCCATGTCATTATCAGATCAAGTTAAAAAATTGCCACTGACGCCGGGGGTTTATATTTTCATTGATAAGAATAATAAACCTTTATATGTCGGCAAAGCCACATCTTTGCGCCGGCGTGTTTCGCAGTATTTCCGACCCGACACAGATCCGCGCATCGGTGAAATGGTGAGCAAGGCCAAAAAAATCAGGCATCACAAGGTTGAGACAGTACTGGACGCGATTGTGCTGGAGGCGAATCTGATAAAAAAATATTGGCCAAAATATAATGTGAAAGATAAAGACAACCGTTCGTTTATTTTTTTAGTCATTCCCAAAATTGATTACCCCAGGCCGCTCATTGTGCGCGGCCGGGAACTGGAAAAATTTCCGCCGTCTTCGGCCAAAATTTTCGGGCCGTATCAAAGCCAGACAATCATAAAAAATGCTTTGAAAATTATTCGCCGCGTTTTCCCGTATGGCACATGCAAGCCGCTTTCAGGCAGGGCATGTTTTGATTATCATATCGGCCTGTGTCCGGGCGCGTGCGTCGGCGCAATTTCAAAAGAAGATTATCAAAAAAATATTGATAATATTATTTTATTTTTAAAAGGCGAGAAAAAAAGATTATTAAAAAAATTAGCTAAGGAAAATCCATCCGCAGCCGCGGCTTTAAAACACATTCAGGATGTCACTTTAATTTCACGCGAGGATGTCGGGCCGGTCACCTTCCACAGAATAGAAGGGTATGATATTTCTCATTTTGCCGGCAAAGAAAGTTACGGGTCAATGGTGGTACTGACAAATGGCCAGCCGGACAATTCGCAATATAGATTATTTAAAATCCGCACGGTCACCAACAATGACTTAGAATCTTTAAAAGAAATGGTGGAAAGGCGTTTTAAACATCCGGAGTGGCCGCGGCCGGATTTGATTTTAATTGACGGCGGCAAACCGCAGGTTGATTTTGTCGCCAAAGTTTTGGACAAAAATCGTATTGCTATCCCGATGCTGGGAATTTCAAAATTTCAAAATGATAAATTAATTTTTCCGGTCGGCACGAAACCAAATTTTAAAGAATTGTCCGAAATAAACCGGCGTGCACTGCTTCGTACCCGGGACGAGGCGCACAGATTTGCAATTAAAGCGCATCGCCGCCGCCGTGGAAAAATTTAAATTAATATTTTGTGCATGAGATAAGCCCATTGACGGGCTTATTTTTTTATTATATAATTTAGCCCTGCCACTTTATCCGCAACCCTTTCAAGGGAGGATGTAGATGAAATACGAAGAGGACGACAACACGGTCGGCAATAACCCGGAACCGGTTTCTGGTTCCATTGATACCGATGACACGAGCCCGTTTCAGCGGATCGTGCCTCCTCCTCAAGGGGTGCAGGTACAGCTTGATCCTCCGCCTCCGGAGAAGGATCCCCGGCTGACCTAGTGCGCCTCTGCTCCTTAGTCCCGGCAGTCCCGTCCCGGCTAATCCGTCTTCGTGCGGCTTAGCCCTTTTTTATTGACAAATTTGCAGGGTTGCGGTATAATCCAATTACACTAAATTTCTCCCAATTTTAGCGGAGAAAACTCCATTTCAACTAAGATTTGAGAGGGGCTAAGAAAATTTTTTTTGTTTAATATGACAGATTTTAAAACATTGCTACAGGCCAATCCGCTGACTATTCCCAAAGAAGGGGATGTGGTTAAGTGTAAAATAATTTCCATTGATAAAGGCGAAATCCATGTTGATATTGACGGACTGACCGTCGGTGTTGTTCGTGGTCGCGAGTTATTTTCCGAATCAGCCGAATATGCCAATTTAAAAGTTGGTAATGAAGTGGAAGCTACGGTTTTGGAATTGGAAAATGAAAATGGCGAGATGGAACTTTCCTTCCGCATTGCCGGCTATCAGCGTGTTTGGGACAGTATGAAGAAATGGCTGAAAGACGGTCTGACGATTAAATCAAAAGTTTTGTCGGCCAACAAGGGCGGTATTATGATGCAGGTTGAGGCCCTGGCCGGTTTTATGCCGGTGTCGCAACTTAGCCCGGAACATTATCCAAGAGTGGCCGGCGGTGATAAAAATCGTATTTTGGAAAAACTGCGCGAACTGGTAGGCAAGGAATTGGAAGTGAAAGTGATTGATGTTAATGAAAAAGAAGAAAAATTGATTGTCTCTGAAAAAGCGGTTTGGGAAGACGCGCAAAAAGCCGTTTTGGAATCATACAAAGTGGGTGATGTAATTGACGGCGAAGTCAGCGCTCTGACATCTTTTGGCGCCTTCGTAAAATTTGGTCAGGATTTGGAAGGTTTGGTGCATATTTCCGAAATTGCCTGGCAGAGAATTGATCATCCGAAAGATATTTTGAAAGTCGGTGATGCGGTTAAGGCCCAAATCATTCAGCTTGATAAATCAAAAATATATTTATCAATCAAACGATTGGTTGAAGATCCGTGGAAATTGGCCAAGGACAAATATAAGGTTGGCGACAAGGTGATGGGCAAGATAATCAAGATTGAACCATTCGGCCTGATGGTGGCTTTGGATAAAGACATCCACGGGTTGGCGCACATCTCCGAGCTTTCCGATGAAGCAATTGCCAATATAAATGATAAATTCAAATTAGGCCAATCAGCTGAATTTGAAATCATGTCGCTGGAACCGCCGGAACACCGTTTGGGTTTGCGCTTGGCCGGAGTTAAAGGCAAAACCGCCAAGAAAGCCGAGACCATTAAGGAAGCTACTAAAGAAGAAGCTGTTAAAGAAGAAGAAAAGGCCGTATAATAGTTGTGTATGAAAAACTTCCTGAAAAATTTCATCATCATATTTCTGCTTTTGTTTTTGCTGGCGGCCGTTTTAGGGGCTTTTAAAAGTGGACAAAACAATACTCCGGAGGCGATAAGCACCAGCCAGCTGGTAACGGAAATTAACGGCGGCAAAGTAAAAGACGTCACCATTTCCGGCGATACCATTACCGTTAATTTGAAAGATACAAACGCCAAACAGCAGACCGTTCAAAAAGAGACAACCGAAAGTTTTGGCGACATTGTTAAAAACTACGGCATAACTTCTGATGCCCTAAGTCAAATCACAGTTAATGTTAAAGCGGAAAATTCCTGGACATACTGGGCGATCAATTTACTACCAACCCTTATTCCATTGATAATTTTTGTGCTCTTCTTTTATTTCATGACCAGAGGCGTACAGGGAATGAATAATAAGGCCATGGGCTTTGGCCAGAGCAATCCGCGTCAGGCCAATCCGGATGACAATAAAGGCAAAAAAACTTTCAAAGATGTGGCCGGTGTCAAAGAAGCCAAGCAAGAATTAATTGAAATAGTTGATTTTTTGAAAGATCCGAAAAAATTTACGGATATGGGAGCGAAAATTCCCAAAGGCGTGCTTCTGGTCGGCGGTCCGGGAACCGGCAAAACACTTTTAGCCAAAGCCGTAGCCGGCGAAGCCAATGTGCCGTTTTTAAACATGTCCGGTTCGGAATTTGTGGAGATGTTTGTCGGCGTGGGCGCTTCCCGGGTGCGCGATCTTTTTGGCAAAGCCAAGAAATCGGCTCCGGCCATTGTTTTTATAGATGAAATAGACGCGGTTGGCAGGCGCCGGGGCGCCGGTTTGGGCGGGGGCCATGATGAACGCGAACAAACCCTTAATCAGATATTGGTTGAAATGGACGGGTTTGATCCGAATTTGGGAGTAATCGTAATGGCGGCCACCAATCGTCCTGATGTTTTGGATCCGGCCTTGCTTCGTCCGGGCAGATTTGATAGGCGAGTTATTTTAGATATGCCTGACATAAAAGACCGTGAAGAAATTCTGGCGATTCACGCTACCGGCAAACCTTTGGCAACAGAGGTCTCGCTACGTAGGGTTGCCGAACGCACACCCGGATTTTCCGGCGCTGATTTGGCGAATTTGTTAAATGAAGCGGCCATTCTCACTGTGCGCCGAGGTTTAAAACAAGTTGGGCAGACAGAAATTTTGGAAAGCATTGAAAAGGTCTTGCTTGGTCCGGAAAGAAAAAACAGGGTAATTACCGATGCGGAAAAGAAGATGACCGCTTACCACGAATCAGGCCATGCCATTGTCGGTCATTATTTGCCGAACGGCGATAAGGTGCGAAAAGTTTCTATTATTTCCCGCGGCCAGGCCGGTGGCTATACCTTAAAGATGCCGACCGAAGACAAGCATTACCATACCCTGGCGCAGTTTAAAGATGAATTGGCCATGATACTGGGTGGCTATGTGGTTGAAAAAATGATTTATGGAGATGATATGATTTCAACCGGTCCGTATGCTGATCTTAAAAACGCCACGCAAGTGGCGCGCGATATGGTCACGCGCTATGGTATGAGTGACAAACTGGGGCCGCGGACTTTCGGCGAACACAATGAAATGATTTTCTTAGGCCGCGAGATTACCGAACAAAAAGATTACAGCGAGAAAACTGCCGAGATGATAGACAGGGAAGTTGATGCCTTGCTTTCTGAAGCCACCAACCGGGCCAAAGAGGTAATAGAAAAACACCGGGATAAATTAGAAAGCTTGGTTAAAGTGTTGCTTGAAAAAGAAACGCTTGAACAAGAAGAGCTGGAAACAATTCTCGGATAACTTCATTTGTGGTATAATATTGTTGGTTAATCTTCTAACTTTTTAAATATGAGGGAACCAACATACCGTCAGGCATTTGTTCAAGCTTGGCACGCCGTTTGGCATAATAAAATTTTGTGGATTTTCGGTTTGCTTTCCATTTTTTTGGGGCAATTCGGTTTCAGCAGTTTTATCGGCCAATTTGGAACCTTGGCTACCAGCGGCTTAAACCAGGGAATACAAACTTTATTTCCGCAATATCTGATAACTCTGCCCACCGGTTTGTGGGGCGTACTGGGCATTGTCCTGGTATTTTTAATAATGGCCGCCCTTTTTGTGTTTGTGGCGTTTCTGGCAGTTACATCGCAAGGCGCTCTTATTTATTTTGCTTCGGAGTGGTTTAAGGGCAATAAAGTCATCACCATAGCCAAAGCCTGGAAAAAGGGTTTGCAAAATTTTTGGGAGATACTGGCTATCAGCATTGTGCGGCAAGTCCTGTTATTATTTTTTATAATTTTGCTCGGGGTTATCTTTAATTATTTCTTTTCATCAAACACATTTGTCTCCGGCCTCCTGATCGCTCTGGTAATTTTTGCGGTGTTGTTTATCGCTCTGTTTATTTCTATGATTGCGATTTACGCGGCCTGCTACGCGGTAGTTGACGGCAAGGGTTTCTTCAGTGCGATTAAAAAGAGCTGGAATCTTTTTCACCGCCACATGCTTGTTTCTCTTGAGGCGGGCGTGCTTTTGATGCTGATGAATTTTATATTAGTGGCTCTGGTTTTTATCACCTCGTTTTTGGCCTTCTTGCCTTCAATCTTGATTTGGCTGGTGGCCGGCATTACCAATTATACGGCTCTTATCGCCGCCGGATTTTTTGTGGGCATTGGCTTATGGTTTGTACTCCTGGCGGCCTTGGGAGCGTTTTTTAACGCTTATACAGTGAGCGCGTGGGTATATTTGTTCCAAAAAATGCATAAAGAGGGAATAGTCAGCCGGTTAATCGGCTGGGTTAGGAGATAATATCTTCAATATGAGTGATTTTCCTTCAATCGGAAATTTGAGTTCATCAGGCGCGAAGTTTTCCAAAAAAATGGAGGAGCTGGACGTGAAAGCCAAAGAGGGACTGGTTGCCCAAAAGGCGGCGGCTTTAAATTTACCGTATATAGATTTGTTTGGATTTCCGGTGTCATCGGAGGCCTTGCGCTTAATTTCCGAAGCCGAGGCCAGAGCCAGCAAAGCGGTCTGTTTTTTTAATTTGGCGGATGAGATACGGCTGGGATGCGTTGAGTATAGTGATGAAATCAAAGAAATGGCATATCAGATCGGCGAACGGCACCATGGCAATGTTAAAATTTATCTAATTTCGGAAAATAGTTTGGAAGCGATTTTGAAATTATACGCGAACCTGCCGATTGTTAAGCCGGTGACCAAAGATATCAACATCACTGATGAGGAACTCAATAAATTTAAAGCCGGGGTGGTTGATTTTCGGAGTTTGGCCGAGCAGTTTAAAAATGTTTCCATTACCGACATTTTGACTTTGATAATTGCTTCGGCCTTGAAGGTTGATTCTTCCGATATTCACGTTGAGGCCGAAGAAAACGGCATCATGGTGCGCTATCGCATTGACGGAATTTTACATGACGTGGCCACCTTGCCCAAAGAAGAATGGAAAAAATTCGTGTCGCGCATAAAACTTCTGGCGGCTTTGAAAATAAACATCAATGACCGCCCGCAAGACGGGCGTGTAACTTTGAAATTATCATCCGGCAATCTGGATGTTCGCGTTTCCACCATGCCGACCGTTTATGGTGAGAGCGTGGTGATGCGTATTTTATACAGCGGCAGTAAAACCGTTTCTTTTGACGAATTGGGACTCCGCGGTGAGGCCTATGAACGACTAAAGAAAGAAGTGGAGCGGCCGAACGGCATGATTATCACCACCGGGCCTACCGGTTCCGGAAAGACCACCACCATGTATGCGATTTTGAAAGGTTTAAATAAACCGGGCGTAAAAATCATCACTTTGGAAGATCCGGTGGAAATAAAAATGGAGGGAATCAATCAAAGCCAGGTTGATGCCAGCCGCGACTATACTTTCGCCAAGGGTTTGCGTAGCATTTTGCGTCAGGACCCGGATATCTGCATGGTCGGCGAAATCCGTGATTTGGAAACCGCCGAGATTGCCATTCAGGCGGCCCTAACTGGTCACTTAATGCTTTCCACAATTCATACCAACAGCGCTTCCGGAGCCGTTCCCCGTTTCCTGTCAATGGGCGTGAAGCCGTTTTTATTGGCTCCGGCTTTAAATTCAGTAATTGGCCAAAGATTGGTGCGTAAAATTTGCACGCATTGTCAGGAAGAAATTGAGCTGGCGCCTGAAGTAATGGCCAAGGTCGTGAAAAGTTTAGAAACCCTGCCCGAGGCGGAGCAAAAAAAGGTTAATTTAAAAAAATTGCATTTTTACCACGGCAAGGGCTGTGAAGAGTGCAGCGGCTTGGGTTATAAAGGCAGAGTTGGAATTTATGAAATTTTTACCATGAGCAAAGAGCTGGAGCAGATTATTTTAAGCGCCCAGGTTTCGGAATACACCATCCAGGAATTGGCCGTGAAAAATGGGATGGTGACAATGGTGCAGGATGGGCTCCTTAAAGCGCTAGATAAAATCACCTCGGTTGAAGAGGTGTTCAGGGTGACGGAATAAATAAAAACTAATTTTATGTCCACGAAGGAGGAGAGAAATTACATCGCCTTTCCCCTGGAACGCGTGAAGGGTATAATTCCCCCTTTAAAAGAAGCGGATATTGTTTTGGTGCACGTAAAGAAAAATTTTTTAAGGTATCTGATCAGGAAAGTAACGAAAAGTTATTGGGATCATGTGGCTCTAGTGTTGTTTGCCAAAGATGTTGCCAAGGGCCAATATTATAATCAGATTATTGAGGCGGTTGCGCCGCGCGGCATAGAGGTTCATAAATTGGATAAATATCTTAAAGATCCGGAAAAATACGAAATCGGCATAAAGCGCGTGCCGGATTTGGACCCTGAAACCAGAAAGAGAATTTTGTCTTTTATGCTGATGAATGTTGATGCCCCTTATTATAAACTGACACTATCCCGGTTTTTGCTCGCGGCGATTTCAAAAAAATTTAGTGAAGATTTGCTGGGCAGACAGAGATTCAGCTGTAGCGGTTTTGTGCAGAAGGCCTTCTACGAGGCGGCTGGATGGGACAAAAGAGAGGACATGATTTTTAGAGAGGATTTCTTGTCGCCGATGGAATTGCAGGATATTACCACCCCGGCCGATATTGCCCAAAGCGGCAAGGCGGTTTGGATATATAATAAAAAATTAATATGATGCCCCGGGGTAAAAGGCGCGCCGCAGCTTGGAAAAAAATTGAATCAAAATTGCAGGTAGCGGATATCATCTTAACCAGAGACACCCGTTCGGCGCTTTCCGGATCCATCCGGAAAATTTTGGGTAGTTATTGGAATCATGCCGTCATTGTTTTTTTTGTGCCCAATAAGAGTCGTTTGTTTAAGAATATTTTAATTATTAGCGCGGAAGATCACGGTATTGAAATTCACCGCATCCAGAAATACACAAAACATTTTGATTTTTTGGAACTGGGGGTTAAACGCGTACCCGGGCTGTCCGAAGAAGTCAGGGCCAGAGTCCTGTCGTTTTTGATGAATAATGTGGATATTCCCTATGACTATTTGAGGTTGCTGGGATTTTTGCTTAAATTTGTGGAGCTTAAATTAAAAGGCGGCAATAAGCATGTCAAGGATTTTCTAATAAATAAGGATACTTTTGTCTGCAGTTCATTCATACAAAAAGCTTTTTATAACGCTGTGGCCAAAGAACAGAAACAGGCCGTAGTTTTTAAAGACGGAATGGACAAGCGGGATTTGCCCCTGGCGCTTGAAGAGGTGACTCCGGCTGATATCGCCCGCAGTAAAAATTGCGAATGGATTTATAATCCGCACGACTAACTTTATCTCAAGATTTGACAAGTTTAAATATCTGTGATATTATCTTATTATCAAAGTAGCTTTAATAAGAAGCTGCTTTTTTCTTAAGTAATTTATTTTTAATAAAATATGTCGGAAATAACTAAGGCAATCCAATTTTTGTGCGATGAAAAAAATCTATCCTATGACTCGGTGATGGAAGCCATTGAGTATGCTTTGGCGGCCGCCTACCGCAAGGATTTTGGCAATAAACAGCAAAATATTAAAGTAAAATTTGATCCGGAATCTGGCGATATGCAGGTTTGGGATATTAAAACCGTGGTCGCGGATATTGATGAGGAGGTTTTAACCAAGGCCCAGGATGAACTTACAGCCAGAAGGGAAAAAGCCCGCGAAGAAGGCCGAGAACTGACTGACGAAGAAATTGCCGATTTGCCCCGCTTCAACCCCAAAACCGAACTGATGATTGCTGAAGCGAAGAAAATTAAAAAGGGCGCCAAACTGGGCGATGTGCTTGAGATTGCTTTGGAAATTCCCCATGATTTCGGCCGCATGGCCGCCCAAACCGCCAAGCAGGTTATTATTCAGAAAATTCGTGAGGCCGAACGCAATATGGTGTTTAATGATTTCAAAGGACAAGAAGGTACCGTGGTTATGGGCACCGTTCAAAGAGCCGAAGCCAGAAAGGTGTTGGTTGATTTTGGCAAAGTGACCGGGGTTTTGCCCGGTGATCAGCAAAGCCCGCGCGATCGTTATCGTCCGGGTGCGCGTATGAAATTTTATGTCGCGGCCGTGCAAATGACTCCGCGCGGTCCGGAAATTGTGCTGTCAAGAACTCATATTGGCATGGTGAAAGAAATTTTCAAACAAGAAATTCCGGAGATAAATGAAAATTTAATTGAGATAAAAGGCGTGGCCCGCGATCCCGGTTACAGATCCAAAGTAGCGGTGTTTACCAGTGACGAGTCCATTGATCCGATTGGTTCATGTATCGGCCAGCGCGGCGGCCGCATCAATACCATTATTGAAGAATTGGGCGGTGAAAAAATTGACGTGATTTTATACAATGAAAACAGCGCTGAATATATTGCCAATGCCCTGTCACCGGCCAGGGTCTTGGATGTTAAATTAAATGACGCCGAGAGAATCGCCGATGTCAGTGTGGCTCCGGATCAGTTTTCTCTGGCCATTGGCCGCAGTGGTCAGAATGTGCGTTTGGCCGCCGAGTTGACCGGTTGGAAAATAAACGTCAATGAGGATGGCGGTTCGCAGGCCTTATCTTCGGAGGAAGTGCCCGAAGAAGAAGCCGCGGCCGAAGAAACGCCGGCCGAAGAAAAACCAGCGGAAACAACTGAAGAAATAAAATAATAATTTAAAAAATTTAAACGCCTGAAATTATGGTTGCCCTTTTTAACACAATTTTATATCAGCCGATATTTAACTTGTTCGTTTGGTTATATAATATCATCCCCGGTCATGATGTTGGAGTTGTTATTATCATTATTACCATCTTTGTGCGCCTGATCTTGTATCCCCTAACAAGTTCCTCAATAAAAGCGCAGAGATCAATGCAGGAGATTCAGCCGAAAATGAACGAGATTAAAAAACAATATGCCGGCGATCAGCAAAAACAGACCCAGGCGATAATGGAATTGTATAAAAACAACAAAGTCAATCCATTTTCTTCCTGTTTGCCGCTCATCATTCAACTTTTGATTTTAATTGCTTTGTATACGGTACTGCGCGATGCCTTGGCTTCAAGCAATTTGGCAACCAACCTTTATTCCTTTGTAGCCAATCCGGGCACGATAAGTTCTATGTCGTTCGGGATTTTTGATATGGCCAAACCGAACATTGTTTTAGCGGTGTTAGCCGGTGCGGCTCAATTTTGGCAGGCAAAGACCTTGGTCAGAAAACAACCGCCAAAAGAGGCGGGCGCGGGAGGAAAAGACGAAGCCATGATGAGCATGATGAACAAACAGATGCTGTATTTTATGCCGATTTTGACCGTGGTAATCGGTATTGGTCTTCCGGCCGGGCTTACCCTTTATTGGTTTTTTGGAACCGTACTAATGGCACTTCAGCAGATATTATTAAATAAGAAGACCAGTGAACCCGGTTCACCGGCTGCTCCGGCTGTTCCTCCGACCCCTCCTATCACTCCCCCCACTACGTCAAATCCCACGGTATGATAATTAATTTGCGTCAATTAACGCATCTGCCGGTTTATACAGAATCAGGCATTAAGCTTGGCCGTGTTTGTGATTTGGAAATTGACGTCGGTGCGCATACTGTGACGCAATATTTGGTCAGGCCCAATGTGTTAAGCGCCAAATATTATCTGATAAATCACACGCAGGTTAAAGATATCACCGCCGAAAAAATTATTGTTTTTGACAATGTCTTAAAAGTTAACGCCGCCAAAGATTTTGGGGCCATGGCAACGCCGGAAGAATAAAATCAAAAAGGTGTATGTCTTCTCTTCTGGATCAATCAATTATCAAAACCCTCTCTTATTTTGATATTTTTGGTTATCCCCTTACCAAAGAGGAGTTGTTTGAATTTTTATGGCAAGGGCCGGGGACGGGGGAGGGCATACATATTAGCTATGAAGAATTCCTAAAAAATTTAGAAAATATAGATAAAGAAAAGATAAAATATCAGGGCGGGTATTATTTTTTGGCCGGCAAAGAAGCCAATGTATATAAAAGAAATGAAGGGCTGTTAGTATCTTCGGAAAAATTAAAAATCGCCCGCCGCGCCGCCAAAAAGATTCGGTCAGTGCCGTTTTTAAAAGCAGTTTTTGTCTGTAATTCAGTGGCCTTCGGCCAGGCCGGCGAGGGCAGTGATATTGATTTTTTTATTATAACCGAAAAAAATCGGATTTGGCTGGTTCGGTTGTTTGCCGCGTTTTTATTAAGTTTATTCCGGCTTAGGCGGGTTGGCGACAAGGCAAAAAATAAAGTTTGTCTAAGTTTTTTTGCCGCCGACGACAATTTGGACCTCTCGCCTTTGAAAATCGTTGACGAAGATATTTATTTGGTTTATTGGATTCATAAATTGATTCCGATTTATGATCCGGAAAATTATTATCAAAAATTTTTAGACGCCAATCGCTGGACGGAAAAGTTTTTGCCGAATACTTTTCGGGTCAAGCCGGCCTCTTATCTATTTGCAGTGCGCGATTCGGCTTTTGGCCGAATTTGGAAAAAAATGTGGCAGGCGATGTGGCAGGGGGATTATGGCAAACTGATTGAAACGCAAGCCAAAAAAATTCAGCTGGCCAAAATGAAATTTTCCGGCAAGGATATTGAACGGAAAGGGGATAAGGGCGTGGTGATTTCCGATAGCATGCTCAAATTTCACGAACAAGACGCGCGCGAGCGTTTTCGCGGGGAATGGTTAAAAAAAATATATGCTTCGCAAAATCAGTAATTATTTATTGTGGATTTTTTTGTTTTTGCTTCCGTGGCAAACGCGCTGGATTTGGCATTACGGGAAATTAAACGGCGGCGCTTGGGAGTACGGGACGTACAGCTTATACGGCACGGAGATTTTATGGGCGCTCTTGGTAGTATTTTTTATAATTGCCAATTTTGGCAAATATGAGTTTTGGCACCGAATTTTCAGCAAGGAACATTATCGCACCCATAAGAAAAATTTATGGATTGGTTTGGGTTTTATTTTATTTTTGATAATTTCGGTTTGGCAAAGCGTTAATTGGCAGGTTTCTTATAATTTTGTTTTGTATGTGATTGAAGGCCTGTGCCTGTTTATGATCTTGGCCGGACAGGGTGAGGGTTTTTATAAAAAATCCATGTATGCTTTATGGCTCGGCGGCATTCCGCAGGGTTTATTGGCCTTACATCAATTTTTTATCCAGCATGTGTTTGCTTCCAAATGGCTAGGCATGGCCGAACAGTTCGGCCGGCAGGCCGGTGCCAGTGTAATTGAGTTTGGTGAAGAGAGGTGGTTGCGCGCTTATGGCAGTTTTGGTTCGCCTAATTCTTTGGGAATTTATCTGGCTATTTTATTATTGGTTGGTTTGATTTTATATTTAAGAGAAACCGATGCCAAGTTGAAGATTTTTTTAAGTGTCGGCCAATTGTTTGTTTTATCCGGCTTGATTTTGAGTTTTTCACGCGGGGCATGGCTGGCGGCAGTGGTTGGTTTGATAACTTTAAAAATAATTATTTATATAAAAGAAAGAAGCAAGCTGTTTGATTTCAGTAAGCAAGCCATTTTTTATATTTTATTATCCATTTGTTTTTTAGCAATTTTGTATCCGGTTTTTGCGGCGCGGTTTAATTTGAGTAACCGGCTGGAACAGAAATCAATTTATGAAAGGCAGGTTCAATATGGCGAAGCTGTATCTTTATTGAAGCCGGCCAAGTTACTATTTGGCGTCGGTCCGGGCGCGTTCACCTACGCGCTGTATCAAAAAAATATAAATTGGCCGTCCTATCAATATCAGCCGGTGCATAATATTTATTTGTTGATTTTGGTGGAGTGGGGATTGGTCGGGATAATAATTTTCTTAATTTTTCATCTAAAATGGCTGGAGAAAATCTCAAAAAATAATTTATTTTTTTTGCCGGTTATTATTGCTTTGTTATGCGCCGGATTGTTTGATCATTGGCTCTGGAGTATGTGGACAGGCGTGGTTTTCTGGTTTGTGGTGTGGGGAATGGGGGCAGGAAAACTTGACAGCACGGTTGGGTCGTGATAATTTTAAATCAAAGGGCGATAGCCAGTTAAACTATTGGCTACACATCGCTTACCAGTAAAAGGTTCTTCTTAAATAGAGGGATCTTTTATTTTTATTTTAAAATCTTTTTATCGCCTTTGTGTTACACTCGTACCGGTGGACTGCGGGCCGGTAGTTTAACTGGTAAAATACCGCCCTTGGTAAGCGGTGTTCGGGGTTCGAGTCCCCGCCGGTCCACCACCCATGGGTTCTTGACATTTTTTAAAAATATTGTATAATGTATTCACAATTATCACTCCCATAATTTGAGTGATAATACCCTTAATTCACCCCTAATTCATCTATTTTTATATAAAAATATGTCCATAAAACCATTGGGAGACAGGGTTTTGGTAAAGCCAATAAAAGAGGAAGAGGTTACGGCCTCTGGTATTGTTTTGCCCGAAACCGTTGATAAAGAAAAAAAAGCCGAAGGCGAAATTATTGCTTTGGGTAACGGCGACGCCGTCGCCAAGTTGGGTTTTAAAGTCGGCGATAGAATATTATATAAAAAATGGGGTGGGGAAGATGTGAAGGTTGGCAAAGGCAAAGACGAAATTGAATACAAAATTTTATACGTTGGCAAAGACGAAGATAAAAGCGATGTGGTCGCAATCATTGAATAAATTTTTAATTTTTTTGATCTTAAATTCATATGGCAAAGCAAATCATCTATAATGAAGAAGCCAGACACGCCCTGTTAAAAGGCGTGAATGCTTTGGCTGATGTTGTCAAAGTTACTTTGGGTCCAAAAGGACGCAATGTGGTTTTGGATAAAGGTTACGGCGCACCGACCATTACCAAAGACGGCGTGACGGTAGCCAAAGAAGTTGAATTGGAAAATAAATTTGAAAATGCCGGCGTGGAACTGGTAAAAGAAGTGGCCAGCAAAACTAATGATGATGTCGGCGACGGCACCACCACGGCCACGGTTTTGGCTCAAGCGATTGTTAAAGAAGGTATGAAAAATGTGACTGCCGGCGCCAATCCGGTGGCTTTAAAACGCGGTTTGGATAAATGCGTGGCTGAAATCGTCAAAGAATTAAAAGAAAAAATTGCCCGTCCGGTTACTGAAGACGAGATCGCCAATGTGGCGTCCATTTCTGCCAATGATAAAGAAGTCGGTCAAAAAATCGCCGAGGCCATGAAAGAAGTCGGCAAAGATGGTGTGATCACAGTTGAGGAATCACAGTCATTCGGCATGCAAATTGAAACCGTGCGCGGTATGAGATTTGATAAGGGCTATGTGTCACACTACATGGTGACCAACACCGAACGCATGGAGTCCGAATATAACGACCCGTATATTTTAATAACGGATAAAAAAGTTACTTCCATTCATGACGTGTTACCACTACTCGAAAAAGTGGCGCAAGGCGGCAAGAAGGACTTGGTCTTGATTGCTGAAGATGTTGAAGGTGAGGCCTTAACCACTTTTGTGGTTAATAAACTTCGCGGCACATTTAATGTTTTGGCCGTAAAGGCCCCGGGATTTGGCGACAGACGCAAAGAAATGTTACAAGACATTGCCATTCTAACCGGCGGCAAAGTGATTTCCGAAGAAATCGGTTTGAAATTGGAAAATGCCACTTTGGAAGACCTGGGCAGCGCCCGCAAAGTTATCGCCACCAAAGATAACACCACTATCGTTGACGGCAAAGGCGATGAAAAAGAAGTTAAAGAACGCGTGGCCCAAATCAGAAAATTAATGGAGCAAACAGAAAGCGAATTTGATAAAGAAAAATTACAGGAACGCTTAGCCAAATTAGCAGGCGGCGTGGCGGTGATCAAAGTTGGCGCGGCCACTGAAACCGAAATGAAAGAAGTAAAACACCGAATTGAAGACGCGGTCGGCGCGACCAAAGCCGCGGTTGAAGAAGGTGTTGTGCCGGGCGGCGGCGTGGCCTTACTGCGGGCGATAAAAGTTTTGGATACTATAAAATTAGAAGCTGAAGAAAATGTGGCTGTAAATATTTTACGCCGGGCTTTGGAAGAGCCGCTTAGACAGATTGCCATAAACGCCGGTGTTGACGGAGCGGTTATTGCCGAAAATGTCAGAGGCAAAGAAGGCAGTTACGGATATAACGCCTCAACCGGAGAATATGAAGATCTATTTAAAGCTGGTATAATTGATCCAGCTAAGGTAACTCGCACGGCGCTGCAAAACGCAGTTTCAATTGCCGGAATGTTCCTCACCACCGAGGCAGTCATCACTGACTTGCCCAAGAAAGAAGAACCGATGCCGCCGATGGGTGGAGGCATGGGTGGTATGGGCGGGGGCATGTATTAAAAACTTCGTATGTTAAAGGAGCGGTTAAATGAGTTGTATACAAAAATTGTTCAAACAGAAAAAATTTTGAACATCAAAGAACTCAAACAAAAAATGGAGCAATTGTCGCAAGAGATGTCGGCTCCGGATTTTTGGAATAACGCGGAAAACGCTCAAACCATATCCCAGGATTATCAGGATATAAAAAAGGAAGTGGAAAAATTTGAGGACTTGGAAAAAAAGGCCAAAGACCTTTTGGAATTAATCGATGGGGCTGACGAAGAAATGACTAAAGAAATTGAAGCCCAAACCAGCGCGCTAGAAAAAGAATATCAGCAATATGAATTGTATGTTTTGTTAAGCGGTCCGTATGATAAAAGCAATGCCATTATCGCGATTCACGCCGGAAGCGGAGGAACCGAAGCACAGGATTGGGCGGAGATGCTACTTCGCATGGTGATGCGCTTTTGCGAAAAACAGGGCTGGCAGACAAAAATTTTGGATGAGTCAAAAGGCGCTGAAGCCGGATATAAATCCATAACTTTTGAAGTTAAGGGCAGGTATGCGTATGGATATTTGAAATCTGAACACGGGGTGCATCGCCTGGTGCGCATTTCTCCGTTTGACGCGGAAAAAATGCGCCACACCTCTTTTGCCTTGATTGAAGTTTTGCCTGAAGTTGATGAAAATATAAATATCAATATTGACCCCAAAGATATCCGCATTGACACCTTTATGTCCGGCGGCCACGGCGGGCAAAGCGTCAATACAACTTATTCGGCCGTGCGTATTGTCCACCTGCCGACCAATATCAGCGTATCTTGCCAGAATGAAAGATCACAACAGCAAAATAAAGAGATGGCCATGAAGGTCTTGAAAGCTAAATTATACAGATTAGAGCAGGAAAGATTGGCTAAAGAAAAACAGGAACTTCGCGGAGAATACAAATCCGCTGAATGGGGCAATCAAATCCGATCTTATGTTTTACATCCTTATCACATGGTAAAAGATCACCGCACCGATTATGAATCCGCTGATCCGGAGGGTGTATTGGAAGGAAATTTATTACCCCTTTCAGAGGCGTATTTGAAATGGATAAAATCATGAAAATTTTAAGTAAAGAAAATTTGGCAGAGGTCGCGGCTGAACTTACCAACGGCCAGACGATTGTTTTTCCCACCGAAACATCTTACGGTTTGGGTTGTGACGCGACCAATCAAAAGGCGGTTGATAAAATCTTTGCCATTAAAAAACGTCCGCAGACAAAATCATTACTGGTGGTTGTGCCGACAATTGAGATGGCAAAAAAATATTTAGAGTGGAATGATCTGTTGGAACAACTGGCCAGCAAGTATTGGCCCGGACCACTGACAATAGTGGGGGAATATAAAAACGACCAGCCGACTGGGTATCAACTGGCCAATGGTGTTGTTTCAACAGAAAAAACTTTGGCCTTGCGCGTAACCAGTCATCCGGTTCCAAAATTTTTATCCGAGAAGATTAGTAAACCGTTGGTAGCCACATCGGCCAACATTTCTGAAACCGAAAGTACCTACAGCGCTCAAGAAATTATAAAAAATTTCTCAAATCAAGCGTTTCAACCTGATATAATTTTGGATTACGGCGAACTGCCAAAAAATAAACCCTCGACCATTGTCAGTGTTGTCGGCAATGAATTAAAAATTTTAAGACAAGGCAATGTCCAAATTGTTTGATCAAAATTATCTAAAATCGCTTTGTAAAAAATACGGTCTCACACCCAGCAAAAAATACGGCCAGAATTTTTTAATTAATCCGGAGCTGATTGAAAAAATGCTTGAGACCGCCCAAATCAAAGCTGATGACACAATTGTGGAGATCGGCCCGGGTTTTGGCGTGCTCACCTTGGCGCTCTCCGAAAAAGCCAAAAAAGTCATCGCTTTTGAAATTGAAAAAAAATTGACCCCGTATTGGGAAGAAATCCAAAAAACCCACCCCAATATAGAAATAATCTGGGGTAATGTTTTAAAAACCCCGGTGTTTCCAACAGAACCATACAAAGTCGTGGCCAACATCCCTTATCAAATCACTTCAAACCTTATCCGCACCTTGCTCACCTCACAAAATCAACCGCAATCCACTACGTTAATGGTCCAAAAAGAAGTGGCCGAGCGCATTTGCGCCAAACCAGGGGACATGTCGGTGTTATCTGTTTCAGTCCAGTTTTTTGCCCAACCCGAAATTATCACAAATGTTCCCAGGGCATATTTTTGGCCCGAACCGGCTGTTGACTCGGCTGTAATAAAAATAGAGCCAAACCCAACCCAACTCAAAAACCAAACCGAAACCGAATTTTTCTTTAAAATCGTCAAAACCGGGTTCGCCAACAAGCGCAAAATTTTGATAAAAAACCTCGAGCACCTAATCAATAAGAAAAACAGATCAAAACTTCAGGAAATTTTCACTAAGTTAGGGCTAAATAACAAGGTAAGAGCCCAGGAATTATCAGTTCAAAATTGGATTGATCTCGCTCGCAAGTTATCCACTTATTAATTAGCTAAATCTGTGATATAATATCACCAACATTAAAAGATGTTCGGTGGTAGATATGCCAGATGAACTAAATTCTCGCCCCGGTCTAACAAAGACGCAGAAGATGGGATTTGTCTTGCTGTTGATTTTTGCTATTTTTGCGGTCGGTTTGGGCGCTTTGCAGATTAGAAATTCCATGTATGGTCCGCTCGCGCTTAACAAAGAAGTGCCGCCGATTGACAGCGGTGTTGTCAACAATATTGATACCCTTAAATACCGCGATACCGACCATGACGGGCTTAGCGATTTTGATGAAATTTTTATATACGGAACCAGCCCGTATTTGGCTGATACGGATTCAGACGGCATTCCCGACGGGGTAGAGATAGCCAAAGGTTCAAGCCCCTTGTGCAATGAAAAAACCAAAATTTGTGTAAATGGCGGCAGTGAAGCCGTGCCGCTTTCCGGAGGGTCGCCAAGTACTACTGCGGAAGTGATCAGTCAAATGCAGGAGCCCGACTCAAGCGCCAGCATTGACGCTTTGAGTCAGGCCTTAACCGACCCGGCTCAAGTCAGACAAATGCTCCTATCGGCCGGGGTTGAAAAAAAGGTTTTAGACAGCACTTCAGATGCTGATTTAATGGTAATGGTTCAGGAAATTTTGGCTTCGTCCACTATTAGCAGTCAAATTACCGGGCAATAATCAAAAATATGTTTTTCAGGTTTAGAAAAATTTTTATCGGACTGATCACGTTCATATTTTTGTTTCCATTTTTGTTTCAAGCAATACCGGCTCACGCGCAGGGGATGCCTGTTGCCGACGCGGCTCTTTTGGCCGCATTTAATGCTGTACAAATTAAAAATAAAGTTCAAACCGGATTCAAAACCGCCATTGTTAATGCCGTGGTTAGAGCCGTTGATTATTTTGTCAGAAAAATCGCTTATGACACGGCCGTTTATGTCGCTTCCGGCGGCAAGGGTCAGGGCACGTTGGCCCACACCAAAAGTTTTGGCAGCTATTTAGGAGATGTAGCCAACAACGCGGCCGGCGTGGCCATTGAACAGCTTGGCAAACCGTTTGGTTTGAATCTTTGTAAAATTCCGGACGTAAGAATGGATCTGGCCCTTCGTCTTGGTTTGCAAATGCAGTATGCCCCACCAACCAATCCAAGTTGTACTTTCAGTGATTTTCAAAAAAATTGGTCAGCCAACAGCTGGAAGAGTCAATACAGCGGTCAGGCCTTGGAAAACAGGTTTAATGCTTCTTTTCAGGTTGGCCAGAGCGATATTGGCTTAGCCATGAGCGCTTCACAAAAAATTGATAATATGGTGGCTAAAGAAAGTGCCGCCGCTGCTTTACAAAGACAAGAGGGTCAGGGATTTAAACCGTCAACCCAGCCGATTTCAGGCGGTATCACCAGTCCGGCGGCCGCTAATCAGGCAGTCGGTTTGAGCAATACTCCGGATAAAAAAATCGCGGCCAGCCAGCAAAGCACCATGGCCACCATTGGCTCCGGTCTGGAGGGCTCAATGATGGGAGCGGCAAAATTATTTTTGACGACCTTGGCCGGCACGATGTTAAAAAATTACATGACCAAAGGCATGTTGCCTTTTGGTCTGGGCTGTGTGGGCAGTAATTGTCCGGCCACCGGTAATGTGGTTGCCAACTATGATGCCGAATACACAGGTGGAATTGCCGCCGCGCAAAATATGTTCAGCGAACTGTTGGTGCCGCCGACTATTGAGGTAAGCCAGTATGATGTGCTCTCCAATTTTTCAAATTGTCCTGATAATCCCGGTCCTGACAACTGTGTAGCCGATGGCGGATTGGTGCAGGCGGCACAGGAAGAGGGTTTTGGTACACCGGTTTCAATCGCCGAGGCCTTGGCAAAAAATTGGCTTCATGGCGATTGGAAACTTATCCCGCCGGAGCGCGTGTCCGACAATACCAATAGATCTTGTTACAATTCAGCGTATTGCTACGCCAACATTGCCAAACTGCGAAAAGCCAGGGTCTTGCCCCTTGGTTTTGAAATTGCGACCCTTTACAGTAATCCGGATAAGCCATGGACGCTCAAACAGGTTGTGGATGGGTTTAATGATTGTATTTTTATCAAAGACAGCCGCGGTAATGTAGTTGGGGTGCAGAATGATCCGATCAATAAACCATTTTGCCACTTAATAGATCCGAATTGGGTTTTGGAAGCCCCGGCCGCCAGGTGTAATGTTGTGGGCTACGGGCCCAGTTTGGCGGACTCAAGCGGCCCAAACCGTCAGCAGGAGTGCGTCGATTTAAGCACTTGTGTGGCGAATGACAGCAATGGCAGCTGTGCTATCAGCGGTTATTGCACCAGAGAAAAAAATATTTGGAAAATTGATGCCCAAACCTGCGATGCCCAATATCGCACCTGTAAAACATTTCAAGACAGCACCGGCAATACCGTGAGTTATTTATATCGGACTTTGGATACCGGTTACTGCGACGCCAATAATGCGGGCTGTACGGCTTATAGTTTGAAAAAAGATTATACCACCGTCACCTCCGGGGTCTGGACCGGTTACTCGCGAAATGATTTAGTGAGCGGTGATCAAAATTCTGTTATTTATTTTAATCATAATTTATCTTCCAGTTGTTCGGCTGATTCGGCCGGCTGTTCGGCCTTTAATGTGGCCAGCTCGTCAATTACCGCGTACTTGAAAAAAGCTCCTTACTACGCCCAGTGTTATGATATTAATTTAGCCACGCCAAAAATTGATTGGCCGCGAACTCAAGCGGATTTATCTAGATTACAGCCAACAGTTGACTGCCAAAATTATTCCCAGGCCTGCACGCCCGATGAAGTGAATTGTAATTGGTATACGCCCATAACTTATGGCGGTGATAATATTCCCGGGCGCTTCACTCCAGCCGCGATTGATAATGGTAATATTATTTGGAACGATCAATGCGATGCGCGCTGCGAGGGCTACGCGGCTTACCGCGAGATGCCGAACAATTATTCAAACGGCCAATCAATTTCATACATCATTCCTTCCTCCGGAAATAAGTGCAGCGCTCAAGATGAGGGTTGTACCGGTTTTACCAATTTAAGCACTACCACGGCCGGTTTGGAAAGAGTTGAATATTTTTCTTATTTGCGTCCGTGTATAAATCCGGATCCGAATTTACAAAAGAAATTTTACACTTACGAGGGCTCAACCGCCGGCGGGTATCAATTAAAGGCCTTTCTTTTAGAACAAGACACGGATGGCAGTCCGAAAACGTTTAGTAATACGGCCTGTAGCGAAGCAGAATATAAAGCCGGTACCGCCAGTTTGGATTGCCGTCAATTTAACGATGACCAGGGAAATGTTTATTATAAATTGCTTTCAAAAACAATCGTGGTTTCCGATCAGTGCACGCCATATCGCTTGGATAATCCGGAGCTTGACAGCATCGGCAACTGTCTTTTAAACGGTGAACTGCGAAATGGCCAGTGTTTTTATATGGGCTTGGCCGCCGGCACCTACACCAATGCCGGTTCAAGCCAATCATGTTCCGCGTTTGCAAATACTTGCCACGCCTATAAAGGCAATGCCGGAAATAATATCCAAACAATTTTTACTGATAGTTTTGAAGGAGTAACCAGCACAGGCGCCATCAATTGGGCGAGTGCGGGCGGAGTGCTTGGCGTATCTTTGGAGTCAACCCATGTCGGTGAACATTCCTTGGCCTATAATGGCACTACCGGCCAGACATTTTACAAACAAAATTTAAATTTAACTCCGCAAAAGAGTTATGATTTAACTTTCTGGGTAAAGGGCAACGCGAACAGCGTTAAGGTTTCATTACAAAATCAAACCAGTCCACCGTCGCCACCAAGTGATTTGGGTACGGTCGGAATAAGCGATACCTGGCAGTATTATCACCTCGGACCGGTTGAACTTTCCGGCAGTGTCTCGTCAACCAATTTAGTGTTCTCTTTGGGCGGTAATGGCACTGTCTTTATTGATAATGTTCATTTTACTGAAGTTTCTGATTATGTTTATTTGGTTAAAAATTCATTGCGCGTTGATTCGGTTTGCGATAGCGAGCCGAGCGATAATTTACCCGGCGAGGCCCTGGGTTGTTCAAAATATCAAACTCCGGCCGCCGCTTCGGTTTATTTAACCGGCTTCAGTTATTTGTGCCGAGAAGGGGCGATTGGTTGCACAGCACTTTTTGATACCTTCAATACTCCTGATAATTCGAACGCACAGGCGTATAATGTTTGGTTGGTTGGCGCGGCCGGACAAAATGTCAGTGTCACTATTAACAGCCAAGAATACAAATGTCAGATCCAGCAAGATCGTGATGGTTGTTATGTTAATATAAATGGAGCGACCATTGCCGAAATCCAAACACAAGCCGGCAGTAAGGCCTTTATCACAACCTCCACTGTATATATACCTCCGGATACCACACCAGAGTCACCGATTTATTTAGTGGCCAATCAAGACGCGACTTGCAATTCCATTGATTTGGGCTGTGTAAGCGCCGGACAAATAGCTCAAACTACTAGCAGTCAGGCATATAATGACGTGCTTATTAAAAATGATCCGGCCAGCTATAACAGCATCTTGTGTCAAAATGAAGCGGTCGGTTGCAGCGCCTATTCTTATGGAAACGGCACGATGTATTTCAAAGATCCAAAAATTATCGGCCAAAAGATTTGTGCCTATAGAACTAATATCACCGTTAATGGCGTTAAATCCGCCGGCTGGTTCTGGAAAGGCGTGGGCGACGGCACCCAGCCATGTTATCCGGATTATATAAAATCCGGCAATGTCTATGATATTTGGTCATACGGCGTACAGGATAAATATAAAAATTTTGTCGGCGAGTGTCCGGTTGAGCAAAACGGCTGTACCGAATTTGTGGATCATCATGACAGTGATAAATCGTATTATGTTATCAACAATGACAATTTGTCTAAAAAAATCGGCGAATGTAATGGACAGGTAAGCCAGAAAGACGGTTGTATCTTGTTTGACGAGACAGATCTGCCGAACAAACTTTTTGATACGGAAGTTACTTACGCGATCAGTAAATCATTAAATGAACAGTCCGTGCCGCCAACCAGTACTGCCAATAATGATGCTAATACCATTATAAAAGTTACCCGCGACCGGACTTGCGGTGAATGGCTGCAGTGCCGTTCATCGCATCGGGTTTGGGATCAAAGCAAAGGCGCCTATAAAGAGGTCTGCGACAGGATCGGCCGCTGTGACCAGGTGCCGCAATCATTTACTGACAGTGATATAACTAATTGCGCGCATTGGATTGACGGTATCAGCGCCTATTCCGGCCAGGTTTTAAGCGACACACTGTATCGCAACCGCGACATCAGTTGGAAAGGTATGGATTTTGCCGGTTACAGTTTGCTGGACACTTTCCCGATTGAAGAATTAAGCGAGGTCAATATCGGCGGAAGCAACACTAATGCAGATTGGCGTTTAGTCAAACAAATTTCTTGCGGCGAGGCGCAATATTGCCAGGATTCAACCAAAACTGAATCTTATCTTTGCAAAGCAGGTACGGATAAGTGCGGCCGCGGCGGCATTGGTTTGTGTGAAAAAACCGCCAGCAATAATTCGGTCTGCGTTTTAAACCCAAACGGCACGGCCGCCGACTTTGACGCTAACGCGCCCAAACAAACTTGCCGCAATTATCCGGAAGAAAGCGCGCCGTATCCGAACACGCAAAGTTTGAAATCAGCGCAAAATTATGCCGGCGCGAATTTGTGCAATGAAAGTGGGACAGGTGTGACCACTGATGCGAGTGCGGCGGGTGCCTGCGAATGTGATTATACAAAAGTCAGTTATGGGGATTCAATTTCCAAGTATTGGAATTTAAGCAATCCGAATAATTTGGTTGGCATTGCCGGCGTGAACAATACGATGATTAAGGGAGTGGTGGGCGGAATTTGTTCCAATGGCACCCGTGACGGCAAGGTTTGTGAAACCGATGCTGATTGTCCGGACGGCGGCACTTGCAACAAAGCCACCAAGCAAACCAGTTTTGTGGGCTGGCACGGTTATTGTTTGGAGCCGGATATTTCCAGACAATTAAACGCGGACGGCAAGACCAACACTTGTTTGACTTGGTATCCGGTTGACACTCTAATCGGCGCTCCGGATGTCAATGGCCAGGACAGGGAAGCCGGATATGTTAATCCTTCAAATGGAGGCAGGTATTATTGTTTGAGTGGAAATAAAGTGATGGGATATGTAGGTGCTACTCCTTATTATTTTGAGTGGACGGCCAAGCCAAATCCCGCCATAGAGGGGAGTACTGAAAATTTACAAATGCACACCGCAAATGGTCTGGGTGATACGAATATTCTCGAGACCGGATGGTGGATGGAACAATCCGACAATGCATATATAAGAGCTTTTGTGCCTGCTGACTCAAATAATGGAGAGAAGAATTTACGTTTGGCTGACATAGAAAAAATTCAATTCACGGTGACCGGTGATGATACGGAGGATCCTAGAGTAGGTACTGTTTTTGAAGTTTGGCCTAATGATAATACCGCGCCTGTTGGAACCCCTCAAGCAGTGTTTGCTCTTAATACCAGAGGCGGTAATGTTAGTCCTTTTGGGCATGCTGTAGTTGGCAAATATTTAGGTAAAGCAAATGAATTTATATTAATGTATAGTAGCGCTTCCAAGAATGAGGCCGACCCGGTAAATAGCACTTATCTTAAGGATGATGGTTCGGTTTGTTATGGTTATAGCGGGGATACTTTAACTTGTGCCACATTATCCGGTAATATTCTGCAAGCCGACACTTTAAAAACCTCTAACAACAGAAGCTTGGGCGTGGAAGGCATTTGGAATAGAAGCATCAGTATGGATGATATCTGTACATTATCTAGTAAAAATTTTGGAAATTGGCATGCTGTTCGGTTAAAGTTTGATGAAAATACCGGTAAGTTTTTGGGTTATTATTTAGCTTATTGTGATGATTCTGCTAATACAGGACATATTAACTATGACGTGAAATTTAGAGTAAGGCAGTGGTGCGAAAAGATTTTGGATGTGTCCGTTGACAGTGGTATTAATCCCAGTGGCGGACGCGCTGTGGCTTGGACAGATCGTTTATGGCAAAAATCAAAGTATTCAATAAGAGATTTTGGCGGACCGGAGATTGCTGATTGGGTGGGTTATGATTATTTAACCAATCGTAGTCCATTTGGCAGTATTGGTCAGAATACCCAACCGGTTAGTCCTGTTGTGCTTAGTCCTGTCGGCGCCATGCCAAAGGCGGAGAGTGAGTGCAATCCCTGTCCGGTAAAATCCGACGGCACGACTTATGATTGTACGTGTAAATACAATTTAACAGCCCCCAAACAAGTTTCCGGCGCTCCTTTCAGTTGTCAGTATGATAATGGCAGTGGTTGTACCATGACCACCGATTCAGGCGGAGTTAAAAAGAGTCCGGCCAGCAACTTTGTTTTAGATCAAGGCCAAAAGGCCGCGGCCAAGATTTTTGCGAGCGTTTATGCGGATTTGGAATATAGTTTTAACTCAAAGGCCTATGTTCCCAATTCAACCTATTACGTCAACAATAATTATACGGAAAAAGGAGATAAAAACATTTGTCCGAACGTTACCTTAAGCGGAAGTTCTGTGCAAGCATGTTCGGGATTAACACCGAGACCGCCCGAAGTCCGCTCTCTTAACACGCAAGCATGTTTAGCCGGCAGATGCGGTGAAGGTAATCCGGGTATCACCGTCAACGATCAATCAACCGGTAATGTAGTTTCTCCGTCATACGTCTTCCCGGCCAACATTAAATTTTACGCCTTTGCCGACGCCAATCAAATGCCTTTGCGAAATGTTATTGTCAGTTGGGGTGACGGTGATTTGACCAACCTTAATGGCTATTATCGCAACCATCGCGGCGTAGTTGCCGGTACATGCACAAACGGCACTTGTAAAGTCCAAGCTACGGAATATATTTCTGCCCTTTCCACAGACAGTCGCACCACAGTTAACGTGGACACCGGCAAAACTTGTGTTAAATCCGCTGATTGTAAATATTTGGATCAGTGTCTGTCGGAGAGTTTGTCTGTCAATTTCGGTCAGATATTGGATAAATCTTGTGACAACTCATACTTCCGTTTTGACCACGTTTACCAATGTCTAAAAGACGGCACCGGCTGGCAAGACACTTGTCCGGACGCGCGTTTCCCGGGTGGCTGTTGCGTCTTCAAACCGTCCGTGCAGGTGAAGGATAATTGGGGGTGGTGTAATGGGAGTTGTGATCACAATGGGCTGGGTGGGTGTTATGATAAGGGGTGGACATCCCCTTATGTCAATGAGTGCGACAATTATTTGACTACTGCTTCAACTTCATTTTTCGGTAGTATCATTGTCGCGCCACAGTAAACAATATTTAAAACAAAAATCCCGATTTGAATCGGGATTTTTGTTTTTCCTCAACAGAAAAGCTATTTTCTACTTAGGGAAGCGCGCGACGATTTGTGAATCGTCGCGAGCGAGATGGTGGGGTGGAACTAGTGGACACAGATGCGGATGTTTCCGGGAGCGCCGATCATATCGCAGGTAAACTCCTGCGACGTCAACATCTCCGGAGGAGCAATGCACGAGAAGTGGCCATAGCAGCCAATCTGGCATGCACTGCCATCGGCGGTAGGCAGGAAATTGCAGGAGAACGACAGTGGGTCATTCGGAGCGGTTTTGCAGGTCCATCCGTTCAGGTAAGGATTGAACGCCGCGCACGGATCTCCGCCCGCGTCGCCGCCGTCGGTCTTGATGACACCGCCGTCGCCAGCGTCCTGCTGGGTCGGCGTGCCGTCGGTGCCGCCGTCGGCCTGAACGTCGCACGGGGGCTGACCGTCGGTTCCGCACTGGGGATCGTCGCCACCACAGCCGGTGAGGGCCGCAACAGCGATGAGAACAAGGGCGAAGCCGCCCATGATCGCGAGGATCTTCTTGATGTTGTAGCGCATGGTTTCTCCTTTTCCTGTTCCCAACCACCCAAGGTTGGGGTTGTAGCTGTGTCTAAAGATTTTAGAACCAACTATCACCCCAACTTGGGCTTACCATCTCATTTGGCTAAGTTCTGCCTTTCGGCTCAACTTAGCACTTTGTAAAGAACAACCTATTTAAAAACTAACAGATTAGTATAGCACAAAAATGAGCTCTTGTCAAGGGTAGATTAACACTTTTAGCTCGGCTTAGCAAATAAAAAAGCCCGTACCCCACTGACCTTGAAGTCAGATAGGGCCGGGCCGAAGGGGTGAAAAGGAGCGAAAAGGTAGGAAGGAGCGAAGCAGTGCTAGTGTCAGTACGTGTAGTAGTGGAGAGTGGTTCCCGCTTCTCCCACAACCCAGATGTCAGTAGCGCTGTTGCCCCACACGGCAGAGAAATGTGCCGTTGTCCCTGTGGCAACAGTGGACCAATTACTCCCGTTCCAGTGGAGGATGACCCCGACATCTCCCACAGCCCAGACATCGTTGGCACTACTGCCCCACACGCCGTTGAGTTTTGATCCTGTGTAGCTGACGACGGCTGACCACACACTTCCATTCCAGTGAAGAGTGGTACCGTAGTCGCCCACCACCCAGACATCACTGGTGGTGTTGCCCCACACTCCATAGAGGGCGTTCGTCGTATTGGAGGTCACGCTGGACCACGTGCTTCCATTCCAATGGAGGATGGTACCGCCGTCTCCTACTGTCCAGACGTCATTGTTGGCGGTGCCTCCTACTCCATGGAGGACATTCGTTGAACCGCTGGGGACGCATGAGAACGTACTGCCGTTGAAATAGACAGTCGTTCCGGCGGCTCCAACGAACCAGGTATCATCAATCGCAGTTCCCCAGATACCATAGAGGGAAGCTGTCGTGCACCCGTTGGGTATACCCTCCCAAGTGCCGGAGACGTCATTCCAGACCTCGAGGTACCCGCTGGTTTCTCCAACGACCCAGAAATTAAGCGTGGTTCCCCAGATTCCGTAGAGTTTCGATGTCGCGCCACCCATAGGCGCCCACGAGCTACCGTTCCAGTGGATGGCGCCTCCCAGGGAGCCAGTGGTGTAGTTTCCAACAGTCCAGACATCATTGGGTGCGGCTCCCCATACTGCGTTGAGCTTCAGCGCCGTGTTACTCACGACGTTTTTCCAGTAAGCCGGGCAGCTGCCGCTCCAGCATGTATCGCTTGCACGGCACGCGTGCCCGCATGTGCCGCAGTTGTCGTGGTCGGTCTGAAGATCCACACAGCCGGCGCCATCGCAATAGCTCTGGCCACTGGTCGGACACTGGCACTGACCCGACACACAGCTGGCAGGCGAGCTGCAGGCGTGACCGCACGAACCGCAGTTGTCGTTGTCGGTTTGTGTGTCCACACACGAACCGCATTGCGTCAGGTTGCCTGAACACGCGCACTGACTTGCTACGCATGTCTGGTCTGCCCAGCAGCCGTGTTCACACTCGCCACAGTTGTATTTGTCGCTCGTGAGGTCAACACAGCCATCAACAGCACAGAATGTCTGGCCACTGCTCGGGCACTCACACTGACCCTGTACACACACTTCATTGAGCGGACATGGGTTGAAACATGTGCCACAGTGGTTCTTGTCGGTGAGCAAGTCCGCACACGTGTACCCGCACTGTGTCCCGGTCGTACAGACGCAGTGCCCTGACTGGCAGGCGTGACCCGGTCCGTAGGTCTCGTTGCACCATTCGTCCGTGGCGGTTCCGGTATCCACGATCCCATCGCAGTTGTTATCTTTGCCGTTGCAACGCATGGGAGCTCCGGCGTAGACGTCGGAGTCGCTGTCATCACAGTCGGTTCCGCCGCACACAAGCGGGGGCTGTCCATCGCCATCGCCGTCAAGCACTGACCACATGCAGACGCGCGAGGCAGGATCACAGCCGTTGTTCACGACGCAGGCATCGGTGCTGTCGCAATCCTCGTCCTTGGCGCAGGCCTTTCCGGCCTCGCAACCTTTGGTGGGATTACACCACGTACCTGTCGGACACCGCGCCGGCACCAGCGTGTTGGTGCACCAGCCCGAGGACGAACAGGTGTCGTCCGTGCAGTCAATGCCATCGTCGCACTGCGCGTTGCTCGTGCACTCCGAAGGGGCCGTATCCCTGGCGTCGTTGGGCAGGGTGCCGTCGCTGACGGCGCTGTCGTGGTTGTCCGTGCCGCCATCACCGGTTCCGGAGTTACCACCACAGGCGCACAGGATGAACGCGAGAAACGCCACGAAACAGAAGCCGATCTTGGTCATGTGCCTCTCCTTTTCCTTTTTCGTACCCAACACCAGGTTGGGAACCAGATAATATAGCCAAAAGACGAGGTTCTGTCAAGAATGAATTATAATCTTTAGCCAACTCATTGACAACCCCGCCGTTTAGAAATATAGTAGAAATATGCCAAAAAATTCTATCTCTGACCGGTGGGATGCCATCTGGTTAAAAAATAATCAGTATTCTCTTTACCCGCGGCGGGTGTTTAAAACAGAAGAAAAAATTTCTGATCTGGTGAATTTTGGCATTGATTTTTTGGGCAAAAAAGTGTTGGATGCGGGCTGTGGCGACGGAGCGGCGCTAAGATATTTACAACAAAATTTTCAGACAACCGGTTGTGGCATAGACATTTCCAGCGGGGCAATTGAACGGGCAAAGGCAATTGAACCAACTAATATGAATACTTACCAGGTTGCGGACGCGCGGGCTTTGCCTTTTAGCGACCAGACATTTGATGTGGTGTTAAGCTGGGGCGTGCTCACATATTTTGATGAAATTGAAAAAGCAATATCCGAGGCGCGCCGGGTGCTCAAACCTGACGGTTTGTTAATTATTGTTCAGCCGAATCTGCTTTCATTCGGTGTTATGCAGGAATGGTATCTGCGCATAAAAAAACGCTGGCCTTATGGCACGCACAAAAAATATTCGCCATTTAAATTTAAACACTGGTTAAGGCGAAATGGCTTCTCTTCAGTCAAGTTTTTTGCCAAACCGCCTTACGCGGATATGCCGATTGCTGGTGTTTTTGATGGCATTTTAAACAGGATTTTTCCTTTCTGGGGACACTATCTATATATTATTGCGCGGAAGTAGCCAAATGTGGTATAATTTAAGCATGCTTGCCGTTATTGCGGTTAAAATAAAAACATTTTGGCAGTTTTTAACACCAAAGCGAAAGCGAATCGGTTTGGTTGGTTTTATTATCTGTGCGAGTTTGATTTTAATCATGTGGTTTGGCGCAACCGGACTTGCCACCGCTGCTGCAGATATATGGACAACGGCTGCCAATCTGATTGGTACCATACTGTTAACAATCGCCGGTTGGTTTATTCAAATTTCAATATTTTTACTTAAGTTTGTCATCACTCTTGGGGGTTATAACGGATATATCAGGTCTCCGGCCGTAAATATCGGCTGGATCATGGTGCGCGACATAACCAACATGTTTTTTGTCATAGTTTTGCTTATTATTGCTTTTGCCACAATTTTGGGGATTGAAGATTATTCCTGGAAAAAATTATTAAGCAAATTAATATTCGCGGCCGTACTGGTGAACTTCAGCCGGCAAATTGCCGGAATTATAATTGACTTCGCGCAGGTGATAATGATCACTTTTATCAACGGTGTGGCCGCAACTGCCGGTGGGAATTTAATTAACATGTTTAATGTTAATAATATTCTTAATCTGGCTCGTCAGGCCAAGCCGAATGAAATTACGCCCGGTAATGTATTTTTGGCATCTTTGGGCGGATTAGTTTTTTCGGCAATGATGATGGTGACCATGGGTGTTTTTGCAATTATGCTGTTAGCCAGGATGGTTATGCTTTGGGTGTTGATTGTTTTATCTCCTTTAGCTTTTGTCTTAAATGTTTTACCAAAAACAAAAGGTTATGCCGATCGGTGGTGGAAAGAATTCGGTAACAACGTCGTCTCTGGTCCGCTCATTGCCTTTTTTATTTGGCTGGCTTTTGTTACTTTGGGGTCGGGTGATATTCAATCTGATATTACCAGTTCTGCCAATAATCCTCTGCCGGCCGGTGATACCTGGGCGGCTGTTGATGACGCGGGCGTTGGCCAAAAATCAGGAGTGGGCGGAGGCATGACCTGGGTCGCTTTAGCCAACTTCGCCATTGCCATTGGTATGCTGATGGCCGGAGCCAAAATGGCCCAGGAATTGGGAGTGTATGGCGGGTCAATGCTTAGCAGTGCGGTTGAAAAGACGGCTAAGATCGCCAGTGGTCTGACCGCGGCGAGGTATGTGGGTAGAAAGGGTATGGAGGCCGGAAAAAAGGCCGGAAAGTTTGCTTTGATGAAAGCTCCTCTTGTGGGTGGAGAGGCGTGGCAAGCAAGAGGGCTTCGTATAAAGAGCAGAGTATCACAAGCGTGGAACAAGGGTTATGTTGAGCCGAGAATTGTAGCGGCGGGGAGAAGGATAGATACTGCCTTTGGAAAAAATGAACAAGGTGAGTTTACAGAAAAAAGTAGATGGAAAAGATATGGCGCCAGACTTGGTTTGATGTTTGCACCCCAGCGGTTTAAGAATGAATTGGCAAAGGATGAAGAAACAGCTGCAAAATATGCAATAGAGCAACAAGAGCATAGAATAAGCACCAGCAAGACCCCGACCGGCCAAAGAAAGCTACAAGAAGAAGCGGACTTGGAAAAACTGAAGAGAACCGGTCAGGATATTAAGAGGCGAAAATTACAGACAAAATATGAAGAACAAGATGAAGATAATAGAGCTATAGCGGCCGCGGTTGCCGCGGGTAAAGGTGCGGGAAAATCAGAAAAGCAGGTTTTGGAAGAACTGGAGGCATCCGGGAAATTTGATGCTCGGCAAACTTCTGATTATCAGCGATTAAATAATGCTGATAAATCTGCTATTGAAGCTGAAAATATAGAGCAGATGTTAAAGGCAACACAAGAGGAAGATAGGGCGCGGATAAAGCAAAAATTAATGGCCGGAGAAGGTGGAGAGAGGATGTTGCGTGCGGCTGCAGCCAAAGCGGAGACTAAGCAAATGGAAGATAAGTTGAACGCAGAAAGAGAACTGAAGGAATTAGAGGAGATCAAAAAAGTGTTAACAAGTGATCAAGGGAAAGTTGTGCAAGCGGATATTACGGACAGAAGAGCACAGATTGAACAGTTGAATACGGATATGAATGAAATAAAGGAACGTAATGTGGCCCGCGCCAGGGATGCGGTCTTGAGAAGCAATAATCGTTTTTCTGAAGCAAATAATTTGGAAAATGTTTTGAGCAAACAAGCAAAACAAAGAATTGATATGCAATCAGTGGGTACTGACTTCCCTAGGTCAATTATTAGGACGGAAGGATTATACAACAAACAAGACGAAGCGCTTAAAGAGTTGGCGGCAGCCGAGTCACGCGGAGATCAGAGGGCAGTCGTGGCGGCTAAGCTTAAACATTCGCAGATTCAAAAGAGCTTGGCAGAAATGCAGATTGGCAATTGGGAACAGCACGGTGCGATTGGTTTGGGAAACATGGATAATATTTCAAAATTAGTAGATCCGGAATTACTTAAGAATATTTCCGTAGATCCGAGTGATGCTGGTTCTGTAAGGAAGGTACAAGCGGCCATATTTTCATCTCTCATTGGTGAAAAGGTAGCGGCAAGCCCAGACGGGTTGGAAGCAGCTGTGAAGCAGTTTGGCGCTATACACGGAGAACGATCGCAGGCCTTGTTGGAACAGCTGCGTTTGTCCCTTGATAAGGCCGCAGGGCAGGGTGTGTTTTCTGTCGCCGGTTTGCTCCAGGATACATTACAGGCAGATGGAAGTATTACCACGGGGCTCACAGATGCCGGTAGTGCTGGAGGAAAAGAACATATTCAAAGAAGAAGAACAGCCGCAAGGTCATCCGCAAAAATTACCAGTATTAGTGCTGGCTTGGAAGGAGCTGTAGATAAAAATGAGGACAGAAAAGCTATTGTTGAATCCGATGAATCTATAAAGATAGTGGCTGATTTGTTAGCGCCACTCACTTCTACACGGTTGGATCAGGTTGATGAATATGTCAAAACAGATTTGGGTGACATCCTGCAGTATTCTGATGTGAAAAAACTTAAGCAATTGCAAACGAGTGTGGATCAATCAAGCAAAGACAGGGGCGCTGTGGCTAACTTGATAAAGAGCGCCTTGGAAAGAGTAGAAAAAACCATCAAAAAGGAACAAAAAGAAATGGTTAAAGAATGGATAAAGGATTTGGAAAAAAATAATAGCAAGCCAAAGTAAAACAACAATATATGAGGTTAACTGTAACCGAGATTACACCACAAGAATTTGAGAATATTGAACGGCAAATCCGTGACTCTCATGTTAACATATCCGTGATGCAGGAGACGTGGCAATCTTTGGATGCTTTTTTTAGAAATAGTTCATCTTTGGATGATGAAAAATTTAGATGGACATACTTTAGAATTTATACTGAACTGACATGGAAAATGTTCGGGTCGCAAGATCGTGATTTTTTGGTTAATGTGGCGGTTGCCAGACAAATTCCCATGGCTTTGGCACTTGACTTTGATGTCCTTGAACAGTTGATGCAGTATTTTGAAATGAAGACGCTGGAAAAATCGGACATGCAAAGTCTGTGTTTGAAAATGAAGCCGGTTTTTTTAGAATCACAGGCAAAGGTTGGAGATTGGCAAGGAAAAAAAGTTATCATCTCTGATCTGATTAAAGAAATGAATAATGTCAATCGCAGTGCCGACACACTCATGCAAGCGGATTTTGAAAATAAATTAAAGCAAATAATTTATCCTCAAAACGATCCGGTGATTGCCAAATATTTTTTGGCCGACCCAAATGTTATGATGGAAAGATTTATGGAATTAGCCATATTTTTTTCTACAGTTGACGAGGATAATATTGTGAATGCAGTAGATAATTATTTGCATCAAGATATGGTTGAAGCGACTGAAGCGCCACCGCAACCTAAAGTTGAAAATAAAAAAAGTTTGAGTGAAATCAAATCCCAAATCTCCTCTGAATTTAAAAAGAACCCCCAGGGCGAATTTACAAATATTGAAGGCGTGTTAAACCGGTTAAATGAATTATCGGAAAAATATAAAGATCCAAAAATTGCCGAGCTGTATTATTTTGACGAAAAAGACGGAAAATTTAAATGGGCTATATAAAGCGCCGCGAGAGCGGATAAAAAATATGCCAGATCAAAATCAACAACCAATGGTGCGGGTAAAAAAAGCAGACGGCAGTTTTGTTATGATGAAACTTTCTGATTTGAGAAAACAGAACGCGCCGCCACAGCCAGCCCCCAAACCAACACCGAAGCCGGTTCAACCGCCGGCGCCAATTAGGCAACAACCAAAACCCCAGCCCCAGCCACCGAAAAAAAATTGGACGCGCGATGATGCCAGCTCGCTGTTGGAAGAAAAGTTGGGTTTAAAAGATAATTCCGCGCCGACAACCAGTCAAACCAGGGAAAGCGAAGTGGACAAGGTGGTGGCCAAACTTGATTTTAAGATCCCGCAGGAGTTTAAAAACAGAATGCGCAGCGTGATTCAGTTGCGGTTAAAAGATTTGCGCAGTGATGAAGAAACCAGGGAGACGGCAGTGCGGCAGACCAAAGACGGCGGTCTCGGACTTTTGCCGGCACAGGCCGAAAAATTGTTAAAGGCGTGCCAGGAAGTTGAACTACGGGAAATGCCGACTAAAGATGCGCCGTTTAATCCTTTTGAACGCAAACCGGCAGTTAATCCGGTTAGCGCGCCCAAATTTAATGCGCCCAAAAAAGAAGAAATTATAAAAAAGTTTGAACCGTCTTTCTCGTTATCCAACAGCCAGCCGGCGATTAAGCCGTTTGTGCGCGACATCACCGCGTCTCCGATTGAGATGGGACCGGTGGAAGAGATAAAATACCTGACCATTTCTGATTTTAGAAAATTATCCGACAAACCGGCTGAATCAGCCAAACGATTAAAACAAAAATTGTTAAATCTGCAGGATGAATCATTTTTATTGTATATGGACGGGGTTGAGGCCTATCATAAGTCGCCGCTTTATCTGGATTATCTGAATGCGGTTTGTGAATCGTTGGCTAACCGGCGCACCCTGGCCGCCACCTTAACCGATAAAAACAGGATTCAATTGGGTGAAATTGACGCTTTAATAGAAATGGAAAAAGAGCTATAATGTAAAGACCTATGGAACAATTCGTGGTGCCGCAATTTATAGACGTTGAGGACAAAATATTCGGGCCGGTGACGACCAGACAATTTTTGATTTTGCTCTCGGCCGGATTGATTTTATTTATTTGTTTTAAGCTGACTGACCTGACCCTGTTTATATTTTTGGCGGCCATTATCGGCGGTTCGGCGCTGGTTATCGCTTTTGTAAAAATAAACGGACAGGCCTTTCATTATTTTCTTTTAAACATCATTCAAACCGTCAGGCGTCCCAGCCGCCGCATTTGGCAGAAAATTTTTAGCCAGGCCGAACTGGTTGAACTTCGGGACGCGTCTAAAGTTGAAGTGATTGAAGCAGTCAAAGAATTGCCCAGAATGTCATATAACCGCATCAGGGATTTATCGCTTATCGTAAACACCGGCGGATATTATAACCCCGAAGAATAGTATGCAAAATAAACAAGCGCTTAATAAGAAAAAGTCGCTCCCTTCAACCCAGCATCATTTGCCGTTCGCGGAAATTAAATCCGACAGCATTGTGATGAAAGACGGCACTTTACGGGCGGTCATGATGGTCTCCAGTATTAATTTCGCTTTAAAAAATGAAGACGAGCAAAATGCGATTGTTTCTTCATATATATCTTTTTTAAATTCAATTGATTTTCCTTTGCAAATTGTAATTCAATCCAGACAGTTATACATCAAACCGTATCTGGCCAAATTGTTGGAGCAGGAGCGCGCGCAGACCAATGAACTGCTACGGGCACAAATCGCGGATTACCGGTCGTTTGTTTCCGAGTTGGTCAGTTTAGGGAAAATTATGAGCAAGCAATTTTACGTGGTTGTGCCTTATGATCCCATGTCAAACAAAAAACGCGGTTTTTGGTCACGGAGTTCGGAAGTTATCAACCCGGCCAAGACCGTGAAACTAAAAGAAAGCCGGTTTGAACAGAGAAAACATGATTTGGATATGAGAGTCCGGCAAATTGAATCCGGTTTGGCCAGTATGAATTTGGAAGTGGTGCGGTTAGACACCCAGTCGCTAATTGAGCTTTTTTATTCAACCTATAATCCGGATATTGCGTTTAGCGAACACTTGGGGCCGGTTAATCAATTGCAAGTAGAATAGTATATTATATGGCTTTTAGACCACAATTAGGCAAAATAACGGCATCCGGCGCGCCCGCACCCGAGACCGAAGAAACAAAACTGAAAAATCAGGCGGCCGGAGAATTGGTCACTCTTGAAGAAGAGCGCCTTTATCGCGAGGGAGCGGTGTCAATTAAGGACTTGATCGCCCCGTCGGCTTTTAATGTTGAGTCAAATTATATCAAGCTCGGCGATATATTTTGCCGGACGATTTTTGTGGTCAGTTATCCGAGGTATATTTCCATCGGCTGGAGTTCGCCGGTTTTGAATTTATCAATCACCATGGATATCGGCATGTTCTTTTATCCGGTGAAGTCGGCCGTTATTTTAAAGCAATTGCGCAACAAAGTCGGCGCTTTGGAAGCGCAATTAAACGCTGACACGGAAAAAGGCGCACCACGTGATCCGATTCGCGAAACAGCGCTGCGCGACATTGAACAATTGCGCGACAATCTCACCCAAGGCATTGAGCATTTTTTTCAATTTACTTTTTACGTGACGCTTTACGCCAAAACCAAAGAAGAACTTGATCAGACCTCGGAAGACGTTGAAAATATTTTCGGTTCAAAACTCATTTCCAGCCGCAAGGTGCTGTATCAGTCGGAACAGGGATATAACTCCACTTTGCCTTTGGCCAACGACGAACTGATGATTGCTTTTAACATGAATTCGTCGCCGATAGCGGCCTCTTTTCCGTTTATCTCGGCCGAACTTACTTCCGATGACGGAATTTTGTACGGCGTTAACCGCCACAACAACAGTTTGATTTTGTTTAACAGATTTTCTTTGATGAATGCTAATATGGTGGTGTTTGCCACCGCCGGCGCCGGTAAAAGTTATACCATAAAATTAGAAATTTTGCGCACTATGATGACCGGCGTTGATGTGATTGTGATTGATCCGGAAATGGAATACAAACATCTGTGCGAAGCGGTCGGAGGAACGTATATAAACATTTCCTTGTCATCGGAAAGCAAGGTAAACCCGTTTGATTTGCCGCGGCCAACCGGCGGCGAGGAATTTTCCACGGAAGATATTATCCGAAGCGCGGTCATTACCGCCAAGGGCTTACTGCGTATTATGTTCGGCGGGTTAACCACCGAACAGGATTCAATCATTGACCGGGCTTTGATTGAAACCTACGCCAAAAAAGACATTACGCCGGAAGCGGATTTGAGCGTGGTACAGGCGCCGATTATGCAGGATTTGCAGGAGATTTTGGAAGGTATGGAGGGCTCAAATGAACTGGTTTTGAAACTGAAAAAATTTACCGAAGGCACTTTCAGCGGTTTGTTTAACGCGCCCACCAACGTGGACATGAAAAATCAATTGGTGGTATACAGCGTGCGCGATTTGGAAGATGAGTTGCGGCCTTTGGCAATTTACGCGATTGTTAATTACATTTGGAACGTGGTGCGTTCCGAGCGCAAAAAGCGCATTTTGGCCATTGATGAGGCCTGGTGGCTGATGCAACACGAAGACAGCGCCCAGTTCATATTTTCTTTGGTCAAACGCTGCCGCAAATATTTCTTGGGCGTGACCACGATTACGCAGGATGTTAATGATTTCTTAAGGTCGCAATACGGCCAGGCCATTGTCACTAATTCGTCTTTGCAATTATTACTGCGCCAGTCACCGGCGGCCATTGATACGGTGCAAAAAACATTTATGCTGACCGAAGGTGAAAAATATTTGCTTTTAGAAAGCGGCGTAGGCGAGGGGATTTTCTTTGCCGGATCAAAACACGCGGCCATCAAGGTTGTCGCCAGTTACACCGAAGATCAGATTGTTACCACCAATCCCCAACAGCTGTTGGATATTGAAAAAGCCAAAAAAGAATTTGAACAACAAACAAAATAGCATATGTCTTTACGCGCCAGAATTTTCGTAGTTGTCAGCTTGGTCGTTTTGCTAGTTTTGGGTATCAGTGTTTTTTTAATAATTAATGCCAAGCAAAAAGCGGCGCAAGAGCAAATTGCGCAGAACCCGACCACCACTACGGGAAGTGTTGTTGAAAAAGATAATTTTAATTCGGCCCAGCTGGGACAGGGAGCAACCACGGTGACGCCGGGCATGCCAGTAAAAAAATTAACCTCGGTGGAGGTTGAACAAAATGGTGTAGAGCAACTAGCAAAGATTTTTGCGGAACGCTATGGCACTTATTCAACTGACAGTAATTTTCAAAACATTAAAGACGTGCAGGACTTGGTAACGCCGGCTTTGTGGTCAAAATTAAAAGCCAAAATTACCACCGGCCCGGCCGCCAATTTTGTCGGCGCGACCGCAAAGGTGATTACTTCAAATTTGTCGGATTGGGATGGCGCGTCCGCCACAGTGCAAATGCAGGCAACGGTTATTAAAGAACAAAACGGCGTTTCAACTACTTTGCATCAGAATGTGACGGTGTCTATGGTGAAAAATGGCACCAGTTGGCTGGTTAGTGATTTTGTTTGGAAATAAAGTTTGCTTAAAATATAATATATATGAAGGGGGGCTTTTTTGTTTTTGTAAAATTTGTAAAAGATTTATTTTTTCCAATTTTTTGCGCCAAGTGCGGCCGGGAGGGGGAGTGGCTGTGTGAAAACTGTTTGGGAAAAATTGAGACAGCGAAAGTAAATTTTGATTCAGTTGATTTAGCGGGCACGGATTTAGACGGGCTGTTTTATTTGTTTTATTATAATGATCAGGATTTTATTGCCAAATTAATCCGCGGTTTTAAATACGGATACGCGCGTGAGATGGCTGAAATTTGGAAAAGTTTTATTTTGAAATGCGACTTGGTTTCAGGTTTTACAATTGTGCCGGTGCCTCTTCACCCGCGCCGCCAGCGTGAAAGAGGTTTTAACCAGTCGCAGATTTTGGCTGAACTCCTGGCTGAAGTTTTTGATTTGCCGATTGAAAATAAGGGTTTGGTTCGGGTTCGCAACACCGTCCAGCAGGCCAAACTTTCCGGCGAACAGAGAAAAAATAATGTAAAAGACGCTTTTGCCTGGAAATCAGCAGATGCGCCTCCGCAAAATGTTTTATTGGTTGATGATGTTTATACCACCGGCGCCACCATGGCGCAGTGCGCGAAGGTTTTAAAACAAAACGGAGCCAATAAGGTCCGGGGTTTTGTGTTAGCCAAAAGCGGTTGACTTCGGCATATTTTAGAAGTATAATGTTCCTATCTCATGGAGAGGTGGCTGAGTGGTCGAAAGCGGCACACTGCTAATGTGTTGTACGGTTTTAAACCCGTACCGTGGGTTCAAATCCCACCCTCTCCGCACTTATTACACACAAAATGAGCAAAGCAATTATTTATAGCGCTTTAGGGATCTTGGCGATTTTAGCCGTGATAATTTATCATGTGCCCGGATTTTGGATATTTTTGGGAGTAGTGGTTTTTTTACTTGTAAAAACTTTTAATCCGTTTCGACTTTCCGTTGAGACCATTCCCAAAGGATTTACTGAAAAAAAATTCAATACCGGAAAAGTGACTTTAAATTATGTTGAGGGCCCGGATAACGGTCCTTCCTTGTTATTTATTCCGGGTCAGATGGAATTCTGGCAGGGGTATGAACTGGTGCTGCCTCATTTTTCAAAAAATTATCACGTTTTTATTGTTGATGTTCGGGGGCATGGAAAATCAACGCGCACCCCGGGAGAATATTCGTATAATATAATCGGAGAGGATCTCAAAGAATTTTTGAAAAACGTTGTTAAAAAATCCGCGATTGTATCGGGGCTTTCTTCGGGGGCCGTGCTTTCTCTATGGCTGGCAGCCAATGCTCCTGAAAATGTTTCCATGGCAATCAGCGAAGACCCGCCTCTTTTTTCTTCAATGTATCCAAGAATTAAAGAAGAAAAATTCATGTATCGCCTTTTTGACACCGCCGTAGAAACGCTGGGAAAGCCAACTAGAGACATAAAAGGTTTTTTTGCTAAACAGGGAATTCCGATAGAAGGCAAGGAAAAACTTTTAATGATGCCTTCTTTTATAGCAAGTTATAGGGCGATAAGCTTGGAACTCAATAAAAAAATTCGTCCGTCCCGGCCATATGATTTGCTTAATGCTCGGTTTGATCAAAGGGCCGGTTTAAAATTTATCAGTGAGTATGATGTTGATTTTTCAAAAGCAACAATTGACGGCAGATTGACCGAGGGCTTTGATCCGGAAGAAACATTGAAAAAAATTAAATGTCCGGTTTTATTGATACATGCCTATTGGTCCAGGCATAAAACTTGGGGACTGCTCGGCGCCTTGGATGATCGTGACGAAGAGAAAATCCGTTCAATTGTAAAAAATATTAAAGTGGTAAAAGTAAACTCCATCCATGATGTTCATCTGGCAAAACCAAAAATATTCATTAAAGCGGTAGATGATTTTCTTGACAGTATTCTCTTTGTAAAATAAAGTTACCTTAAACATGCCGGGAGGGGGCACATGCGAAGCTTGGTTCCTTCAAAACTAATGAAGTTCAAAGAAGTCGTCTATGTTATCTACATTGATGTCGGTGGTGTACTTTTTCCTGATTTTCCCAACAGAGACACCGAGCCGAACTACGAAATGGTGCAGCTGATCCGCCAGGTGTTAATCCTGTGGCACAATCCCAAGTATAACTACCACTTCATCGTTGCTAATATCAAGGAGCATAGGCGAGACATCTTTGAGAAAAATTTGCACTTGCTTATCTCCAATGACATCTTTAATCAGCTCGGCCTGCCTGATGAGAGTTATTTTTTTAGGTGTGCCGGACCGGAAAAGAAGGGCGAGGCGATCGGAGTGCATATTAATGGGCTTAATTATCCTGGCCTGAACATCGGAGCCGCGGTTTTTGATAACAGTTTGGCTGTTCTGCAGAGCATGCCTCCGTGGGTACAGTGCTTTGGTTTTCAGCTTAAGGACAGGGGAGATCCCGGTGTACAAGATTGGTACAGAAAACACAAACACAGTCGGAATTTTCACGACTGTGAGAGTATAGACATGTTGGCCCGCAGGGTTGTCTACGTCCACCTGTCATCACTTCGCAGGTTGATCAAGAAAAGCCCACCTAGTGAGCGTCACATTTTGGACAGATTGTACCACCTGGAGGAACTACGGACCGAACAAATCTTCAAATTCTACGACATAGAAACAGAAGTGACTCTGGCTTCGCTTGAGTAGTAGGGGCCTCGTCCAAGACGCGGTCCCTGTTTTTTTATAATTCTTTTTTCATTTCGTCTATAAATCTAAGCACAATGGCCAGTCGTTCGCGGGCAAGGCGTTTGGCTGTTTTGGTGTTCATCAGTTTGGCCACCTTTAACACCTTTTCGTGTAAATAATTAAAACTGGTGGTTTGTTTTTTTTCTAAATATTCCCTATAGTTTAGATATTTGCGAATTTTTATAGCCGGATCATAAATTGGTCTGCTATGATATCCACCGGAGGCAAAGACGCGGGCAATACCCACAGCTCCCAGAGAATCAAGCCAGTTGGCATCCTGCATAATTTTTCCCTCAATGCTTTTTGGCAAACGGGTTTGTCCGGCCTTATATTTACTGTCATCAATAACTTCAATGATTTTGTCCTGCAGTTCTTCATCTATACCGATTACATCCATCATGCCCTTAACGGCAAGCGTGGCCTTTCGGTCATGACAAAGGGAACAATGGTGCTCTTTTAAATTATGAAGCAGGGCGGCCAGTTCAATAATCAAAAGATCGCCTCCTTCTTTTTTCTGGATAAATTTAGCAGTTTTCCAAACTCTCTGCACATGAAACCAGTCATGGCCGGACGGTTCATGGTGGAGTTTTTGCCGCACATAATCTGCTGTTTTTTTCACTAAATCTTCAGTCATAAATAAACCATAACATTTTTTTTCAAGTAAGACAAGAGTTATCCACAGCAAAACACAAGCCAGCTCTTGCTTTCTGTGCTATACTGATAATTAAGGAGGGGAAAGTAACCCCGATTTTTGTGTCGGGGTTGTTTTTTAAAGGTCTTCTCTCAAAAAGGAGGGCTCCCATGCCCTTATAATTAATTTATTTTATTCTATGCGAATAAAGTTTTTTTTGGCCGCGGTTCTTTTGCTGGTCATCGGAACCGCGGGGGTATTTTTTGGTTATGGCTGGTTTATTAATAAACAGTCCAAGGTCGCGACTGACACAACCGGTCAGCAAATAATTAATCAGGATGTGTTAACCGCGCAAACTCCGGAGCAAACGCACGCAAAATTTATTTCCGCGCTTAAAGATGGCAACATCAATGCCGCCGTGGAATGTTGTTTTCGTGAAGGTGATTGGGAAAGTCAAAAACAATTCATCCAAGGCGTGGTCAGCCGGGGCCAACTGGGGTTGATGGTCAGCGATTTGGACAAAATAACACCGGATGTGGTCGGTGATTCCAAAGCCACTTATGTTTACGCGGGCACGTCTAACGGTCAAAAAATTACTAATTTTATAACCTTCATTAAAAATAGCCAAGGCGTATGGTTAATTGAATCTTACTAAATTAAATTAAAAAACATATGTTAAGGAGGGGACTATTTTTATTATTCACATTTTTTTGTTTGGTTTTGGTGCCAATCGGTAAAACAGATGTTTTAAGCTATGACACCAATGTCGCGCATCCAAACATTGTTGAATTGGCCGCGAATGTATACAATGAAAAATTTAACAACCAACTGACTAAAGAAGAAATCGGCTGGATTAAGCAGGGCGCGATAGACGAAGACACACCCACCCGCTGGATGAACCATTTTTATGATCCGGTGCGCGCGATTGGTTTGAAGGGGCTGTATCTATCTTCAAAAGAGTGGGCCGTAAGTCCTTACGCGCAAACAAATTATTCTTTAGGCGACCGGAGCTGGCAAAGGGCCATTAGTGATTTTAAAAAAGGGCGTATGGAGTCGGCTTATAAAGAACTGGGCCATGTTTTGCATTTGCTGGCCGACGCGACTGTGCCGGCCCATACCCGCGACGATATTCATGTGCTTGGTGATTCATATGAGCAGTTTGTAAAGAATAATTGGCACAGTATTTACGGCAGTTTACAGTATTTTTTTGTTAAAGCAGCCGGGCTGTCTTCAGCTTTTGACGCTTTGGCCGGTTATTCCAATAATAATTTTTACAGCGATCACACTGTTGAAGATCCGGCCTATCAAAAAATTTCTGTTTCCGGATATGAAACAACAACCTTTAGCAGTTTTTTGCCGATAATAACCCGGTTGGCCAAGGCCACTCTTCCCAACGGGGATAAATACAATCTTTATGCGTTGGCCACCACGGATTGGAAACTTAATTTGGATTATAAATTTGTTAATAGTTCGCAGATTTTAATTGATTATACCCGGCGGCTTTTGCCAAAAGCGATCGGCTATAGCGCCGGCGTGATCAAATTATTTTTTGAAGAAGTGAAGAAAGAGAAGGTTGTTGATTTGCCGACTGAACGGGTTAGTAATTTAGGGAAAGTTGATCAAGTTATCGGATCTGTAGTCCAAGGCGCGGAAAATGTTTATTATTCAGCCAAAGATAGCGTCATACCCGTTTCGCCTGTGTCAACTTCTTTTGTCTATGCAATCGGGCTACCTTCAACTCCAGTTTCAGTAGAACCACCGCCGGCGCCGATAATCATACCGGAGCCGACTTCAACTCCAACTCCAACTCCAACTCCAACACCCACAACAACTCCAGACCCAACTCCCACTTCAACCTCGGATCCTACCCCATCTTCAACTCCGCCTGTAAGCAGGGAAGTGGTAATAAACGAAGTTGCCTGGGCCGGCACTGCGTCGTCTTATTCCAGTGATGAGTGGCTTGAATTATACAACAACACTGATGCGGATATTGATTTAACTGATTGGAAAATTTTAATTAATGATAATCCGATTACAATATCCAAAATAAATAATAAAATAATAACAGCGGGCGGGTATTATCTTTTGGAACGGACTTCCGACAGTGTGATTAGCGATATTGCGGCGGATGAAATTTATACCGGCGGACTTGCCAATGGCGGCGCGAAACTTGAACTTATAAATCCAGCCGGTGTCATAATAGACGAGGTAGACGCGACCAGTAGTTGGTTTGCGGGCGACACTGTCAAATACAGAACAATGGAACGCGTCGCCGCTTCAACGGATGGCAGTGATCCGGATAATTGGCAATCTAGCATCGGTTCAAGATTGTTAGGAAAAAATCGTACTGACCAACAGGTTTACGGTTCACCCCGGCAATCAAATTTTGGCTACATTGTGTTAGATAATGTCCAAGAAGACACAATTCGTACACTGACCGCGCAAAATAATCCATATTTGTTGGGACACTATGTTGTGCCGGTCGGTATGACGCTACAAATCGCGTCTGGCACAACCATCCAAGGGTATGTTGATGATGCAAAAATGGATGTGTCCGGCAAACTGAAAGCAGACGGCGCCAGTTTTTCTCACGGCGATTACGCAGTTTTTTCAGACGGCGGCCAGATTGAAATCTTAAATTCCAGTTTTACCAATTTCAGTAATGCGATCAGCCCAATTACAATAAAACACAGTTGGCCAAACTTAAGTAACTTAAGTTTTTCCGGCAATGTTGTAAATTTACCGTATTTGGAGAGTGTCAGTATCAATGAATCATTCGCTGAATTAAATCAGGACGTAATTATTAATATTCTGGATGTTTCGGCTTCATCCACATTAAAAATTTGGCCCGGTACGAATATTTATTTGTCTCATTACACGGTCGTAACAATAGATGGATCAATAATTGCCGAAGGCACAGCCGCGAGTCCGATTAAAATTTTGGCCACGTCCTCAAGTTTGAAGTGGGGGAATCTCCGGTTTTACAATTCCTCTTCTTCTTTTGATCATGTTGAAATAAAATATGGAAATTTATTGCCCTTCAAAACCAAAGACACGGATGGAATGATAATTGCCAATAATTCAGACCTGAAATTTAATCATGCCACCATTTGGGACAGTCGTCCGCCCGGAAATACAATTTTAGCAACCGATTCAATTTTAAACATCGCCAATTCTCAAATCGGCAATACCGATAAGTATCCTGATAATGGCGTCCCGGGGATAACTACGGCCGGCATTAAAGCAAATCACGGCGCACTTTGGCTTGATAACGTGAAATTCAAGAATTTGCTTGAGGGCATAGATGGTGGCAGTTGGGATAATGGTTTGCCGACAGTGCACCTGCAGAATATGTCAACCACGAGCTTTGAAAACGTGGATTACCGGTGGCAACCCTCAAATTTGTGCAGTTTTTAGGTGTTTGAGGCCAGAGTTTGACATTTTTGGGTTTTTCTTCTAAAATAAACCCCACGGTTAGCTTATTTATTAGCGTATCTAGCTATGAAAAAAACAATTGAAAAAGTTGTTAAGTATTTAATTTATCTTACCTTTTTCGTACCGCTGATTGTTCTCCCTACTTCGTTTATATTTCCTTTTATAGTCCCGAAAATTTTGACCTTTCGTTCCATAGTGATGGTGATGCTGGGCTGTTATGTTCTGCTACTGCTCATTAATTGGAAAGAATACAAACCCAGATTTTCGGCTTTAAATTTGGCCTTGGCCGCTTTTTTTGCCAGTTTTACTATTTCCACTTTCGCCGGTGTTGATCCGTATCATAGTTTTTGGGATAACCACGAAAGAATGTTGGGGCTGTTTACAGTTTTTCATTATATAACTTATTACTTCATTTGCAGTTCTGTTTTAAAGACCTGGGATAATTGGAAGAACGCCTTACGCGTATTTTTATTTGCCGGATCAGCTGCGATGTTTGTTGGAATTTTGCAGGTTTTTAATCCAAATTTACTCTTAAACGGCGGCAGTGCCAGAGTTGCCAGCACGCTGGGAAATTCAATTTATGTCGGCGGTTACGGGTTATTTCTGACTTTTGTCGCCTTTCTTTTGATTATAAAAGAAAAAATAGCCGCTTGGCGCTGGGTCTATGGGGTGTTGGGGGTTTTGGCGATTTTGTGTATGTTTTTTTCCGGCACGCGCGGATCAATGTTGGGATTATTGGTTGGAATCGCGGTTATTATAGTTGGCTATGCGGTTGTTTTAAAAGATCGTCCAAAAATTCGCAAATCGCTTTGGATCATTGCCGTTGTTGGTCTGGTTCTGCTTGGGATCCTTTATGCGTTTAGAAAAACAAATTTTGTCTCAAATATTCCGGCTGTTGGCCGAACTATTAATACATCTTTATCTGATGTGCAAAACAGTCCGCGCTGGATTGCCTGGCAAATCGCCGTTGAAAGTTGGGTAGAGAAACCGATTTTCGGTTGGGGTCCGAATAATTATTTTTATACCTTCAATCAGCATTATCATCCCAAATCATTGGAATTTGGTTATGGCGAAACCTGGTTTGATAATGCGCATAATATAATAATGAATACTCTGGCAGTGCAAGGGACTTTTGGGATACTCACTTATCTTTCCATGTTTGTTTTGGCCATTTGGAGTTTGATTATGGCTTATAGAAAAGGTTACCTGAATTCGCATATTCTAATTGTGGGCATGGCTTTTTTGGTGGCTCACTTTGTTCAGAATGTAACCGTGTTTGAAGATCCAACCTCATATTTGTATTTTATGTTTTGGCTGGCCATGATTAGCAGAATGAGTCAAAAAGATGATCCCAGTCCCGCCCCCGATAAAAAAGCAGTCAGCACCGGCACAGTGGCTACCGTGGGCGTTGTGGCGCTTTTATTGATTTTTATTTTCAATATCCAGCCGGCCAGGGCCAATATGAAAACCCTGGATGCTTTGAAGTATCTGACATCCAGACCAGCCGACGCTTTGGAGCTTGTCAAAACCGCCTTGGCTTTTAATTCCCCGCATATTGACGACATCAGAAGTGATATTGGCAGGACCGCCGCGCAGACATTGGGAAATACTTCCGACAGCCGCCTGTCAACACAACAAGCTAAAGACCTGTTTGATGTTATTTACCCGGCTTTACAAGAGAATTTAATTTTGCATCCTCTTGATATCCGTAATCATCTGACCCTTTTTCAATTAGCCCAGATTGGTTATGACATTACCAAAGATCCGAGCTATTTTATGCAATCTGGAGCTTATCTGGAGCAGGCCCTTCAGTATTCTCCGAAAAGACAGCAGATTATTTATAATTTGGCCAATTTTGATATGCAGATCGGTAAAACGCCGGAGGCCATAGCTTTGCTTGAGGGCGCCATCAATTCCGATCCAAAGGTCGGGGAGAGTTATTGGCGAATGGCGTATGTTTATAGGGTAAATATGCAGATGGATAAAGCTAAAGAAGCTATTGACCGGGCCTATAAAAATGGAGCGCAGCTTAAAGATCAAGACCTAAGTATAATTCAACAGATTTTGGAACCACTACCAACTTCTACCGTGAAAGCTGAAAAAGTTAAATAAAAGTTTTTTATGAAAACGGTTATACTTTGCGGAGGGACAGGAACAAGAATGAAAGAGGAAACAGAGTTTAAACCCAAGCCCTTGGTTTTGGTTGGCGGAAAGCCAATCTTGTGGCACATAATGAAAATCTATTCTCATTATGGATATAATGAGTTTATTCTGGCTTTGGGTTATAAAGGAGAAATGATTAAACAGTTTTTTTTGAATTGGAAAAGCGCTCTAAGCGATTTTACCTTGGATACAAAGACCCATGAAATAAATTTTCACAATAACGGTTGTGATGATTTTAAGATTACCTTTGTCGAAACCGGTTTGGAGAGTTTGACCGGAGAAAGAGTGAGACGGTTGAAACAATATATTGATGGAGACGATTTTATGGTGACCTATGGAGACGGGGTGGGGGATGTAAATATTAAAGAGTTGGTTGATTTTCATAAAGCCCAGAACACGCTGGGAACGGTTACGGGCGTGCATCCCGGCACCCGCTTTGGTTTTTTAAATATTAATCATGACACCAAAAAAGCGGAGGATTTTTTTCAGCACAAAGTAACCAGCAACCCAACCGAAAAGTCAAAGGACTTCATCAATGGCGGTTTTATGGTTTTTAAGCGCGACGTTTTGGACATGATATCTGAAAACAGCATGATAGAGTCCCTGTTTCCTCCTTTGGCCGAAAAAGGCGAGCTTTCAGTTTATTTGCATTCCGGCAAATGGAAATGCATGGATACGCACAAAGAGGTTGAAGAAATGAATAATCATTGGGCTAAAGATCCATTTTGGAAGGTCTGGCAGAACTAAATTTTTTATATTTAACGGACTATGAGCACGCTCACCGGAAAAAATATTTTTGTAACCGGCGCCACCGGGTTGGTCGGTTCTCATCTGGTTGAGGAACTTTTAAAGCTACAACCGCGTCAAATAGTTTGTTTGAGTCGCAGCTGTGATCCGAATTCATATTTTGAAACAAATAATTTTGGTTCTAAAGTAGTTCGTGTAAACGGCGATCTTAAAAATAAAGACCGGATGTTTGAAATTTTGACAAAGTATGAAATCAGCCATGTTTTTCATATCGGGGCCCAGCCGATTGTCACTGCCGCTTTTATAAATCCATACGAGACCTTTGCTTCAAATATAATGGGAACGGTTAATGTTTTGGAAGCGGCCCGACACTCACCGTATATCAAGGCCGTGGTAGTGGCCTCCAGCGATAAGGCCTACGGAAAAAATTGCCAGAATGCCGATGAGAATTTTGCTTTGTCCGGCGATCATCCCTATGATGTTTCCAAGTCCTGCACTGATTTAGTCGCGCGCACTTACTACAGAACCTATAAATTGCCGGTGGCTATCAGCCGTTGCGGTAATATTTTCGGCCCCGGGGATTTAAATATGGACAGGATTGTTCCGGGAATCATGATGGCCGCAATAACCGGCAATGTTTTGGATTTGCGCAGTGACGGCACGTTTAAACGGGATTATATTTATGTGAAAGATGTTGTGGATGGATATCTGTCTTTGGCGGAAAATATTGATAAAACACAAGGCGAGGCCTTTAACTTCAGTTCCGGTTTAAATGTTTCCGTGCTGGATCTCATTGAAAAGATTTCTAAAGTTATTGATGTAAAAATAAATTATAAGATTTTAAATAATCAGAAAAATGAGATACCGGGCCAAAGTTTGAATTTTGCCAAAGCGGACAGAATTTTGGGATGGTCGCCACATTCTGATTTTGAGTCGGCAGTAAAAGAAACCTATGCATGGTACCAGCATTTTATCAAAAAATAATTGCCGGGTTTGCGGTAAGGCATTGTTGGCGGAACCCCTGTTAAAATATGAGAACATGCCAATGGTTGCCCAGCATTTACCGGATGAGGCAACAATCGCGCGGGATAAAGGGATGGATTTGGAAATTTATCAGTGCGCGGGTTGCGGTCTAGTGCAACTGGTTGGCGAACCAGTTTCTTATTATAGAGAAGTCATACGCGCGGCCGGGATTTCACCGGAGATGAAAGAGTTTCGATCCGGCCAGTTTAAAGATTTTGTCAAAAAATATTCTCTCGCCGGTAAAAAAATCATTGAAATTGGCTGTGGCAGGGGAGAGTATTTGACCATAATGTCTCAAACCGGTGCCGATGCCTATGGTTTGGAATACGGTGATGACTCGGCGGCGCAGTGCTTAAAAAATGGTTTAAAAGTTAGTAAAGGATTTGTAGAAACAGAAGATTACAAAATAGACAATTCGCCCTTTGACGCTTTTTTTGTTTTAAGCTGGCTGGAACATCTGCCAAATCTTAATCTAATGCTTGCCGGAATAAGTAATAATTTGGCTGACGGCGCGGTTGGCATAGTGGAGGTGCCGAACTTTGACATGATTTTGCGGGACAATCTTTTTTCAGAATTCATGCGCGACCATCTGTTTTATTTTACCAAAGAAACCCTGAAAACAACCTTGCAAATAAATGGTTTTGAGGTTTTGGAGTGCAAAGAGGTTTGGCATGATTATATAATTTCCGCTGTCGTTAAAAAAAGAAGAAAAACCGACCTGGCTTTATTTTCCGACAAACAGGCAAAACTTAAAAAAGAGATTGAGGACTATATTAATCGGTTTGCGCCCGGCAAGGTAGCGGTTTGGGGAGCCGGGCATCAGGCGTTTGCGACTCTGGCTTTATTGAATCTGGAAGGAAAAATTAAATATGTTGTTGACTCCGCGTCTTTTAAACAGGGCAAATTCACCCCGGCCACGCATATACCAATTGTGGCTCCGGAAAAATTAAATTCTGATCCGGTTGAGGCGATTATTATTATGGCCGGCAGTTATGCTGATGAGGTTGCTAAAATCATACATGAAAAGTACAATGGGATGGCCGTTTTAATCTTAAATTGAAATTATGACTCAACCAGAATTAAAGGCAGCGGAAACCAGCCGGAGGAACACATTAAAAGAAACGAAACCGTATGTTTATGAAAAAATAATGAAGTTTGAAGAAAAGATCAAGAAAGGCGAAAGTATTGCCATGCTTCAGTTTCAGTATGATTACACCTGTAATTTTCGTTGTGAGCACTGTTGCATTACCAAACTGCGGCGTCCGGCCGGAGACCGGGCTTTTACCCCGGCTGATGTAAAAGAATTGGCCAGGCAAGCCGATGAGATGGGTTTGGCGCAGATTGTGCTTACCGGCGGCGAACCCCTGGTGTTTCCGGATTTTGATGAAATAATTAAAGCCATTGATCCGCAGAAATTTTATATTGTTTCCGATTCCAACGGCTGGTTTTTGGATGAAGCTAAAGCCAAACATTTAAAAGATATTGGCGTTGATAAAGTCCAGTTAAGTTTGGACAGTTTGGACAGCCAAGCCCATGATGATTTTAGAAAGAGACCGGGTGCGTACCAAAACGCCTTGCGGGCAATTGAGGCCTGCCAGAAAGTCGGGTTATATATTATTGTGCAAACCGTTGTTACCAAACAGCGCTTGAAGTCGGAAGAATTTAAAGATTTTTTAAAATTTTTAAATCAAAAAGGCGTGCCGGTTTTTGTCACCTATGCCAAACCGGTCGGGGATTGGGAAGGGAACTTTGAGGCCATGGTGGACAAAGACGATATGAATTATATGCGCGGGTTGGAAAAAGAGTGCGATGCTTTCACCCATTTAACCCCGTCATATGGCATGGATTTGGGCTGTATTGCCGTCAAGAGAATGATATCCATCACCAAATATGGCGACGTGATGCCCTGTCCGTATATGCATGTTTCCTTGGGGAATTTTTTCAAGGAACCGCTTAAAGACATTATTGAGAGAGGACTAAATATAAAATATTTTGGCCAGTATTATGAGTCCTGTTATATGGCCGAGGATAAAGATTTTATTAATAAATATATTGTCCCAAAGGTATATGGCAAGCCATTACCGGTGTCATATAATGAAGTGTTTAATGAGGAAGATTATATTAAGCCGGAAGAGCGCAAACTGTATCGCGACTAAACTATGAGTGATATAAACCCGCTTACAAACGATTTGGATCAAATTTTAAATTTGACTCCGGGCCTTTGGGAAGAACTTAGAGGCAAGCGCTTGTTTATCACCGGCGGTACCGGATTTTTTGGCTGTTGGTTTTTGGAAAGTTTTATCCGAGCCAATGAAAAATTTGATCTGCAGGCCGAGGCCGTTGTTTTGACCAGAAGTTTGGAAGAATTTAAAAAGAAAGCGCCGCATCTGGCCGATAATTCGGCAATAAAATTTCAGATTGGCGATGTCAGAAATTTTGAGTTTCCGGTTGGAGAATTTTCACATATTATCCACGCCGCCGCCACCTCGGCTGTAGCCACCTTTAATAATGAAGATCCATTGGTGAAATTTGAGACGGTAGTAGAAGGAACAAGACACACTCTGGATTTTGCCGTCCACTCCGGAGCTAAAAAATTTCTTTATACCAGTTCCGGGGTTGTTTATGGGAAACAGCCAGCTGATATCAGTAATATCCCGGAAGAATATAATGGCGCGCCTGATCCGACAGATATTAACTCGGTTTGGGGAGAGAGTAAAAGAGCAGCCGAGTTTCTCTGCGGATATTATGCCAATAAATATGGCATAGAAATAAAAATTGCGCGTTGTTTCAGTTTCGTTGGTCCTCATCTGCCCTTGGATGTTCATTATGCGGTCGGCAATTTTATCCGGGATGGTTCAAACGGCGGTCCAATTCAGGTTAAGGGTGATGGCACAACCGTTCGTTCATATCTCTACGCGGCTGACCTGATGGTTTGGTTATGGACAATTCTTTTTAAAGGACAATCATGCCGGCCCTATAATGTCGGTTCGCAAATGTGTGTCACTATTGCGGAATTGGCCCAAAAGGTGGCACAATGTCTAAAGCGTCCGGTTGAAGTTAAAATAGCTCAAACAGCCAAAGATGGGCCGCCGGAACAATATGTGCCCTCCACCGAAAGAGCGCAGACAGAATTAGGTCTTAAGGAAACGGTTGGCCTGGAAGAAGCAATTAAACGAACAATTAATTTTTTACAAGGAGATTTTACTAATATTATGGAAAATATTGAACAAATATTCAGCCCGCAAGGAGAGAAGGAGACCAAGCCGTTATTCATTTTTGAGATGGCCAATAATCACATGGGTGATGTTGAACATGGGCTAAAAATTATCAGGGAAATGCATGAAGTCAGCAAGGATTTTCCCGAGTTTCAGTTTGCCTTTAAATTTCAGTACCGGGATTTGGATACCTTTATTCATCCTGATTATAAAGACAGAATGGATTTGAAATATATTAAACGTTTTTCCGAGACGCGGCTGTCTGCGGAACAATTTTTAATGTTGAAAAATGAAGCCAAAAATTTTGGTTTTCTAACCATTTGTACTCCCTTTGATGAAAAGTCAGTGGAAAATGTGGTCAGTCATGATTACGATATTATAAAAGTTGCCAGCGCCTCTTTTACCGACTGGCCGCTTTGGGAAAAGATTGCTCAATATGACAAACCGATTATCGCTTCCACTGGCGGAGTGAAGTTGGAGGACATTGATAAGGTAGTCAGTTTCCTGGAGCATCGCAATAAAAAATTTGCCATCATGCATTGCGTTGGCCAATACCCGACTCCGGAAGATCAACTGCAATTTAATCAGATAACTTTACTGCGGGAGAGATATCCTGAAGTTACCATCGGTTATTCCACCCATGAAGCGCCTGATAATTTTGAGGCCATAAAAATGGCCGTGGCTAAAGGCGCGCGAATTTTTGAAAAGCATGTGGGAGTCAAAACCGATAAATATGCGCTTAATGCCTATTCAGCTCTGCCCGAGCAAGTTAAAAAATGGCTGGAATCTGCCCGGCAGGCCTACCGAATGCGCGGGGTTAGCGGAAAAAGACATGACTTTGCCCCACAAGAGCTGGCCGATATACGCCAATTTCAAAGAGGAGCATATGCCGCTGTTGATATTAAAGCCGGCGAGAAAGTTGATATGAAAAATACCTTTTTTGCCTTCCCCAATCAGGATGGGCAAATTTTGGCTAACGAACTGTCAAAATATACGATTTTTACGGCCACAAAGGATTTTAAGGCCAAAGAACCGATTATGGCTGCGGATGTTGCCAAAATGGAATCCCGCGAGAAAGTTTATGAGGCTGTGGAAAAAATTAATAAACTTTTAAGGCAAGCCAATATCGCCATCTCCAACAAATGGGATTTTGATCTTTCCCATCATTATGGTTTAGATAAATTTTATGAATACGGAGCCAGTTTAATCACTTGTCTTAACCGGGAATATTGCAAAAAATTAATTGTTCTTTTGCCCGGCCAACAGCATCCGTGTCATTACCATAAAATAAAAGAAGAAACATTTCATGTTTTGTATGGGGATGCCACCTTCGTTGTTGACGGCAAACCGATTGAAAGCAAAGCCGGGGATATTGTTACCTTGGAACGCGGAACCAAGCATTCATTCGGCAGTAAAAATGGCTGTGTTTTTGAAGAGATTTCAACCACCCACATTCCCGGGGATTCCTATTATGACGACGAGAGCATACTGGGCAATAAAAATCGCAAGACCACGTTAACATATTGGATTGTCTAACATGGAAAAACATTTTGCCGTAACCAGGACCAAACTAGCAGAGGCCGTAGCAAAAATAAAATTGTTTGGTTTGGATTATGACGGCACTGTTTATAATGGCATTGATTATAAGGTTGATGAAGCAATTAGATTGGTGGAAAAAATTTTGGATAAGAATAAATCAATTGCTTTTATCACCGGCCGGGCCGCTACGGCCTTAAAGACCCTGGGGCCGCCATTGCAGCAATTGTTAAAGAGAAAGAATATTGTTACTCCCGTATTTATTTCCGGAGGCAACGGTGCGATTCTCTACGAAGTGAAACAGGATGAAATGGTTGAAATCTATAATCATGGTTTTGAATTACCACAAATTATTCACGCGGTTGCCGCCGGAAGAAAAGTGTATCAAGAATTAGGTATTAGCAGGGGCGACTTATCAGAGGAAGGTTTAGAGACATTTAGTAATTTTTTGCAGGAAGATTGGGAAGGTTATATTCCGGTTGAAATTTTGGCAGTCTGCCGGCCTTATAACGGAGAAATATTTACAGAGAATGCAAAAGTTACTTTTGTTTTACCGAAGGATAAAAGTTTGGGCAAAGATATAACAGCGAGAGTTAGAATTGAACTTGGAAAAGAGTTTGTTGCCATATCAGGAAAAAATTTTATGGAGATTACCAAAAAATTCGGAGAGGACGGCAAGGCGACGGCAATTAAAACGATTTTAAAATTGACAGGATTGGATAATTTTCAGGTGGCCACTTTTGGGGATATGCCCGGTGGAAATGATATAGGATTGTTGAGTTTCCCCTATAGCTTTACAAATTCGGAGGAATTTTTAACAACGAAGAATGATTTGGAAAAACCTCCTTATCTTTTACACAGATTAGAACTTTCTCCGATAGGCAGAGTGCATAGCGCTGTAGAATATTTGCTTAAAGATGTGTAATGTATGAAACTTAGCGATTATGTCTTTCAATTTATAAAGGAAAAAGTGGCTGATTCAGTTTTTTTGGTATCAGGCGGCGGAATTATGCATCTGGTTGATTCTCTGGGAAAATCCGGTCTGAAAAATTATTGTTGTCATCATGAACAGGCCGTGGCCATTGCCGCCGAGGGGTATGGCCGGATAAAAAATTCTCCAGGTGTGGCTTTGGTTACCACTGGTCCGGGCGGGACAAATGCTTTGACAGGCATGGCCGGCGCCTGGCTTGATAGTATTCCGGTGCTGGTTATTGCCGGGCAAGTAAAAAGAGCTGATATTGCTCCGTGCCAAAACGGAGTTCCGGTTGTCAGACAAATTGGTATGCAAGAATTAAATGTAGTGGATGTGGTCAGACCGGTTTCCAAATATACCGTGACTGTGTTAGATGAAAAAGAAATTCGTTATCATTTGGAAAAAGCGCTATATTTATCAACCCATAATCGACCCGGTCCGGTGTTTGTGGAAATTCCGTTGGATATGCAGGCCGCGGAAATAGAACCGGAAAATTTAAAATCTTTTGACCCGGCCGAGTTTGATGAAAAAGAACCGGTTTTGGATCCGGCTTTAATGGAAAAAATAGCCCAACTATTGCGGGAGGCAAAAAAACCGCTGCTCTTGGCCGGTAATGGCATTCGTTTGGCCGGCGGCGAGGAAATTTTATGGAAAGTTCTGGATAAATTTAAAATCAATACGGTTACGCCGATTTTTACTGCTGATGATTTGGTTACCTATGATTATCCGTATTATTTAGGCAGGCAGGGGATGCCGGGAAATCAAGCAGCCAATTATGCGATTGATAATTGTGATTTATTATTAATTGCGGGTGAACGCATACAGCTCACGCAAGTTTCCTGGGAACATGAAAAATTTGCGGTCCAGGCAAAAAAAATAATGGTTGATATAGATGAAAATGAAATGCATAAAAAAACCATTAAAATAGATGTTCCGGTTCATTGTGATGCCAAATTATTTTTGGAAGAATTATATAAACAGGATATTAATTTAAACAGGTGGGATGTGCCGGTTGAGCCAATCAATCCGGATAATTATGTCGGCGATAAAAAATATCTTAATGTTTATAGATTTTTCAATGAATTAAATAATTGGCCGGAAAAAATGGATGTGGCCACAGCCAATGGCATGGCCAGTTTGACTTCTCATCAGGCGCTTAAGATATCGCATGGTCATCGATTTATCACCAATGCCGGGTTAGGACATATGGGTTCTGGTTTGCCTTTGGCCATTGGCGCCTGCGTGGCTGAAAATAAAAAACCGGTTATATGCTGTGAAGGCGACGGTTCAATCATGTTCAATATTCAAGAATTGCAAACAGTTGTCCACCATAATTTGCCGTTAAAAATATTTATCTTTAATAATAATGGTTATTACTCAATTAGGAACACCCATTTAAATTTTTTCAAGAAGATTTTTGCCGCCGATCCGTCTTCAGGTGTGACTCTGCCGGATTTCAGCAAGCTTATTCCGGCCTGGGGTTTGGCTTATGAACGGATAAACAACGATAATGAGTTGGACAAGTTAAAAAAAGTTATGAATCATAATGGTCCGATTGTCTGCGAGCTGATGCTTGATCCCAGTCAACCCATGCTGGAAAAATGGTTAGCGGGGATGTATAAAGAATAAAGATATGCTTACTGCCAAAGAGCTAAAACAATTATCTTCACTGCTCAAAAAAATAGACAATCCGCATGAGGGCCTGCCCCAGCCGGTTTTTGATGCCTTGTTAGGTATTGTTCCGTTTGTGGCTTGTGAACTGGCGGTGGTGAATAAAAAAGGCGAACTCCTGCTTACCTGGCGCAGTGATAAATGGTGGAGAGGTTGGCATTTTCCCGGTGGCTTGATGCGTTTCCGGGAAACTTTTGAGGAACGCATAGATGCGGTGGCTTGGAAAGAACTCGGCGTTAACCTGGAAAGTGCTAAATTTTTATTTGCCAAAGATTGCAGCCAGGCCTCCCGCGGTCACGTTGTTTCTCTAACTTTTCTTTGCAAAACATTTATGACCCCCAAACAGGGTAAATTTTTTAAAAAAATGCCAAAAAATATTATTGAAAATCATAAAGAATTGTGGGAAAAAATTCAAAAATATTTAAAATAAATATATGTCTGAATTTCGCAAAAAAATCAGCATCATTACACCTACTTATAATGAACAGGATAATGTGGCGGCCGCGCGAGAGCAGGTAAAAGAGCTTTTTGCCAATTTTCCGCAGTACGATTATGAGCATATTTTTATTGACAATGATTCCAAAGATGAAACCGTAAATATTTTGAAAAATATCGCCAAGGAAGATAAAAATGTAAAAATTATTGTCAATGCCAGAAATTTTGGCCATATCCGTTCGCCATATTATGCTTTGCTTAAAGCGCAAGGGGACGCGGTTGTTATGTTGGCCGCTGATTTACAAGAACCGCCCGCGGTTATAAATGACTTCATTAAAAAATGGGAAGAGGGTTATAAGGTCGTTATTGGCATAAAAAATAAAAGCGATGAAAACCCTGTAATGTTCGCGATTCGCAAAATATATTATGGTTTGATCGGCAAATTTGCCGAGAATGAGCAAATTAAAAATTTTAACGGCTTTGGGCTGTATGACCAAAAATTTATTGAGGCCCTACGAAAGTTTGACGATCCGTATCCATATTTTCGGGGACTCATTACCGAAATCGGGTTTCCGCGCGCTGAAGTGACATACACCCAGGCCGAAAGAAAAAAAGGGAAGTCACAAAATAATTTTTATACCCTGTATGACATGGCCATGTTGGGATTTGTCAATCACTCCAAAATACCGCTGCGCTTGGCCAGTTTTATTGGTTTTGGCTTATCCTTGGTTAGCTTACTGGTCGGGTTGATATATTTTATTTATAAATTGCTTTTCTGGAGTCGGTTTGAAGCCGGCCTGGCGCCTTTAACAATTGGGATTTTCTTTTTAGGTTCGGTCCAGTTATTTTTTATCGGGGTCCTGGGCGAATATATTGGGGCAATTTATACGCAAGTTAAGCACAAACCGTTAGTAATAGAAAAGGAACGAATAAATTTTGATTAATTATGTGGCAAGAATTGTTTAAAAATCAATTCATTCGGTTCTTAATCGTGGGGGGGATTAATACTCTGTTTGGCTACGGGGTTTTTGCTTTATTATTGTTTGTCGGCCTGCACTACGCGCTGGCGGCGTTCCTGGGCACAATATTGGGAATCTTGTTTAATTTTAAAACTACCGGCGTCATTGTTTTCAATTCCCATAACAATTGGCTTATTTTCAAGTTTTTTGGAGTTTACGGAGTGACCTATATTTTAAATGTTTTGGGGTTGTATTTGTTCAGTTTGGCACAAATAAGCGCTTATATTGGCGGGGCGATTCTGATTTTGCCGATGGCCTTTGTCGCCTTCTTTTTAAACAAAAGGTTTGTCTTCAAAATTTGATTTTTTTAGGTAGAAATGATAGAATTTAGCCATTCATTGCCTTTTTTATTATGGAAGAAAGTTTGCAAAAAGCTCTAGAAGAGGCGTATAGAGCCAAGTTTTCAGCCAAAAAATTCATTCCCGGGCAGTCGCCCGTGCCGGTATCAGGCAAGGTTTTTGATGCTCAAGAAATTTTATCAATGACTGAAGCGGTTTTGGATGGCTGGTGGACAGAAGGCCGTTTTACTGATTTGTTTGAGGCAAAAATTGGAAAATGGCTGGGAATTAATCATGTCAGTGTGGTCAACTCCGGCTCTTCAGCCAATTTATTGGCTTTGTCGGCTTTGAAATCTGCCAAGCTGGAGGATAAAGGACTAAAAGATGGGGACGAGGTGATTGCGGTCGCGGCCGGATTTCCGGTTACTGTTAATCCAATTATTCAAAATAATTTGGTGCCGGTTTTTGTTGATATAGATTTGGGAAGCTATAATGCGAATGTTGAAGAAATTAAAAAGGCGATTGGCCCGAAGACCCGAGCTATAATGATTGCTCACACCATGGGGAACCCATGTGACTTAGATGCCATAGTAAAACTTTGTCAGGAAAATAATTTGTGGTTTATTGAAGATAATTGCGACGCTCTGGGTTCAAAATTTGGCGGTAAATATACCGGCACTTTCGGCCATATCTCAACCTGCAGTTTTTATCCGGCCCATCACATCACCATGGGCGAGGGGGGGGCGGTTTTTACTAATGACGATGTTTTAAACCGAGCGGTCAGATCAATGCGCGATTGGGGACGGGACTGCTGGTGCAAAACCGGCAATGATAACACCTGCGGTATGAGGTTTGATTGGCAGCTGGGGGAATTGCCGTTTGGTTATGATCATAAATATATTTATTCCGAAATCGGTTATAATTTAAAAGCCACTGACATCCAGGCCGCTTTAGGTGTGGCTCAATTGGAAAAACTGGACGGTTTTATCCAAAAACGCAAAGACAATTTTCAGTATTTGTATGAGGGCTTAAAACAATTTGAGAAATATTTTATTTTGCCGGTGTGGCACGAAAAAGCAGACCCGAGCTGGTTTGGCTTTTTACTGACAGTCAAAGAAGACGCGCCGTTTAAGCGCGCCGAACTGGTCCAGTTTTTGCAGGACCAGCAAATTGCGACGCGATATTTATTCGCCGGCAACTTAACCAAACAGCCGTATTTTATTGACAATAAAGTTAAGTATCGGACAGTGGGGGATTTAAAAAATACTGATCTGGTCATGAATAATACTTTTTGGATCGGCTGTTATCCGGGGCTCAGCAAGGAAATGCTGGATTTTATTATAAATAGTTTTGCGGAGTTTTTAACTAATCGTGAGTAGTATGTCCAATTTCAAAAAAGCGGTAATTTTTGGGCTGTTGGGGTGGGGAACTCTGGCCGGGTTTTCGGTCGCGGAGTATTCAAAAATTTTGGCGAAATCGTGTTATTTTGGTCAGAGCTGGCTTTTTTGTTCGGAGAATTTAAACTCACCGCTTAAGGCGATCCTGATTTTATCTTTCGCATTTAGTATAATCTGTCTGGTGTGTTCAGGAATATTTATCTGGAAGTCATTTAAAGCCAAAGAAGAAATTTCAACAAAAAAGACCATAGTCACGGTTATTCTTTTTTTGTTCCTGGCTTTGTTGGTTGTGCCTTTTTCCTCGGGTGACATAGTTTACTATTTTTATGCCGGAAAAGCCGAACAGCACACTGATCTAAATTTATTTACTCAAGATTGGTATCGGGATAATTATTTTGTAAACCCTCCCGTGAAATATTTCAATGAGCGGTTTCCTTATGGACCGTTAATGGCCAGGACGTTTGGCGCTGTTTATCAGTTAAGCCAGGATAATGTACTGGCCTTTATAGTTTTATGGAAAATAACAGTCATGATTCTTTTTCTGTTTGGCGGATGGTTAGTTTATAAATATTTGAAATCAATGGGTTGCGATTTTAGCCGAAACGGTTTTTGGTTACTGTGGTGTTTGCAGCCGCTCATGCTGTTTGAAGGACTCTCGACCGGTCATCAAGATATTTTGTGGCTGGTTTTTGTGATTTTGGCTATTTTGTTCGCCCAGAAAAAAAAGTGGTGGCTGGTATTGCCGGCCCTAACCGTGGGCATCTGGATTAAAATTATTCCGGCTTTTTTTATCCCGTTCTTCATAGTTAAATGGTGGCAGGATGTTCATAAAGATAATTGGACCAAGCTGGTAGGCCAGCAAATAATTGGAGTCGCACTTTCTGTACTAATCACTATTTTATCCTGGGGTCATTTTTGGAATGGTTTGGGAGTTTTTACCACCCTTGGCAAAATGTCAAAGACGGCGGGCGGCAGCACCTTCGCCGCTATTTACTATTCTCTAAAGCCGTTGTTCCAGTTTTTGATCGGCGCGAATTTTCATTGGTATCTGACCAGAGTTGTGCAGTTCAGTTTAATCGCCTTAGTTTTATTCATGATGTATCCGATTATTAAAAAAATGTTTTTAATTTTGTTTAAAAAAGCCAGTTGGAGCGAAACGGAGTTCATCTCTGTGTTATTAGCCAGTTTGCTTGTTTACATGATTTTCTGGCATAAATGGGTTTGGCCGTGGTACATGCTTTGGTTTTTCCCGCTGGCCATTATCGCCAATGTCATTAATGTCAGCAAATACCTAAAAAGGGCAGCGATCTGGATTATTTTATCCCCGATATTTTTTCATGTAATTTGGTTAATCAATTTCAAGCTGACCGGTGGCGATGCAAACGCCCAATTGTGGTTTTATTGGTATATGGTTATAAGTATTTTTGCTTATCCGGCCTATAATCTGTTTAAATTGAGAAAAATTGGATATAAAAATGAAGAAAATATAATATGAAAAAAGCTTTTATCACTGGTTTGACCGGGCAAGACGGTTCTTATCTTGCTGAATTTTTATTAGGCAAGGGCTATGAAGTCCACGGCATCATCAGGCGTTCAAGCAGTTTTAATACCGGCCGCATTGATCATATTTTTCAGGAGAAACATGAGAAAGACGCCAGATTGAAAATATATTACGGAGATTTGACCGATGGGAGTAATATCAACAGAATTTTAGAAAAGGTTCAGCCGGATGAAATCTATAATTTGGGAGCACAGAGCCATGTGCGCGTCAGTTTTGAACTTCCGGAATATACCTGCGATACGGTCGGCCTGGGCACTCTGCGGGTTTTAGACGCGGTGCGGGAAAGCGGTCTGAAGGTTAAATTTTATCAGGCCGGGTCATCGGAAATGTTTGGTAAAGTTAAGGAAACCCCCCAAACCGAAACCACTCCATTTTATCCCCGGAGTCCATACGGCTGCGCCAAAGTTTTTGCCCATAATCTGGCGGTTAATTATCGCGAATCCTACGGAATGTTTATTTGTAATGGTATTTTATTCAACCATGAATCGCCCCGGCGCGGCGGCACGTTTGTGACTAAAAAGATTGTTCACGGCTTCGCGCAAATTAAGGCCGGTAAGCAGAATAAAATTTATTTGGGTAATTTGGAAGCCAGGCGCGACTGGGGTTATGCCAAAGAGTATGTGGAAGCAATGTGGCTGATGCTCCAAGAGCCCCAGCCCGATGATTATGTGGTTGCCACCGGCGAAGCCCATAGCGTCAGAGAGTTTACTGAAGAAACCGCGCGCTATTTTGGCTTTGATTTGAAATGGGAAGGCAGCGGCTTGGAAGAAAAGGGAATAGATAAAACCACCGGCCAGGTTTTGGTTGAGATTGATCCTGAATATTTCCGTCCAGCCGAAGTTGAATTATTGTTGGGTGATCCGTCAAAAGCCAAACGGGTACTGGGTTGGGAAGCCAAAGTTAAATTTAAAGAACTGGTTAAGATAATGGTCGAAGCGGAATTGAATTAATTAAAGATTATGGTTCTGCATTGCACAATCTGCGGTAATGAAGAGAACAATAAGATGCATGAGGCCCGGGAGATGATGTTCGGGTTCAGGGATAAATTCAATTATCTGGAATGCGGTCGGTGCGGATGTTTGAGTTTGATTAATGTTCCCGCGAATTTGTCCAGGTATTATCCGGATAATTATTATTCATTCACTGAAGTCGCCTATAAACATAATCCGTTTAAAATTTTTCTAAAAAAACAATTGATTAAGTTTCGGGTTTATAAACAAAATAATCTTTTGGGAAAATTTTTAAGCAAATTTTATCCGGATAACGAGGAATTTTACCAGTGGTTTGAGAAAATAAAACTCCCCTTGACCGCCCATGTGCTGGACGCGGGCTGCGGGTCGGGAAATTTGTTATTGAAATTGCGCAAATCCGGTTTTATCAACGTGGAGGGCATAGATCCGTTCATTGCCAAAGACATTCATTATCCGGGAGGCGTCACGATAAGTAAAAAATCTCTGGACCAGGTGACCGGCCAGTATGATTTGATAATTTTTAACCACTCGTTTGAACATATGCCCGATCCGGAAGGGGTGTTAAAGAAAACGTTGGCTCTGCTTCAAAAAGGCGGTTGCGCGCTGGTGCGGGTTCCGGTGGCCGGCACCTATGCCTGGAAGACCTATGGAGTTAATTGGGTTCAGCTGGACGCGCCCAGGCATTTATTCCTGCACACTATATCCAGTATGAAATTACTTAGCGAGCGTGTCGGTTTTAATCGTATGGATTACGTGTTTGACTCCCGCGATTTTCAATTTTGGGGGAGCGAGCAATATTTAAAAGACATCCCTTTGCGCGATCCAAGGTCATACGCCGAATTATACGATGAATCATTATTTTCCAAACAGCAGATGAAAGAATTTGCGGAAAAAGCCGAAGAATTAAACAAGGCCAACGATGGCGACGCGGCTACGTTTTATCTATTTAAAGATTAAAATTACCATCTATGATTAAACTAATAAAATCAACTTTTTATCACGAAGATGAAACCAAAAAAGCGGTCGCGGATTTTATCCTAAAGTCCGCTGTTTTAAGCATGGGCAAGGAGTGCGCGGCTTTTGAAGAAAAATTTTCCAAAAAACAAGGCCGGCGACATAGCGTATTTGTCAGTAGCGGCAGTATGGCCAATCTTGTTCTGCTGCAGTCCTTGCTTAATCTCGGCCATCTGCGCAAGGGGGATAAAATCGCGCTTTCTTCTTTAACCTGGGCCACCAACGTGATGCCGGTTATTGAACTGGGGCTTGAGCCGATTATTCTGGATTGTGAACTTAAAAATTTAAATGTGTCCGAAGACATCTTGGAAAAAGCTTTCAGTAAGTACGATTTTAGGGCTGTGTTTTTGACCAATGTCTTGGGTTTTTGCGCGAACTTGGATAAGATACAAAAATTTTGTGCGGATAAAAAAATTATTTTATTGGAAGACAACTGTGAATCATTGGGGTCAAAACTGGGCCAAAAGCAGTTGGGAAACTTCGGCCTGGCCTCAACCTTCTCCAGTTTTGTCGGCCATCATTTTTCAACTGTTGAGGGCGGAATGATCTGCATCGATGATGAAGAGTTGTTTGAAATGATTTTACTGGTTCGCGCTCATGGCTGGGACAGAAATTTATCCGCCGGTTCACAGGCAAAACTAAGAAAAGAAAATAAGATTGATGATTTTTACGCGCGCTATACTTTTTACGACTTGGCCTATAATGCCCGTCCGACCGAAATTCAAGGATTCATCGGCCAAATACAGCTTGACTTCTGGGATGAGATCGTGGAAAAAAGAAGCAAAAATTTTAAAAGATTTCAGGTCGCTGCCGCGGCCAATAAAGATATTCTGCCTTTGGGTGTATCTCATCTGGATTTGGTTTCCAATTTTGCCATGCCGGTTATCTTTAAAACCGAAGAATTGTTTAGAGCATATAAAGATAAATTTGAAAAAGCGGAGGTTGAAATCAGGCCGATCATCGCCGGCAATATTGCCAGACAGCCCTTTTTCAAAAAGTATGTCAAAACCGAGTTTGATTGTCCAAACGCCGACCTGATTCATAAAAACGGTTTTTATTTTGGTAACAATCCGGAGATGACTAGTGGAGAGGTTGAGTTTTTGTGCGATTTATTATGATAAAGAAAAACGTTTACATGTGTCAGGTGAATAATAAATACGGCAATAATGTTTTTCTGCCGTATTCCACGGGTGTAATCACCAGTTATTGTCTTACCATTCCCCGGATCAGGGAAAATTTTGAATTTAAAGATAATTTATTTTTAAAAGACAACATTGACGAAGTGGTGGAAAAATTGGAAGAACCGGATGTTTTCGGTTTTTCTTCTTACATTTGGAATTTTGAATATAATCAAAAATTGGCCGAGCGAGTTAAATCAAAATATCCGAATTGTCTGGTGGTGTTCGGCGGCCACCAGGTTCCGTTTGAGTCAGAGAATTTTTTTATAAACCGTAAATTTATAGACATACTGGTCCATGGCGACGGCGAAGTGCCTTTTTCAGAAATTCTAGTAACTTATTTATCCGATGATAAAAATTTTTCTCGTATAAATAATTTGAGCATAAACGTTAACGGCAATACCATGCGTACGGAAATAAAAAAAGGGGACATTGATATTAATAAAATTCCATCGCCATACTTGACTGGCGTATTTGATAAAATTGTCCAATCATCGCCGTATTCTTTTACGGCCAGTTTGGAGACCAACCGGGGGTGTCCGTATGGCTGTGCTTATTGTGATTGGGGTTCACCGTTGATGAATTGTAAACGGATCCTGCCTTTTGACGAGCAAAGAGTCAAAGACGAAATTGAATGGTTTGGTAAAAATAAAGTGGAGTTTGTGTTTGGCTGTGATTCCAATTTTGGCATTCTGCCCAGAGATACCGGTTTTATAAAAAAATTCATTGAGATAAAAAATAAATACGGTTTTCCGCAAAAATTTCGCACTTCCTACGCCAAAAACAGCAATCGAACCATTTTTGAAATGAACAAGGAGCTTAATAAAAACAAGATGTGTAAAGGCGTAACTTTGTCTTTTCAGAGTTTAAATCCGCGCACCCTTGAAGCCGTCGGCCGTATCAACATGCGCATAGATAATTTTAAAGAGCTGTTGCAGCAATATAACAATGAAGGCATCCCCACTTACACGGAGATTATTTTGGGTCTGCCCAATGAAACCTATGATTCATATTGCCAGGGCCTGGATATTTTGCTTGAAAACGGCCAACACAGCTCCATCAATGTTTATAATTGCGAAATTTTTCCCAATTCAATCATGGGTGATAAAAAATATCAGGAGCTTTACGGCATTAAAGGCGTCAGCATTCCGGCCTGCCTGCCTCATTCTATGCCTGACCCTAAGGTTGTTCCGGAGTATGACGAAATTGTCATCGCCACCGCAACCATGCCGGTGGCGGACTGGAAAAAGGCCAGTATTTTTTCCTGGGCGATTCAGTGCTTTCATTGTTTGGGCCTAATGCAATTTGTAGCTATATTTGCCCATAATGAATGTCAGATTTCTTACACGCATTTTTATCAGGATTTGATTAGTTACGCGGAGAACAATCCCAATTCAATCCTGGGCCGCGAACTGAAATTTATTTCGGCGATTATTGACGGTGTGACCCAAGGAAAAAGCTGGGAATTTGTGATTGCCAAATTCGGCGAAGTCACCTGGACAATAGAAGAAGGGTCGTTTTTAAATTTTATTAGTGATAAAGCCGCATTTTATAATGAGTTAAAAAATTATTTACTGTCTTATTTTAAAAACATCCCGGCCGATAAGATCGCCGATTTGATAAATTATACTGGTCAAATGGTGATTGATCCGTATTGTCAGAAAACTATGGCATTGGAATTAAATTATGATTTTAATAAATATTTTAATGAATTTTATAAAGGTACGGACAAGCCGGAATTAATAAAAGTTAAAAATAAACTTATCTTTTCTGATATCCAAGAATTTGGCGGCAATTTACCGGATTACGCCAGAGAAATAATCTGGTATGGCCGTAAAGGCGGAAAATTTTTTCATAATCAGGAAAAAATTAAAAAAGAATATTTATGATGCCAAAAAATGCAAAAATTTATATTGCCGGCCATACCGGATTGGCCGGATCCACGATTACGCGCGCTTTAACAACACAAGGATACAAAAATTTGATTTTGCGGACCCATAAAGAGCTGGACCTCCTGGATCAGAAATCAGTGGCCGATTTTTTTAAAAAAGAAAAACCGGAATATGTTTTTCTGGCGGCCGCCAAAGTCGGAGGGATCATGGCCAATATTGAATCACCGGCACAATTTATTTATGAAAATTTAGAGATTCAAAATAATGTTATCCACCAGTCATATTTAAATAAAGTTAAAAAATTATTATTTTTGGGCTCTTCCTGCGTGTACCCCCGCCTTTGTCCCCAGCCGATGAAGGAAGAGTATTTGCTTACCGGGTTATTGGAGCCGACCAATGAGGGCTATGCGCTTGCCAAAATTGCCGGAATTAAAATGTGTGAAATGTATAACCGGCAGTACGATACAAATTTTATTGCCATCATGCCTCCTAATCTTTACGGAGAAAACGACCACTTTGATTTAAACAGTAGTCATGTTTTGCAATCATTGTTGCGCAAATTTCATGAAGCAAAAATTCAAAAACACGATAAGGTGGAATTGTGGGGGACAGGGCAGGCGCGTCGGGAATTTCTTCATACCGACGACATGGCCAATGCGGCTGTTTTTGTGATGAATAATTTTGATCCGAGCAAAGAGCAAAATGAGAAAGGCGAGATGTTTCTAAACGTCGGTTCGGAGAGTGATTGTTCAATTGCGGAGCTGGCAGAATTAATAAAAGGCGTCGTTGGTTTTTCCGGCAACATCACGTGGGATAAGAGCAAGCCCGACGGCATGCCGCAAAAATTGCTGGACGCCGGTAAAATTCACCGGCTGGGCTGGCATCACAAAATTGAACTGGAGGATGGCCTCTTAACTACATACAAATCCTTTAAAGAAGAGTATAAGGTATGATAAAAAACGCCGTTTCTTTTTTGGCTAGACAAATATATCGGGTTATTTTTATATGGCCGTTTGAAGCGGTTGCCTTTCTTATATTTTATCCGGCGGTTCGTAAAAGCCACGTCAAAGAAACAGAGCCGAATGATTTTTGTTTTTTAATCACCTCGGTTATTTATTCAAAAGAAAATAAAAAAGTCACTTACGGCGGCGCGCGTTCCATATTTAGCCCGCAGGAGCGGGCCGAACAGACCGCGCACACCATAGAGACAATACGTCAAAGAATTCCGCAGGCAAAAGTGGTTTTGATAGAAGGGGGTTTGAAAGGAGACCTGCCGGCGGGTCTTAGAGATATGGCAGATCAGTATTTATATTTAGGCGATAAGAAATTAGTGCGCCGGGCAGTTGACAGCACCTTTAAAAGTTTGGGCGAGACCATGATGCTTCTTTCTGCCATAAAACAATTAAATCAAACCGCGGATTTTTATTTTAAAATAAGCGGACGGTACTGTTTAGATGATGAGTTTAATATAAATGACTGGCGAAGCGGCGGTTTTGTGATTCATTTTATACAAGAGGATTATGTTTCCACTCGTCTGTATGGCTTCAGAAAAGAAATGTTGGCGATGTGGAAATACGCTTTAATCAAAGGTCTGCCTTTTTCTTTTATCGGCTATGCCATTGAAAACACGCTGGCCAAATTTCTGCCAGCAAAGTGGACGCGTCGGATTAATAGGTTGGGCGTAACCGGGCTTAGCGCGACCGTAAAAGATAACATCATCAAAGAATAATATGCAAATCATGGAGCGGTTAAAATTGATAGTCAGAAAAAAAGCCCTGCATCAGACCGGCTATGTGATGACCGGTTCGCTGATAAACGGGCTGTCTTTATTTGTGCTTAATATAGCTTTGGCAAGATCTTTAAATCAGGAGCTTTTTGGAATTTTTTCCCTTGCGGTTGCGGCGCTAAGCGTAGTCGCGGAAATGTCTGACTTTGGATTAAACGCCGGGCTCTTAAGATTTGCGCCATATTATATAGCGACGGACCAGACAGACAAGTTAAAACAACTGGTTAAAACAATTTGGCGCTGGCGAGTGACACTGACCTGGGTGCTTACCCTTGGCGGATTAATTTTTGCGTATCCGATAGCTAAATATGTATATGGTCAAATTAAGGTTGGTCCTTATCTGACCTATGCTTCTCTGGGTATCGGTGGTGTGATTTTGTTGGGTTTTTTGGCAACTTTTTTACAGGCCAAGCAAAGATTTTTATATAATGCCTCTGTGCAATCGCTCAAAGGTTTTTTACGTTTGGCCGTAGCCCTAGCACTTTTAGCTTTCGGCGTGAAGAATGTTTTTGCGTATCTGTCAGTTTATATTTTTATTCCCTGGATTTTGTTTATTGTAAACTTTAAAGTTTTACCGAAAAATTTTAGAAAAGTGGAGATTGACCAAGAGGTTAAACAAAAATTAAATTCACAATTAGCTCGGTTTAGCTTTTGGCTCACCATTACTTCGTTAGTAGCTATTTTTTCCAGCCGGGTTGATCAAATTATGATCAGTCATTATCTAGGGTTGGTGGAGGTGGCAGTTTTCACCGTTGCCTGGCAATTGCTCCAGTTTTTTCCGATCATTTCCGGTTCCATTTCTTCTGTTTTGATGCCCAAAATTAGCAGTTTAAAAAATAAAATAGAACTGGTCGCTTTTGTTAGAAGAGCATTTAAGTGGGTGCTGGTTGGGACAATAGGAATCGCAATTTTGGTATACCCGTCTCAGTTTTTAATCGGTTTATTTTTTGGGCAGAAATATGATGCGGCCATGCCGCTTTATGTTATATTATCTTATAGCACTCTGCTCAATGTTTTGGCCATTCCCTTTTCTCTTGTCATTACTGTTTTTAATAAAACCCACATCTCAACCATTTTCATTTTTGCGCAACTATTAGTCAATGTGGTTGGCAATTTTATTTTCATTCCTCGGTATGGGATTATGGGGGCGGCTTATACGTTTGCCTTTAGCAGTGTCATGCTGTTTTTGTGGAATTTAGTGTGGGCTTTATATTTATTAAAGAAAAAAGATTTTAATATCGCATAAAATATGGACGAAATTTTTGCACCCAAAATAAGTATTATTACGATAGTCAGAAATGATGTTGCTCATATAGAGAAAACGATTTTAAGCGTCTTAAATCAGACCTATAAAAATGTTGAGTATATTATTATTGACGGCGGGTCCACTGACGGTACTTTGGAAATCATTAAAAAATACGAGAAAGACATTGCCGTGTTAGTCAGCGAACCTGATGACGGACTGTATTATGCTTTAAATAAAGCGGTATCTTTTGTCACCGGGGACTGGGTGGAAATTTTAACTTCCGGTGATTACCTTTATAATCATACCGTATTGGCAGATATATTCGCCGGAAAAAAAATAGATGCCGATGGAGTATATGGGAGCGCGGTGGGCTATGTTAATGGGCGCATGGCCAGGATTGAAGCCCACGAAGATGTTAATAAAGAGGCCTGGAAGGGGATGAAATTGATTTTTGAAACGCTTTTTGTAAAAGCGGAAATAATAAAAAAATATAAATTTGACACCCGTTATAAGGTCTCTGGCGACGGTGATTTTGTTCTGAAATGCATAGCCAGTGGTTACAAATTTATAAAAATTAACGTGGTTGTGTTTGAAACCGGTGCTCAAGGATATTCAGCCAAACATTGGCTGATCGCCAGGAAAGAGAATTGGCTTATTTCGAGAAAGTATTTCCCGGGCCTGAAAACGGACCTTTATAATTTGCAAGGATTGGTATATTTTGTAGTGTTTCGTTTTTTTAAAAATGTTTTATCCGCCATCGGTGTTTATGATTTTTTAAAAAAATATTATCGGCGTTGGTTTGGCAATAAAAGAATGCGTGAAAAATATCACTATATAGTAGTTGATGATAATAATAAGCATTTATGAACACTGTTACCGCCCATTGCCTGGTTAAAAATGAAGAAAATTTTGTTTATTACACCATCAAATCCGTGATTGATTTTGTTGACCGCGTGATTGTTTTTGATACCGGTTCAACCGACAAGACCGTGGAATTAATTCAGAAGCTAATGGCCGAGTATCCGGGTAAAATTATTTTTGAGGAAAAGGGTCCGGCTGACGGGAACAGACATACCCTTTTGCGACAGGAAATGATTGAGCGAACTAAGACGGACTGGTTTATGATTTTAGACGGCGACGAAATTTGGACAAAAAAGGCAATGGCCGAAGCAACGAAAGCCATCGCCCTAGACGGAAGTTTAGAGTGTCTGATCGCGCCTTTTTATTTATGCGTCGGAGATATTTATCATGTCTATGCCGGCAAGCGGAGTATAACCATTTTGGGCAAAACCGATTTTCATTATCCCAGGTTTATTAAGATCGCACCCGGCTTGCACTGGCAGGGCGTTTATAACCAGGATACTTTGTTGGATAAAGATAATAAAGAATTTTGTCAAAAAGAAAACAGTCGTTTTATGACCAACCGATACTGGCACGTGACCCATTTGCGTCGGTCTTCCACCGATGATAATGACTACAGCTCCGGCGGCAACCGAAGAGCTAAGCGGAGGTTGACATTTTTTGTAATTGGAGCTAAAATCAACGAGCCAGTTCCGGAAGTGTTTGGAAATGCCAATATTTATAGAATGAATTTTATCACGTCATTTGTAAATTTTATAGCGCTAATTTTTCATAAATTGCTATGAAGCCGAAGGTTTTATTATGTCAGCCAACCCCTACGGAGTCATCCCCGCAAAAAAATAGTCCTCTAAGTATTATTTATACGGGCGCGGCGGCCGAAAAGGCGGGATATGAAGTGGAATATTGGGATGAGCGCTGGGATTCAAAGGAAAAACTTCTTGAGTTGATTAAATGGTCTGATGTTGTCGGGGTCTCAAGTTTTACCGGTATACAATTGAAGTACGCGGCGGAGATTTTAAAATTGGCGAAGGAAAATAATAAAACCACCATTTTTGGCGGAGTCCATGCTTCTCTTATGCCGGAGCAGTGCATAAAAGAAGATTTTATAGATTATGTTGCCGTGGGGGAAGGTGAAATAACCCTGCCGAGTTTTTTAGCTTTTTTTCAGGATAGAAATATTATTCCCAAAGGCATCGTGGGCCGGGATGTAAAATATATACCGGCAGGTAAACTGGATGCGGTTGATTTTGTTTGCCCGATCACAGATAAAACTCTAAGATTATTTAAGCTCGCCAACCAAACGAGTGACATAATGTTTCCCTCATCAAGAGGGTGTCCGTATAGTTGCGGTTTTTGCGTTAACAGCACTGATAAGGATAAAAAATACAGAATGTTAGATTTGCAGCTTTGGGCGCAGTGGCTGGACGTGCTTTTGTCGCACATGCAAATAAAATGGATACAAATCGGAGATGATTACTTAGGCCGGGAATCAAGAATATTGGAAGTCGGTAAAATTTTAAAAGAGCGAAATATTAAATGGCATCCCTCTTTTCGAGCTGATAATTTTAAAGTCAACGGACCTGAATTTGCCAGAAAATTATCAGAACTGGGAGTTACCGATATTGCCATGGGAGTGGAAACCGGAAGTGAAAGATTAATGAAGTTCATCAATAAGGCAGAAACCAAAGAAGACATACTGCATGCGGCCAAATGTTTATCTGAAAATTCAAACATCAGGCCGAGATATTATTTGATTATTGGTTTTCCCACGGAAACGCTTGCAGAGAGGAATGAAACCTTCGCTTTTGCCGACCAATTGTATGAGATTCACAAAGGAAATTGCAATATACCCATATATAATTTCACGCCTTTTCCGGGAATCACATTGCATTCGGTGGCAGTAGCCCACGGGATGAGAGTGCCTGAAAGAATGAGCGAGTGGGAAAATTTTACGGTCAGCAATTCCGGGTCAAACGAAATGCAAAGCGTATATCATATTGCCGGTTTTCATTTCCACCAAAAGCCGGGCTCCAAAACAGACATCAATTTTCCCGGAATGAGGCGTTGGTTAGTCAAACCGTTTGAAAAACTATGCGACATCAGATGGCGGAAGCGTTATTTCAAATATTTTGGCGTTGAGAAATTTATACTGGAATTTCTTTTGAAGTATTGCCGGGTGAAACCCAAAGATAATATTGCAAAACAAAATAAAGCGGAAGGAAATAGATTCGGCGGAGAGAGATTGGATTCCAAAAGCAATTTATCCCGGAATAATTTAGTTGAACATTTGGCGCGCTATAATTTGGTTTCCGGCAACCCGGAGAGCACTGTTTTGGATATTGGCTGCGGCTCCGGACATGGCAGTCATGAATTATCCAAAAAATTCAAAAAAATATACGGTGTTGATGTTTCCGCTGAAGCTATCAGTTATGCTAAAGAAAATTGGTCCGCTCCCAATGTAGAATTTTCCTGCGGGTCCGGCACAGGTATTCCCTTTGCAGATAATTTTTTTGATGTCGCGGCGGCTTTTGAGGTATTTGAACATGTTCAGGATTGGCGAAAGTTTTTGTCGGAGATAAAAAGAGTCGTAAGAAATGACGGTCTAGTTTACATTTCAACTCCAAATAGGGAAATTTATTCACCGGGTACGGCAGCCGGCCAAAAACCCAACAACCCTTATCATGTTTTTGAGATGGCAGTTGATGAATTTAAAAGCGCGCTTAGCGAATTTTTTGTTATTGAAAAATTTTATGGCCAAAGCACGCCTGTATATAATGATCGCTGGTTCTGGAAGATATTAAATCCTGTTTTGCTCGGCCTGCGCCATCTAAACATCATCAGTTATAAAACAAGCAATACTATCAAACTAAAGATCATAAACCGGATAAAGCCGGTTTTAGAGCCCAGTGATATTGTCTTTTATCAAGATGACAATAATATTAAAAAATCACGCTTCATGGTGGCTGTTTGCAGGGCAAAGAAGTAAAAGGTAAAGTAGTAACATGACTGATAAAATTAGAGTCGCTTCCTTGATTAATGACATGGGAATCGGCGGCACTGCCAGACAAGTTATAACAGTTGACAGATACCTTAATAAGGATATTTTTGAGCATTACATAATTTCCCTAAGCGCCGTAGATGACGCCAGGTCAAAATTTTTGAGAGACAAGAAAGTATTTTTTTCGTCCGATCCCAAAGAGATTGCCGAGATGGTTAAAAAAAATAAAATTGACATTATATATGCGCACAGACACGGACGAAACGAATCGCTTCATGACAAAATCGCGCAGGCGCTTCCACCCAGTATCGGACTGATGGAACTAAATACTTTCAGTGTTGTAGACAAGGGAGATTTTGGCACCAGATGCGGCAAACGCGTTTTTGTGAGCATGACCAATCTGGTAAAATATTGCGACCAGAATAATCTACCGTTCAATTTTAAGGAACTCAAGACGGTATATTGTCTGGTTGACGCAAATAATTTCATGTCTAAATTGCCGACAGCGGCAGAAATTGAAGAGTATAAAAATCGGATGGGGATAGCGGGTTGTCCGGTAATAGGCAGAAGCGCCAGGCCGGTTATTGAAAAATGGGATGACGAAATGCTGATAATGTGGAAAAAATTGTCCAAAATGAATCCGAGAATAAAGTTTTTAATTTACGGGGTTCCGCCGTCAAAGAGAAAATTACTGGAGGCGTCCGGCAGGAAGGACAACCTGATCATGTTGGGCCTCACGGATTCGGATAAGGATTTGGATCTTTTTTATTCATCCATTGATATTTACGTTCATGATAGTCCGATCGGCGAATGTTTTGGCGGGACGACCGTTGAAGCTATGCTGTTTAAAAAACCGGCGATAGTGATGTCAACACCGTTTCCGCGCCGTACGTGGGGAAGAACCCACACCAAAGATAACGGACTCGTTGAACAAATTAAAAATGGTGAAAACGGGTATGTGGTAAGGAGCGGAACCGCTATGGCCTATGCTGTCGATTATTTAAGCCAGCATCCCGAACTGATTAAGAAGATGGGTGAAAAGAATTTTGATGAAGTTCGCCAAAGATACGAGGCGTCGTTTGGCATCAAAACTCTTGAGAAAATATTCTTGGAACTTTATTTGGAAAAGAATCATACTTTGCCCGAAGAGGCCTTAAATTATTATAAAAATTTACGCTTTTACCCGGATGAGGACGATATCAGGGGCTGGTTTAGTGAGTACTATTTACGACTTGCAAATCTTTTTGGAAAGGAGTATTGTAATTCGGCGTTGGAAAGGGTGGAATTGTCTTATTCAAAATATAAAAGAAAAGCCAAAACCTTGTTATTCATGCTGGGTTTAAGAAAATCAAAATATTTATGATTATAGTCAGAGCGCCACTACGTATTAGCTTTGTGGGAGGAGGAACGGATCTGCCGGATTTTTATCATAAATATCCGGGCAGGGTCATTTCCACAACAATTAATAAATTTATTTACCTGTCAATAAATCCGACGGGACTTTTGAATAAATTTATAATGAAATATAATACGACTGAAATTGTAGCTGATCCCAGTGAACTGAAACATGACCGGGCGCGGGGAATCCTGTTGGATTTAGGCATTAAACACGGATTGGAAATTACCAGTTCCGCGGATATTCCCGCAAAAACCGGTTTGGGTTCTTCGTCCGGATTTTCTGTCGCGTTGGTTAAAGGGTTAAACTATTTGTTGGGCAAGAGTATGAGCCGCATTGAAGCCGCCGAAGCCGCTTGCCGTTTGGAAATCGAGTTATTAAAAGAACCGATCGGCAAACAAGATCAATACGCGGCCTCGTTCGGCGGATTTAATATATTTCAATTCAACTCCGATGAGACGGTAACAATTGAGCCAATTTTATTGGATTATAAGAAGAGAGCGAAATTTGAAGATCATCTCATTTTATTTTTTACCGGCATTACCAGAAGTGCTGCCTCTGTTTTGGGAGAACAGAAAACAAAAATTGAGAGCAATTTTGAAACATACAAAAAAATGTCCGATTCGGTTTATGATTTTCGTGACAAACTAATGGCCGGGGATCTGGAAGGCATGGCGGCGATGCTCCACGAGGGCTGGTTGCGCAAAAGGAGTTTAGCTTCGGCGGTTTCAAATTCGTTAATTGACGTAATGTATGAAACCGGGATCAAAAACGGCGCCTGGGGCGGAAAAATTCTGGGCGCGGGCGGGGGAGGATGTCTGTTGTTTTTGGCACCGCTCGATAAACACGAACAGATTAAAGCCAGTTTAAAAAAGTTGGCCGCGGAAAATAATCTATCGGAAGCGCAGGCTATCCCGTTTAATTTTACTCAATCCGGAACGGATATTCTGTTCAGCGATAATGTATCTTAATCTTTATGAAAGATTACATCTCTAAATATATTTCCGAAACTGATTACGCCCTCAAGGCCTTGCCCTCGGAAGAAATTGCCAAGGCCATCAATATAGTGCAATCGGTTTATGAACGGGATGGACGCATATATATTTTTGGCAACGGGGGATCCCTGGCCTTGGCTACTCACTGGGTGAGTGATTTTAATAAAACTGTTTTCAGTCATAATTTGGATTTACATTCCAAAAGGTTTCAAGCCATACGTTTACCCACCACCGAAGAAGAGATGTCGGCTTGGGCCAATGACGTTGGCTTTGATACGGTCTTCTCCGGTCCCTTGCAAAACTATTTAAGGGAGGGTGATTGCATTATAGCTATCAGCAGTTCAGGAAATTCAGCTAATATTATCAAAGCGGTTGAATTGGCCAAGAGCCGCCATGTGCCGGTAATCGGGTTATCGGGTTTTGATGGCGGCAAACTCAATGAATTGGCAGACGCAAAGATTATGGTCCGGACCGAAAAAGGAAAATACGGAGTCGTAGAAGGCGCGCATGGGGTTATTCTTCATTTGATGACAACTTATTTTCAGGATTATTTTGATCATTTGGTGAGCCGGAAACAGCAATCTTCTAAGGTTTAGACTCGATTTTTAAACTTGCGTTGTGTGGGTGCTATAGTATATAATATCTGCACCTTTTTATATAATTTTATACAAATATGGCTAAAGTTCTCATCACAGGCATTGCCGGTTTTATAGGAAGCAACTTAGCAGTTCGTTTGCTTGAGGAGGGATATGAGGTAATCGGTATAGACAACCTTTCCGCCGGGGTTGTAACCCAGGTTCCGGAAGGTGTTGATTTTCATAAATTGGATATAAGGTCAAAAGACATTTATCCGTTATTTAAAGACGTTGAATACGTGTTTCATCTGGCTGCTAAAAGTAGTGTCAGCGAGTGCCAACAGGATCCGGTAGACGCCAGTGATAATAACAGCACCGGCACTGTCAATGTATTTGAAGCTAGTGCCAGGGCGGGAATCAAAAAAATCATTTATGCCGAAACCTCGGCTCTGTATGAGGGTTCAGAAATTTACCCAACTCCGGAATCCGACGTGCACCCGCACAGCTTTTACGCGCTTAGCAAGATGACCACCAATATTTATGCCCAGGGCTTCCAGAAGTTTCGCAATTTAAAGACCGTGGCCGTACGTTATTTTAATGTCTACGGCCCCAGACAGGATTATAGGAGAACGATTCCGCCGGTTATGTCCGCCCTCATAATCAAACTTCTACGCGGCGAGAACCCAATTATTTATGGAGATGGTGAAAAGAGGCGCGACTTTGTTTATGTTGACGATGTCAATGACGTACACCTGCTCTTGATGAAAGATGACCGAGCCAACAACGAAGTTTTTAATATCGGTTGTGGCGTGAATTACTCCATTAATGAAATTTATAAAATGATCAGGGATATAACCGGGGTAAATCTAGATCCGATCTATAAAGATAATCTGGAGGGCGAGGCCCAGGTAAATTTAGGTGACTGTTCCAAGCTCAAGAGTTTGGGCTGGAATCCGAAAACCACGATTGAAGAAGGCCTTAAAATCCAGATTGATTACATTAAAAAGAATGTTATCAATGCGTAAGGCGGTACTTTTATGGAAAAAAGAGACCATAAAGCGGTATTTTTAGATCGGGACGGAACGATTATCAGACAGGTTGACTTAATGCATAAAGTTAAAGACCTGCGCCTTCTTCCTGGTACGGCGCGGGCAATTAGCAAACTGAACAAACTAGGATTTTTCGTAATTGTAGTGACTAATCAGCCGGTGATTGCGCGCGGTATCATCGGACCAAAAGAAGTTGACGAAATCCATGGCGTGCTAATCAGGCGTTTGCACGGCAAAGGAGCGCGTATTGACGGGATATATTATTGTCCACACCACCCGGAAGCGAATTTGCCAGAGTATCGTTTGCGCTGCCGTTGCCGTAAGCCGGAACCGGGGATGATCCTTAAAGGATTAAAGGATTTAAAAATAAACCCGAAGAAGAGTTTTATGATCGGTGACGCGCTTATAGATGTAGTTTCGGGCAAAAAAGCCGGCCTCAAAACGATTTTGGTGAAAACTGGCCCGGGTCACGCGCGTTTGGATCAGAAATACCAACATGTGAAGCCGGATTTTACCGTAAAAAATTTGGTGGAAGCCGTTAAAATATGTCAAAAATAAAACAAGCCGTTATTCTGTGTGCTGGTTTGGGGACTCGCATGAGGCCGCTCACTGATACTATGCCCAAAGCAATGATTCCTTTTTCCGGCAAGCCGCTTTTGGAATGGAATATTGAACAGTTTAAAAAACATGGCGTGACCGAATTTTTTATCAACCTTTTTTATCTTCCTGATGTGGTCCGGAATTATTTTGGCGACGGAGCCAAATGGGGAGTAAAAATAAATTATTTTATAGAAAAGGAACCCTTGGGAACCGCCGGTGGGGTAAAAGATTTTGAGAAACAGCTGGATGACACTTTTTTTGTCATTTACGGAGACATGTTCAGTTTGATGGATTACTCCAAAATGGAAGCGGAGTTTGCCAAACACCCGGATATTATCGGTATGCAGAAAATGCAGAAAACCGAGAACTACCAGGACGCGGATGTGGCTGAAGTCGGTCCTGATGGCTGTTACAAAGCGATTCATCCCAAACCCCACACAGAAAAATACATGAATGCTTATCGGATGAAGGGCGTGTTTATATTAAGAAAAGAAATTTTAAAATTTGTTCCGGCTAATACTTACTATGAACTCGGGAAAAATTTGATGCCGGATGTTGTTAACCGTGGTTTGAAATTTTACAGCTATGAATGCGGTGAATATACGAAATGCATGGACGATTTGGAGAAATACAAAGAAGTGGAAGAGTATGTGCGTGAAAATGGATTAATCTAGAGCTTTTTATGACAATCAATTTAATTATTAAGGATGATTTAACTTATGAAGGTGTTTATTGACAGCGCGGACGTCAAGGAGATTGAAAAGTATATTAGTTGGGGGCTCTGTGACGGAGTTACTACTAATCCGAGTATTTGTTTAAAGGCGGGAGTTACGGGAGGAGAAGAAGGTATAAAAGCTCGAGCAGTTGAAATAGCCGGATTAATCGCGCCGCTTTCGTTAAGCGTGGAAGTGACTACTGATAATCCCAATGAAATTTTAAATCAGGCCAGAAAATATAATACCTGGGCGGATAATATTACGGTAAAAATAACAGTTACTGATCAAAACGGCGTCTCTCTTTTGCCGGTTATTTATCAGCTTGTCAGCGAGGGCGTATCGGTCAATGTGACCGCGATGATGACTTTTAATCAGGCCATTATGGCCACTAAAGCCATAAATGCCGGTTTGGCCAAAGCAGCAGTTAAAAAAACTCATTATATCAGCATTTTTGGCGGCCGGATTTCCGAGGAGCATGGGGTGGAACAAGCCCAAAAGGTATTAAAAGAAGTGAGGCAGTGGCTGGATTTTCATAATTATAAAAACATTGAAATTATCGTCGGTGCGGTTCGTACTCCGGAGAATGTGGAATTATGGGCTAAGAGCGGCGCTCATATTCTCACCATTCCGCCGGATGTTATCGCCAAGTCGCTTTTGTCCGCTCGTACCAAAGAGACCGTGGTTAACTTTTTAAATGACGCGCAAAAAGCAATACAACAGTTTAATATCCCAGCTTCAATATGAGCAAACCAGTAACAATCTCCGCGTGTTTAGTGATTTATAACGAAGAAAAAATTATTGAAAGGTGTCTCAGCAGCATTAAGGGTCTGGCTGATGAAATTATAATAATTCACGACGGCCCCTGCACCGACCGGACTTTGGAAATTGCTAAACAATATACTGACAAAATTTTCGTGCGCGAGCATCAGTGCGTGGTTGAAGGACATCTGGCCTTTGCCTTTGCCCAGGCCACCTGCGAATGGTTGTTGCGTTTTGATGCCGATGAATATTTTGATGTTGCCGATCACGGCAAAATCCGCGCGCTCTTAGGGTCCGACGATAACGTCAACGGATATATCTTTGACTGGGAATTTTGGGACGGTAAACGGGCCATCGCCTTTGCCGGCATACAGAAGCCGCTTTTTTTCCGGAGAAAGAATTATCGTTATGTCGGCGTGGTTCAAGAGGTGGGTGAGGTGGATGGAGGACTTAAAAAAGCTAATTTGATTTTACATCATCGGCCAAATTATAATAATATCTCTTGGAAGGAGACCATGAGAAAAGCCAATTATTGGATCCCAGCTTTGGCCAAAGGATTTTTCCCAGAGCTTTTTACTTACGAATGCTATAATACTACTCCGGACAAATGGATAAAACACGCTATGAAAATCAGAAAACACCCGCTGTATTATATAATAACTTATCCCCCAAAAACTACTTTAGCCCAGCTCAAAAATGGCTTGTGGAAGCACGGCGTAAACGGGTGGAGTCTGGCACTGCAGAATTTTGTCTGTTATTTTTCTCTTTACTACCAAATATGGCAGATAGACAGGAGCTTAAAGAAAAAAGCAGCTGGTGGGGCGGCGTAGATAGAATTTTATGCGTCATTTGATTTCTTTAAAAGATTTTACCAAGGAAGAAATTTGGGAAATTTTGGATTTGGCGGCCAAACTCAAAAAAGACCGAACCGAAAATAATTTTCCAAAATATTTTGAGAACAAAACTTTGATAATGCTGTTTCAGAAATCATCAACCCGCACGCGTCTGTCTTTTGAAGCCGGCACAACCGAGCTGGGCGGGCACGCGATTTATCTGGATTCGCGCACTTCACAGTTTTCTTTAACCGATTTTAAAGACGAGATCAGGGCGGTAATGAGATTTGGGCAAATGTTGATGTTTCGGGCCTTGAAAGCCGTGGATGTGCAAACCGCCGCTTCATTTAATCAGATTCCGGTAATAGACGCTTGCAGTGAAAAATATCATCCTTGCCAGGCCTTGGGCGATATATTAACGATGATGGAGCACGCCGGCGGATTGGATAAAATCAAAAAAATCGTCTGGCTCGGTATTGAAAATAATGTTTCCAATACTTTGAAACTGGCGTGCGCGCAGTTGGGGATAGAGGTGTGCCTGGCTGCTCCGGAGGTTAACGCGTCCAGTGTGGATGGCGAACTTAACGCGATGGCCGAGGCGACCGGAAAAGTTTCTAAAAATTTAAATTTGGCCGAGGCCATGGCCGGAGCCGATTTTGTCCATACTGATACTTGGATGGATATGGAATTTTTTAAAGACGGTAAAGTTCTGCCGGAATTCCAGGCGGAATATGATCGCCGTCTGCGTGTGCTCAAGCCGTATCAGCTCAATGCCGAAATAATTGACAAATACGCGCCGCAGGCCAGAATTATGCATTGTATGCCCTGCCACATCGGCTATGAAATCAGCCGTGATGCTATAGACCATAAAAACTCAATAATTTTTGACCAAGCCGAAAATAGAATGCATATTCAAAAGGCCATTATGTTGTGGCTGCTTAAAAAAGTATAATTTTAACGATTATGAAAAATTTTTTTAAAACACTGTATAAGTATTGGATGAAATTTAGCCATGTTTTGGGGACGATTAGCGGTTTTATTATTTTGACGGTTTTTTATTTTATAATCATCGGTTTATACGCTTTGCCTTTTGGCCTTGTCCGGTTACTCAAAGGCCATAAAAATCAGCCATTATCGTATTGGAAAATCAAAGAAAACCGACCGGCCGATCTGGAGAATTTAAAATTCCAATTTTAGTATGAATGAATTTAACATAAACGAGCAGGATATTTACATTCTGGGGCTTTCGTTTGACTATCATGATTCAGCCGCGGCTTTGATCAAAAATGGGGTAGTAATCGCGGCGGCCCACGAAGAGCGTTTTACGCGCGTAAAACATGATTCTGATTTGCCGAAGAACGCGGTGGACTATTGTCTTAAGGCCGGGGGCGTAGAAGTCAATCGTCTCGATTACGTGGTTTTTTATGAGAAGCCGCTTTTAAAATTTGAACGCCTGCTCAAAACCTACATCAACACCTGGCCGCGAGGGTTTATTTCCTTTCTCAAAGCAATAATGGTGTTTGTCAAAAGTAAACTTTGGGTCGAAAGCCGGATCAGAAAAGCCCTGGGCGGGTACAAGGGCGAAATTTTGTTTACCGAGCATCACTACGCGCACGCGGCCAGCGCCTATTATTGTTCTGATTTTGAGGACGCGGTGGTGGTTACGATGGATGGAGTGGGTGAGTATGATACCACCACCATCGGCTATGGCCAAGGCAATAAACTGACACTGACAGAAACTATTGAGTTCCCGGATTCTTTAGGCCTTCTTTATTCGGCTTTGACCTACTATTTAGGTTTTAAAGTTAATAGCGCCGAATATAAAGTAATGGGCTTGGCTCCATACGGAGATCCGGAAAAATATTACGATAAATTTAAAGAATTGGTTGCAGTTAAAGACGACGGCAGTTTTAAATTGAACATGAAGTATTTTTCCTATGAAGCTGGTTTACGCATGACCAATAAGAATTTTGACCAGCTTTTCGGCGGTCCGGCTGTAAAATTCGGCACGGCCCCGACCCAGCGCGAAAAAGATATTGCCGCGGCTTTGCAGAAGATCACCAATGAAATCGTTTTAAAAATTGTTGACCATGCCCGGCAAGTGCACCCGTCAAAAAATTTGTGCATGGCCGGCGGGGTGGCTTTAAACTGCGTGGCCAATGGCAAAATCTTGGAGAAGGGCTGGTTTGAGAATTTATACATCCAGCCGGCTTCAGGCGACGCCGGTGGCGCGGTCGGCAGTGCTCTGTATGTTTATTACCAGGTTTTGAGTCACCAGTTCCCGCCGTCGAACCAGAAGGTAATGGTCAACGCTTACTTGGGTCCGGAATACAGTAATGAAGAAATTAAAAATTTCCTTGATAACGAAAAAATTAAGTATCAATATTTAAATGACAGCGAGCTGATTGATAAGATTTCTGATTTAATTACCGGCAGTAATGTCATCGGGCTTTTTGGTGGGCGCATGGAATACGGCCCGCGCGCTTTGGGCAATCGCTCAATCATCGCTGACGCCCGCAACAAGGAAAATTGGCAGAAGGTGAATTTGAAAATCAAATTCAGGGAGAGTTTCCGGCCGTTCGCGCCGACCGTGCTTGAGGATAAAAACAGCGAATGTTTTGACATAAAATACCCGACGCCCTATATGCTTTTGGTCGCACAGGTAAAGAGAACGGACATCCCGGCCATCACTCATGTTGATAATTCGGCCCGCATCCAGTCGGTCAGCAGAGCGCAGAATCCGCGTTATTACGATATAATTAACGCCTTTTACCAAAAAACCGGTTGTCCGGTTATTATCAATACCTCCTTTAATGTCCGCGGCGAGCCCATAGTGATGTCGCCCAAAGACGCGTTGAGCACGTTTTTAAACACCTTCATGGACTATCTGGTTCTGGGTAATTATCTGATTTCCAAGAAAGACAACCAGCATCTGGTGGATGAGGAAAAAATGAGAACTTATTTGGGCAAATTTAAACTTGATTAATTGACAGAAAGCGTTTTTAAGTGCTACAATATAGGCATATTTTTACTTAATTTATGAGCGAAACTAAAAAAAGGTGGCTAACTTTGATTATTTCGGTTTTACTGACCTTGGTCGCGATTGAATGTATTCTCCACCTCTTTGAAACTCAAACTTATGTCTCAATTTGGAGAATAAACAAAGACGGCATGGCGGTTTTGAAACCAAATTTAGACAGGAACTTGTTTGATAATGAAGAATTAAAATATTTCCATGTTAAATCTAATAGTTTAGGATTTTTAGGTGATGATTTTAGCGAAGAAAAGGCCAGCGGCACCTTGCGAATCGTGGTTTTGGGAGATTCGTATGTTGAGGCGACCGGGGTCGATTACAATAGAACTTTTGTATATCAATTAAGCAAAAAATTTCAAGATTTACTTTTTACAAATCCCAGTTCAACATACAATAAAGTTGAAGTATTAAACTTCGGTATTGGCGGTACGGGAACAGTGGACCAGATGAAATATTATGAAAAGTACGCCCAAAAATATCATCCCGATGTCGTGGTTTTAGCTTTTTATCTTCAAAATGACGCTACTGATAATAGTTATAGCTACAAATACAAGGATGCGATGTTGGCTTCAAAAGAATCATGGAACACTTTTCCTCAATACGCCTCAACACAGATAAATAACTTTGTATCAGTTAAGGATAGGATATACAGAATGTCAGCCATTATCAGGTTTTTTGATCGGATAGTAAGGGGCAGTCCGGTATTGTATGATTTTGCCGTTAAATTCGGTTTATATCGTCCGCCGGCTAAGGGTGAAAATGGACTGGTTATTCCTTATGATGATTATTATTACATTACTCCGTTGGATGAGCAGCGTTCGAAGTATTTACAATTTAGTATTGATCTTCTGGATAATTTAAAAAAACAGCTGGACAAAGATGGCGTTAAGTTCGCGCTCATGTTTATTCCGCAAGGCATGACGGTTGATAAAAATGTATTAAATTCATACCTCGATCAGTATCCCGGATTAAAAAATGTTGATTTTAATCCAAAGGCATTTGAAGACAGATTAATTGCCGGATTAGATCCTTCGATAAAAATGATAAATTTACGGGAAACAATGGAGAAAGAAGTATCTGACGGCAAGGAGATGTATAAAAATGGGTGGGGGCACTTTTCACAAGGTGGACACGATGTGGTATCCGATGTATTAGCGAAATTTATTTTTGATTCTTTTTATAAATAAGCTTTTAAACGCCCTTCGGGCTAGTAAATAATTTTATGATCAACATGTTAAAGCAGCTCTGGAATTTTTTAAAAATCAGAAAGGCCTGGTGGCTGGCGCCAATTTTAATTATTTTGATTTTGTTTGGTGTTCTTTTGGTTTTTGCCCAGACCTCGCCGCTCGCGCCCTTTATTTACACGATATTTTAAAGGCCTGTGAAGCTTTCAGTAATCGTTCCGGTTTATAACGAAAAAAGTACCATCACCGAGATTTTAACAAAATTGAGTGATTTGGATTTGGCCGGCGTTGAAAAAGAAATAATTATTGTTGATGATTGCTCCGTGGACGGGACGCGCGAATTTCTTAAGAGTTCAAATGGCTGGGGCAGAGTGCTTTTTCATGACCAGAACCAGGGAAAGGGGGCGGCGATTCGAAGCGGATTAAAAGAAGCCACCGGCGATTATGTTGTGATCCAAGATGCTGATTTGGAGTATGATCCAAGTGATTTTAAACCGATGATGGAAAAAATGATCAGCGAGGGGTTGTTGGTTCTTTATGGTTCAAGACGCCTAAAAGAAGAAAATACACAATATTCAGGACTGTTGTATTATTTTGGTGGATGGTTGCTCACGATTTTAGCCAACCTATTATACGGACAAAAATTAACCGACGAGCCGACTTGTTATAAAATGTTTAAAACCGATTTTCTAAAAAATTTAGATTTGCATTGCCGCCGTTTTGAGTTCTGCCCCGAAGTGACCGCGCTTACGGCCCTGCGCGGAATAAAAATCTCGGAAGTGCCTATTTCCTACCGGCCCCGGCATAAGGCAGAAGGCAAGAAAATTTGTTGGCGTGATGAGTTAGTCGCAATTTGGACATTATTAAAATATAGAATAAAAATATAAAATAATTTTTTATTATGTTAGAAAAAATTGAGAAACATAAAATACTTATTTGGCTCTTTTTGTTGGCTTCTCTGAACTTGGCCCTATTCGCCGCGTTGTATGGTTTTCACCCAAACAACGACACTTACAGTTTTATTGAATTCATCAGATTTTTTCGAGGTGAACACATGTCGTTTTTCTTTTTCGTCCCGGCCCGGTATCTTAATCCCTTTTATGCGGTAATGGGCGCGACCATTTTCAGATTTTTGACCGCGGAACAGGGTTTAATCATGACCAATATCATTTTTTATTACGGCCTCGTGTTTTTAACTTATGGTCTGATCAGACGGGTATTTAAAAGTAATTTCATCGGCTTCACTTCTGCCCTGATTGTGATAAGTGGATACGCCATGGTACGTTACGGTTTGACCCAGGTTCAGGATATTGGCGGTTATTTCTGGTTTTTACTCACCATATACGCCGGCTGGAGATGGTGGGAAAATACTAAAAATAAGAATTGGCTTTTTTTAGGCGGCATCGCGGTGGCTTTTGGGGTACTGACAAAGGAAAGCGGTTGCATGGGCGCGCTGTTTGTCGGTATTTTATTTCTGCTTGATAAAGTTTCCTGGAAAGAAAGAGCGTTTAATTTTATCAGATTTTCTGTTTTTCCGCTGGCGACAATCATTGTTAACTCGTTTCGGGGGAGCGCCATTCATTACAGCTCCCTGCAATGGTTTACATTCAACTGGCAAACATACACGACGGACAATTACACCCTGTTCAAATGGTTTGGCGTCCATGCCAGCACCTATAACATTTTGTGGCTGTTTATTATAGTTGGTTTATACTTTCTGATTAAAAATTGGCGGACGCTTGATAGAAACATAAAAATTTATCTATTGGCGGTTATACCTTCAAGCATGTCTTATTACCTGTGGTCGCTGTTTGTCGCCCGGACAGTATTTATTTCCGCCTGGTTTTTTGTCCCTATTGCCTGCTATGGCATTTATAGGGTATATATGAAAGGCCGCTGGTACAGACATATTGCCGTGGGCATGGTCGTTTTGGCTATGATTACGCCATACATCATCCAAAGCACCCTGCGTTACGCGACCCTTTTCACCATTATGGACCTGTGTAAAAATAACATTTCGTGCACCTGGGATTACTTCTGGAAGAATAGAACAAATTTTAGCACTACCGGCGATGTTCTCTACTTTAAATACAAATTATAACTATGGAACGAAAAGATTTTTGGCATGGCAAACGAGTTCTTGTTACCGGAGGGGATGGTTTTTTAGCATCAAATTTAGTAAAACAGCTTTTGAATTGCGGCGCTTGTGTAACTATTACCGTGCGCCACACCCGTCCGTTTAACATGCTTAATTTAATCGGCGCAGATAGCGCCCCCGATGTTGAATATTGTGACCTCCTTGATTATTATGCTTTGCGCAGGATTTGCGACCGCCATCAGATAGACACCATGTTTCACTTGGCCGCTTCGGCTATTGTGAGCGACGCCAGCAATGCGCCGATGTCAACCATTGAAAACAATGTGGCCGGCACTTTAAATATTTTAGAAGTTGCCAGGGTTAATAAAATTCCCCGGGTGGTCATCGCTTCCACGGATAAGTCGTATGGGGATCATGCGAACGATAATTTGGAAAGCTTGCCTTATAGAGAAAATTACGCCCTGCGCGGGCTGGATGTTTATAGCGCGTCCAAGGTTTGCGTGGACATGCTTAGCCAGACATATTCTTATCAGTTTAAGTTACCGGTTGTTATTTTGCGGCCTTGTAATATGTATGGCCCGGGCGATCTGAATTTTTCCCGTTTGATACCGCGGACCATAATGTGTTTGCTTTCAGACCTGCCTCCTCATATTAACACTGGTAATGCCGACGTTTTGAGAGAATACCTTTATATTGAAGATGTTGTCACCGGGTATCTTTTAGCGGCCGAAAAGATAAAATCTATTTATGGAGAAAATAACAGTTTAATGCCCAAATCAGGCAAGGAAACTTATGGCTGGGCGGCGTATAATCTGGGTTCTTACTCGCAAGCGGAATTGGCGGATGTATCCAAATGCGACAAGATCCGCAGTGTTACCATGGTGATTGATATGTTGCGTAAAAAAATAAAAGACATTGAACCGATTATGCAAGAAAAAGCGCCGAATTTTATTGAGATCCCCAATCAATATTTGGATTCCAGTAAGATCAGGGCTCTTGGTTTTAAACCGGAAATTACTTTTGCCGAGGGTTTGGATCGCACCTTGGCCTGGTATAAGGAAAATTTCAGCCGTTTAGAGGGTCTGGCCCAGCATTATATCGTAACCAATTAAACGCCTTGCGGCTAGTAATTAAAAATTATGAGCGAAAATAAAATAAGGATTGCGCAAATCCGCGGGGATGGTTTGGGTGATCGTGAAACAAAAGCCTGGGAGTATTTCCCCAAGGATTTTGAACAAACCGTTTTTTTTGCAAAAAAGAATGTTTATCACCAGTCATCCTTGCCCTTTCCATCAATTACATTGCCGGCCAGCAGTGATAATTTTTTATTTAAGAATTTTTATAAATACTTTTTTGGACAGTACAAAAGAATGTTCGGGTTGGAGAAGCATCTGCAAAATTTTGATATTGCGCACGTCGGTGAGATCTATAATTACTATACTTATCAGGCCGTGGCGGCAAAAAAATTGAACAAGAAACTAAAGGTAGTGGCTATTGTCTGGGAGAACAGCTTCGGCAGATTTGAATATAATTATTGGCCCGGTTTTAAAATGCCGCCTCTTTATTGGCGAAGAAAATTGAGACAGATAATCTCCGCCAATGCTCAAGGGGTCGATAAGTTTTTACCGACTACGAGAGATGCGGCCGAGCTGCTTTTGGATTTTGGCGTGCCGGAGAAAAATATAGAAATTGTCGTGCCCGGAGTTATTCCCGCACCCGCTGAAGATAAGCCACTGCCTCCGCAATTGGCCGGGAAAGAAATTTATCTGATGGTCAGCCGGCTGGTTAAAGAAAAAGGTGTTTATGATGTTCTGTACGCCTGGAGAATGTACTTGAACAAAACCAGCAATCCCGAAAAGAAAATTTTTGTAAGCATCAGCACCGGGCCGGAAAAAGAAAACATGTTGAGAATTATCAAAGAGTGGGGCATGGAAGACAAGTTTTTATTTATTGATCAGGTTCCATACAGTGAAATTTTGGGTTACTACAAAGCGGCCAAGTGCCTGGTCTTAAACAGCATCCCCAATCCGATCTGGCAGGAACAATTTGGGTATGTGTTGGCCGAATCCATCAGTGCCGGCACGCCGGTAATTTCAACTTATTGTGGCGCCATACCAGAAACCGTGGGCCGGGCCGGAATTTTGGTGACCCCGGCCAATCCAGTCGCACTTCGCGACGCCCTGTTCAGTTTGGATGATCCAATAATTTATAAAAATTTAAAAAACGCTTGTGAGACCGAAATGAAAAAATTTGCGATTGAAGAGTATGCCCGCAAGATGGCCGGGATTTATCGATCCCTTGTTTAAAATTTTATGAAGTTATCCGTAATCATGTGAAAAAGCTATTACTTTCCATTTATAAGTTTTTTGTCAATCTTATCCCTGCGGAGAAAAGAAACAGTATTAAATCAGTATTTTTTATCAGACCTATTTATTATTTCATAATTTCTTGTCTAAGAACAAATTTTGCCATAGTGCAAGGTCATAAAATGTTTTTGGATTCTTTGGATAGCTTGTGCCTTTCGGTCAATGAAGTTTATGAACCTTGTATATTAGAAATTGTAAATAGAGAAGTTAGGAAAAACGACGTGGTTTTGGACATCGGAGCCAACATCGGATACTTTACCTTGATCTTCGCCAGACTTGTGGGGGAGGGAGGAAAAGTTTTTGCCTTCGAGCCGGATCCGATTAATTTTGAGTTACTTAAAAAAAATATTGAAATAAATGGGTATAAGAATGTTGTTTTGGTTCAGAAGGCCGTTTCGGAAAAGTCGGAGACGGCTAAACTCTATGTATCGGAAATTAATAAGGGCGATCACAGAATATATGATTCCGGGCCGGACGATGTCCGTAAGGTCGTTGAGATTGAAACCGTGCGGTTGGATGATTATTTTCAAGATTATGCGGGGAAAATTAATTTTGTTAAAATTGATACGCAGGGAGCGGAAGGTGCGGTAATTTCAGGATTTCTCTCCACCTTACAGAAGGATCAATGTAAAAATACTAAGATAATTACTGAATTTTGGCCGAAGGGCGAATGGATATTTCACACTGATTCCAAACAGACGCTGGCGTCATTTTTAGATCTCGGTTTTAAATTATATGACATAGACGAGCCGGCCAAAGAGACAAGATTATGCCCCATCGAACATTTTCTGAATAAATATACGGTAGAATTAGATAACGGCACGAATATATTTTGTGTAAGGGAGTAGCCAAGAAAGCAGTATGGTCAAAGTTTCAATAATAATTCCAACTTACAATGAGGCCAAAAATCTGCCACCACTAGTGGAAGAAATTTTTAGTCACATTGACCGGGCGCGAGTTGATTTGGAAATAATTTTTGTTGATGATAATTCTCCAGACGGGACCGGGCAGGTGGCGGAAGAACTCGCTCAAAAATATCCGGTTAAAGTGGTGCATCGGTCGGGTAAATTGGGTTTGGGCAGCGCGGTGAGAGAAGGATTTAGCCATAGCGACCGGCCGCTTTTGGGGGTGATGGATGCGGATTTGAGCCATGACCCGGCGGAGATCGGCAAAATGATAGATTTGTTAAATGATTATGATCTTGTTCTGGCAAGCCGATTTCAAAAGGGGAGCGTGGTAGAACAGTGGAAGTGGTGGCGAAAGATAATTTCCCGAATTGGAGTTGGTATCACTTATATTTTGACCGGAGTCAAGGACCCGCTTAGTGGCTTCTTCTTTTTGCGCCGGGGAGTGATTGAAGGAGTTGAACTTGATACAAAGGGTTATAAAATTTTACTGGAGATTTTGGTCAAAGGAAATCAAAAAAAAGTAAAGGAAGTTCCTTTTCGTTTCCGCATCAGAAAGTTTTCCACCTCGAAATTGGATTCCAGCGAATATGGATTGTTTTTAAAACAGATCCTCATTTACAGCTGGTATAAAATCAAAAAAAATTGGTTGTTCTGGCTGATAGTGATTTTCGCGGCCGGATTATTATTTTTCCGCGTCAGCTATCGGACTTTTTGGATGGATGAAACCATGGTTTTAAATTATTTTAAAGATTCGCTGGGAGGATTTTTGTCTGATTATTGGGTGAAGCCCGACAATCATCCGCCCCTGTATTATTTTTTGGTTTTATTGTTTAGTAAAATATTACCCTGGAGCGAACTGACCGTGCGTTTGGTTTCAATTTTATCGGGATTGGGAATTGTGGCGCTGGTTTACGTTTTTACCAAGCGCGTGACGCAAAATAAAAATCTTGCTTTGGTCACCGCGTTTTTTACCGCCTTTTCATCTTACTTCGTATTAATCTCCCAGATGGCGCGTTATCACGGTCTGGCCGCATTTTTTTCTTTATTATGTTTTTATTTTTTTTACCGGCTTTATTTTGAAGGGTATGACCGGCGGACTTTGATTTGGTATTTGATTACTTTGGTTTTAGTTGGGTATAGCGATTATCCGCATTTTGTTTATGTCGCTTTGATTACCAATGTTTTGTTCCTGTATCGCCTAATTCGTAAAAAATCCATCACTTCATTTTGGCGATGGGTTATTGGCCAGTTGATTGCGGCCGCGGCTTGTTTACCCTTGGTCTGGATGATTTATCAACGCGTTGCAGTTCAGGGCGATGGCGGATGGGACAAAGTGAACTTATTAGCCAATTCCTGGCTAAGCCTAACAGCCGGAGTATTTTTTCATATTTACAGTTTCTTTTTCGGTGAAAATATTTTGCCATGGAATTTTGTCATTTTTGGATTGGGATGTGTTGTCTTGGGGGCTATAATTTACGGATTAATCTACGGCGTGAGTAAAAAAAATATCGGCAAACCGCAGATGTTTATAATCCTGCTCTCGGTGGCTTTGGTAATTATCAATACTTTATTCATGAACAAAGCCGACCCGCGCTACAACTTTATCGTTTATCCGAAGTTCGGGTTCGTGGCCTTTCCGCTTTTTATAATGTCGTTTGTTTTTTGTCTAAATAGTTTGCGTTCGCGTGGAGCCAAGCTGTTGTTTTATGCACTGTGGGTGGTAGTGGCCGCCATGGGGCTGATAAATTTTTATCAGGCGAAAAATTATTTAAACGCCAGTTATTTCCGGACGTTTGCGGTATTTGATTTTGTGCGCGATCATTCTCGCAAAGGCCAATACTTGGCGACCGGTCCGGATGCCAGCGAAGGTTTATATAATTTTTATAAACAAAAATATTTCAGCGATTTATTGCCTGTGCAATTTGAAAAAGTTGAATCCCAACCAAAAGGAGTGCAGATTTGGTATTTTACGACCGCTTCTGACGCTACCGGTGAAGCCATGGGCACTGATACCAAAATTCCACCCGGGTACAAAATTCTGGAGAGATATGACAGTGTGCCTCTTGATCCGACCTTGGCGAAATTACGGGAAAAAATTCTTCATTATCCCAGCTATATTTATAAGTATACCGTTTTTTTGTTGGAGAAAATATGAATTGCGTGAATTGCGAAACACAAATGGAGCCGTATTTTATCAAGAGAAATTTTGAAATTGTCCGTTGTCCGCGGTGTAATCTTATGGCTGTGGTAAATGCCGGCGAAGATTTAAGTAAGTGTTACACCGAGGGTTACTTTAAGGGGGATACAACCTTGGACGGATACATGGATTATGATCTGGATAAGGAAGTAAGCAGAAAAACTTATATTAATATTCTTGATATATTAAGTGATCATCTTCAGAAACAAAACGATATTTCTTTATTTGAAGTCGGTTGCGCGACCGGATTTTTTATGGACCTGGCCAGAGGCAGGGGCTGGCAGACCGAGGGCATGGACATTTCCGATTACGCCGCGGCTAAGGCCGTAGAAAAGGGGTTGTCCGTGACTGCCGGATCATTTGAAAATTTTTTGCCGGCAAAAAAGTATCACGCCGTGGTTATGCAGGATTTGATTGAACACGTTAAAGATCCGGTCGGGGTAATCAAAAAGGCGGGAGAGATGCTTGAGCAAAACGGGCTTCTGACCTTGACTACGCCTGATGCCGGCAGTTTGTGGGCACGAGTTATGGGAAAACGCTGGCATGCCTTTGTTCCGCCTCAGCATTTGTTTTATTTCTCCGCTACAAATATTTCAAAAATGCTGGAGAAAAGCGGTTTTAAAATTATTTATGCGTCCCATCACGGTAAGTGGTTTACCGTCCCTTATATTTTAAGATTACTGTACAGCTGGACAGGCGCGGGTATGTTTTCAAGATTTGCGAGTTGGACCGCTAAAAGTTTTGTCAAAGGTTGTGCTATACCGATTAATGTCGGGGATACCTTATTTTTGGTGGCTAGAAAGATGTAATTGACAGATTTATAAGGAAGAGTGTAAGATAAAGGGTCTATGACAGAATCAACTAAAGCGCCAAAAAATATTTGTGTAGTGGGTCTGGGTTACGTGGGTCTTACTTTATCCGTTGTCTTGGCGGAAAAAGGGTTCCGTGTTTATGGCAGTACCAATGACGAAGGTCTCGCGGAAAGACTTAGAAACGGCATGCCCCACTTTCACGAACGGGGTCTTGACGTGCTTCTAAAAAAGTTTGTCAACAAAAATCTGTTTATCTCGGCGGCCATACCAGAAGACGTGCCGATGGATGTCTTTATCATTTCAGTAGGGACGCCCCTTGATAAGATTACCAAAAAACCTATCATTAACCATATTGAAAGCGCCGTAACGGATGTCGCCAAGCGTCTGCGGCCGGGGAATCTCGTGGTCTTGCGCAGCACGGTTCCGGTCGGGCTTACCAGAAGCTACGTGTTGCCGATTTTGCAGAAATATCAACCAGAGCGATTTTATTTGGCCTTCGCGCCTGAGCGCACCATTGAAGGAAAAGCGCTTTCGGAGTTAAAATTTTTACCACAAGTAATCGGAGCCCTGGACGAGGATAGCTTAAACTTAGCTTCGGAAATTTTTATTCAAGTTACTAAAACCATTATCCGGGTTTCGTCTCTGGAAACGGCGGAGATGATTAAAATTTTGGATAATTCCTTCCGGGATCTGACCTTCGCTTTCGCGAATGAGATGGGAATGGTTGCCCGAAAGCTCGGACTCAATGCTGTAGAACTTATTGAAGCAGCCAATTTTGGGTACTCCAGAACAAACGTTCCAGTTCCAGGATTTGTAGGAGGGGCTTGTTTGGAAAAGGATCCACATATTCTTGTTGATTTCGCAACGGCAGCCGGTTACACGCCTCGTTTAGTTTCTATGGCACGGGAGGTCAATGAATCTCTGCCTGCGTTTACGGCGGGTCTCATGAAATCTCATTTAGCTGCTCACAGCAAGGATATAACGCGCGCAAAAATTTTCATTTCCGGTCTCGCCTTCAAGGGTAGACCGGAAACCGACGATTTGAGGGGCTCTCCGACAGTGGATTTTCTAAATTGTATCAAGGAAGCCGGCGCACAAAACATATTCGGTCATGATTTTGTAGTTAAACGGGAAGCGATTGCCGGTTTGGGAATCACACCCTGCACTCTGGAGGAAGGGTTACGCGGCGCCGACTGTGTCCTCTTCATGAATAATCACGAGGGGTATGACAGTTTTGATTACGAAAGATTTCTTCCATATTTAAATCCCAACGCATTCTTTTTTGATGGTTGGCATTTGTTCAGTCCGGAAATTGTTAAATCTTATAACATCGCGTATGAAGGACTTGGGGCCAGGTAAAAAAATTATCGTCACCGGAGGGAGCGGCTATGTTGGCAGCCGTGTTGTCATTGAGCTTGAGAAACGAGGGTATCCGGTGGTAGTGGTAGATAAGGTCCATCCAAAGGAGCGAGGTCTCACTTTTAATGAAAACGTTTTAATCCGGCAGGGCGATCTTCGGGATCAAAATTTCGCGAAGGAAGCGCTTTCTGACGCACATACAATTATGCATCTGGCGGCGAATATCGGGTCGCTGACTTATATGCACGAACACCAGGCGGAGATTTTACAGGAAAACGCGGCTATTGACGCGGCGGTCTATCCGGCTGTAATTAGCGCTGGTAAACCCTGTATAATTTATTCAAGCAGTTCCATGGTGTTTCAAAGATCAACCGTGTTTCCGTATCGCGAGGAGGATTTGTCGCGAGTTTATCTTCCGACCAACGTTTATGGCATGTCAAAGTTGGTGGGAGAATATTTTTGCAATGCCTATTTCACGCAGCACAAGATGCCGTTTGTAATCTTGCGCTACCACAACATATATGGACCCGGAGAGGACGCTAAAGGATCAACTCCGGGCGATATCCATGTTCTCCCTGCGCTTATTGAAAAAGTCCTGTCAGGGCAATATCCGCTTGAACTTTTGGGAGGCGAGGAGGCCACCAGGCCATTTACATACGTGGATGACGCCGTCTCTGCCACGGTAGCGATTATGGAAAAAGCGGTTTCTCGTGATCCGGTCGTGATGAACACTGATTTTAACGTGGGCCCGAGCGAAGCCACCAAAATTGTTGACGCGGCCAAGTTGGTCTGGGAGCTTTTAGGAGACGGAAGGCCGTTCCAATACAGAGTTATAGAAACAGAGGCGGTGACAGCGGAGCGCCGCGAAATGATCGCGGAAAAACTGGAGCGCGCTATCGGCTGGCGTCCCAACGTATCTCTTCAGGAGGGAATTCTAAAAACTGCCGAATGGATTCGGCGCCGGCGTGCGGGAGAGCCCACTACACTGTTGGGCTAGTACCCCCCGAACCGCCGGAAAGAGTTTTTGCAATACTTGACCAGAGGTCTTGAGTTGAGGCATCCCAGGTAAATTTTTTGCATTGCTCGATGCCGTTTTGTATGAGTGAATGTCGCAGAGCTTCATCTTTATAAATTTTGAGCATGGCCTCACTGATTTCTTCAACGCTAAAAGGGTCAACGCATAAGGCCGCGTTGCCGGCAACTTCGGGTAAAGAAGTGACAGTTGAGGTAATAATAGGAATTTGTGCCCTCATCGCTTCAATGAGAGGCATGCCGAAACCTTCAAAGTAAGAAACAAAGGTCAGGCAAAAGGCAGATGCGAGCAGTTTTGGCATCGCTTCGTCGGAAACCCGCCCGGTGAAGATTACATCATCTTTATAACGCATTTTTTGGAGCGTTTTATCAATTTCTTCTTTGCCCCAGAAAAAAGATCCGGCCAGAACCAGCTTCATATCACTACCGCTTTTTTCTTTAAATTGATCAAATGCCAGCATTAGCCGGACAATATTTTTTCGGTGATGAAGAGAACCCACAAAAATAAAGTATTTTTTTCCTTGAGTATGTGTGGCACGAACCGCGGTTTGCTCTTCTTCCGTCAGTGGTATAAAGGTGTTATCTACACCAACGCACATCACATCTACTTTATCAGGGTTTATATGGTAACTATCCACAATGTCTTTTTTACAGAAGTTAGATAGCGTTGCTACTCTGGTTGCTTGGGACGCGTAGCGTGGAAAAAAATAATTAAAAAAAGTGCGGTAAGCGAATGGAAGATCCTTAGGGTAATGAAAAAAATTAATATCGCAGATAACCGACAGTTGTTTGTAGTGGGCTCCGAGCGTGATTATGCCATCATGTGATAAAAATAAATCCGGCTTAATTTTTTTTAAGATACGCAGTATCGCTATCTGGAACCAGATAACAGATAAAAGCGGATGCCGGGTCGGTGGCCATACAACATAGGGGGTTACATTCGGGCCGAATATAAATTCCTTATCGTAAGGCCGGTCAAACAAAAAAATAAAGTTCACTTCAGGGTGTTCTTTGACCATGCGTTTGAGTGTGTGGTAGGCGATCCAGCCGATACCATCAAGCCGGTTTTTGAGAAGCATGCGGGCATTTACCGCGATAGTGATGCCTCTTTTCAAATACTCCATATTGTTGTACAATTAGCGGTGAATTATGATTTCCTTAATTATAACCGTTTTAAATGAAAAAAACAATATATCCGCTTGGTTAAGCGGTATTTTGTCTCAAACCATTTTGCCGGATGAAATAATTGTTGTAGACGGGGGTTCAAATGACGGCACCTGGGAGATGCTCCTCTCAAAGACACATACCAACAACAACCTGATAAAACTGTGGCAACACCCGGGCAATATCTCTGTGGGCAGAAATTTTGCGATTGAGCATGCGGCGGGGGACATAATCGCAGTCACTGATGCCGGCTGTACTTATGATGTGAACTGGTTTAAAAAATTGACCGAACCGATTTTGTCCGGAAAAAGCAGTTTTTCGGCCACTGGTTTTGGACCATGGCTTAAGTCGGACGATGGTTTGGCGCGATATTTAATAGCGGCCGCAACTACTCCGGCTCCGGCTGAATTTAAACAAAATTGGTTGCCATCGAGCCGTTCCGTGGCTTTTAAGAAAGAATTATGGCAGCGAGTGGGCGGATATCCGGAATGGATACCGCTTTGTGAAGACGTAATTTTTGATTTAAAAATTCTTCAGTTGGGGATCAGAACAGAGTATATCCGCGAACCGCTGGTCTTTTGGCGCCCGCGCGCAAATTTAAGATCCTACTTTAAACAGCTGTTCGGTTATACTCGAAGCGATGGTCATGGTAAGTTATGGTTTTATAGACAAATGATCAGGTATATTTTCTATGCCCTAGCTATAATTTTGTTGTTTTTAACTTTCGAAGTTAGCTGGTGGTTCGGATTGGCTATATTAGCGGGTTTGCTTGGCTATATGAAAAAATTCTGGTCAAGATGGTTGGTTTTCTCTGCCAAACTTTCTTTATTTAATAAAATTTTTGGCTTTATCCTTCTGCCCCTGGTCGTGGCTTATGGCGATTTGGCCAAAATGTCCGGCTGGCCTGTGGGAGTTTATGAAAGGCGCGCCGGGCTGCTTAACTTGCCAAAATCAGTAATTTCTGTATAATTGAGCCATGTCAGTCAATAAATTAAATTTAGGATGTGGAACCAATATATTGCCCGGATGGGTTAATTTAGATATTTCCGCCCTGCCGGGTGTTGATATTGTTCATGATGTTAACCAACTCCCGCTCCCTTTTTCGGATGAACAATTTGATGAAATTTTATGTCAGGACGTTTTAGAGCATGTAGATTACATGCCAGTTTTACGTGATTTGTATCGGATTCTAAAAAAAGGAGGAGTGCTGCGTATTCGCGTTCCGCATTTCACTTCCCGGTTCAATTTCGTTGATCCAACTCATAAGAGAATGTTCTCCATTAACACCTTTAATTTTTTTGTTAAGAATTCATACCACCATGATAGCCGCCCTTATTATTTTGATTTTGTTTTTGAAAAATTATCCGAGGCCAAGATCATATTTGAGCACGATTCACCCGTGTTTTTTTTGAGTCCGGTTTTAGAGTGGCTGGTCAATCTGGGGCCGCGCGCCCAGATGATTTATGAAGCTACCGGCTGGTCAAGATTATTTCCGGCCTGTAATGTTTCCGTGACCTTGGTCAAATAAATTTATTCCTTATGAAGTTGTCAGTAATCATAGTCAGCTGGAACACGGCCGAGTTGACCATACAGTCGGTGGCTTCGGTTTATAAGCAGACCCCAGGGCTTGATTTTGAAATTTTTGTGGTTGATAATCATTCTGCGGATGACAGCGTGGCCCGTCTAAAAAAGGAATACCCGCAAGTGCGCTTAATTGAAAATGACGATAATTTGGGATTTGCCAAAGCCAACAACCAGGCGCTGGCTCTGGCCTCGGGTGATTATCTGATGCTCCTAAACAGCGATGTGATTGTCCAGGATGGCGCAATTGGTAAACTGGTGAATTATTTGGACACGCATCCGGACGTGATGATGGTCGGACCGCGTTTGCTTAATTCTGACGGAACTTTTCAACACGCTTGCCGTCGGAATCTGCCCAACCCGTTAAACTCGTTTATGCATTTGTTCGGCTTGGGAAAATTGTCCGCCTATAAAAGAATGAACGACAGTCCGGACATTAGCGGAGAAACCGAAGCCCTTTCCGGCGCGGCCATGATGTTTCGGCGCAAGGTTTGGGTAGATATCGGCGGGTTGGACGAAACGTTTTTTATGTACGGCGAGGATTTGGATTTTTGCAAAAGAATTCTGGACAAAGGTTGGAAGACGGTTTACGTTGCCGATGCCAAGATAGTGCATTTGGGCGGGTCCAGCACGAAAAAACGCAAAACAAAATCCATTGCGAATTTTTATGAGGCGATGTGGCTTTATTGGAAAAAACATTTTTATAAAAAATACAATCCGGTTGTCAGTTTTTTTATTTGGACGGGGATAAAATTTCGGCTGGCTATCGCTTTAATCTTGAATGCTCTATGAAGGCACTATATATCGGCGCCGGATACGTTGGCGCGGCCTCCGCGGCAGTCATGGCCAAGTTCGGCCATGAGGTTGTGGTTTATGACACGAATAAGGAAAAAATTTCCGCTTTTAACACCTTTGACCGAGATAAGATTGAAAAGTTTTTATTTGAGCAGGATCTTGGCGGCCTGGTGGCCCAGAACAAAAAGAGGATGACGTTTTTAGATGACTATCAGGCGTTTACACACCATCTTGACGATGCGGATTTGCTTTTTATCTGCGTGCCGACTCCGATAAGTGAAAACGGGGAATATGATTTATCCATGTTTTATGAGGCACTCCGGGCACTGATGGAGGCGTTACTTAAGAGAAATCTTGGCGCACAAACAAAGTACATCACGGTGGTGGTCAAAAGCACAGTGCCGATAGACACGCCCGAAATTGCGTCAGCGGACATGACGCAAGCCGGGGTCAAAAATTTTGGCATTGTTTCCAATCCGGAATTTTTGGTGGAGGGGCAGGCAATTAAAGATTCATTCAGTCCGGACAGGGTAGTGGTCGGCGCCTCCAAGGAAGAGGATTTCAAAATAATGAGGGCTTACTATCAGCGTTTTTATTATTCCCCGGGCGTAAATTATATTGAAGTTAATACGCGCGAAGCCGCGGCTGGAAAGCTTTTATCAAATTATATTTTACTTTCCCGATTAGTTACCACTTTTAACGTGGTCGGAAGAGTAAGTGAATCCTTATCAAAAATAAATTTTGAAATGCTTAGGAAAATCATCGTCTCCGATCGCCGCCTTGGCGGATATGGATTCTATAATAGCTTTTATGCCGGCGGCAGTTGTCTGGCGAAAGACACGTCCGCCCTGTCCCGCCAACTTGAAAAAGCGGGGGTTGATACCGAGCAAATGAGAAAAGTTTTGGAAGGGGACTGTTTCCAGCGGGATCATTTTTACGATCGCGTGATCAAAGAAGCCGGATTTTCGGTCAAGGATAAAAAAATAGCCGTTTTAGGGCTTTCGTTTAAGCGTGATACCGGCGATATACGTAATTCCGGAGCGATTATGATTATTGAAAAATTGATGAAAGATGGAGCGGGGCAGATTAAAGTTTACGATCCGGCTTGTGTGGAACAATTTAAATCCTGGGCCGGGTCTAATCCGGTTTTTAGTTATTGTGAAAGTGAGGAAGAGGCGCTGGCGAATACGGACGGTTGTTTTATTTTAACTGACTGGCCCCAATTTAGCACCTTGGATCAGCTGATCACAAAAATTTGTCCGCCGCCGTTTGTAATCGCGGACGGTCGGCGCATGGTTTCTCATAGCTACCAAAAATTACAAACAGCCGGGTATGATATTCTGGCTGTCGGTTCTCCATTTTTGAAGGGTTTTACACCACGCTGACAAACTTTGCCGGTTTTAAACTGCCGTTAAAACTCATCTTTTTGTGCTGGCTGAATTTTATTTTGCCATTGGCTACGGCAAACAGGGTGTCGTCAGTGCCTTTTTTGACATTCTTTCCGGGGTTTATGCGCGTACCGCGCTGGCGCACAATAATCATGCCGGTTTTTACGGCCTGACCATCATGTAATTTAACGCCTAAACGCTGGGCATTTGAGTCCCTACCCAACCGGGTGGAACCGCCGGCTTTCTTATGTGACATATTATGCTAAATTATTATTGATTATTTGGTAAAAATAGTATAATATATCCCTAAGTAATTGTCAACACTTAGCCAAATATCCTTTAATATGTTTTATTCGCCAAGATTGTATTTAAAAGACCTGTGGATTTCGGTGCCGATAATCAGCGTTATTTTGATTCAAATATATATCTGGTGGGATTTAATTGCCAATATTCATCCCGATTCCGGGCAGATTTTTTTGCATTATAATATTATTTTCGGAGTTGATCTGGTCGGTGATTGGTGGAAAATATTTTATTTGCCCCTGGCCGGCCTGTTGGTTCTGCTGGTAAATTATTTTTTGTCTTTCTTATTTTACGGATCGGATAAATTTTTAGCCCGGCTGTTAAGTTTTTGGGTTTTGTTTTTTCATATCTTTTTAACGGTCGGGGTTGTGCTGTTGGTCCGGTTAAATCTTTGAGTTATGCCAAACAGTGAAAAAAAAGCGGACAAGCTGTTTTTGTTGCTGACTTTTACTTTGGTTATTTTCGGTCTGATTATGCTGGCTTCGGCCAGCGCCCCGGTCGGTTACGCTAATTTTGGGGATACTTATTATTTTATTAAAAAACAAATTTTATTGGGGCTGATACCGGGTATCATCTTTTTTATTATTGCCGGACATTTGAATTTTCAGATTTGGAAAAAATTAAGCTGGTTGATCTATTTTTTTGCTTTGGTTTTGTTAATACTGGTGTTTGTTCCCGGCATTGGCATGGTTATAAACGGCTCCAGAAGCTGGATTAACGTTCTGGGTTTCAGTTTCCAACCCTCGGAATTTGCCAAGCTGGCGATAGTAATAATTTTAGCAATGCTTTTATCAGCCAAAGAGAACCTGCAAGATTGGAAGACCGGGCTTTTACCGGTTTTGGCGATTGTGGCTCCATTTTTTTTGATCATAGCGGCCCAGGATGTCGGTACCCTGTCAATTTTAATTGTAACCGTATTTTTGATGCTGTATCTGGCCGGCGTAAAAAAATCGCACCTGCTCATTATTGGTCTGGCCGGGGCGGTGATTTTTGCGGGTTTGCTTTTGCTTCGTCCTTATCGGGTGCAAAGATTGACCACTTTTCTGCATCCGGAGTTGGACCCGCAAGGAATTGGGTACCAAATTAACCAGGCCTATTTGGCTACCGGCTCCGGCGGAGTTTTTGGTTTGGGCCTGGGTAATTCTAGGCAAAAATATCAGTACTTGCCCGAGGTGCAAGCCGATTCAATTTTTGCGGTAATTGCCGAAGAGATGGGCTTTATTATTTCCGCCGGGTTAGTGGTGTTGATCGCGTTTTTGGGATTTCGGGGGCTTAAAATCGCCAAAGGGGCGCCTGACCAGTTTGGTCGTTTACTCGCCAGTGGTATTATGATATGGTTTCTATGGCAGTCATATTTGAATATTAGCGCCATAATCGGGCTTTTACCGCTTACCGGCGTGCCTTTGCCGTTTATCAGCCATGGCGGTTCGGCGTTACTGGTGGTCTTGACTGCTTTTGGTATTGTGGCTAATATTAGTAAACAAAGTAAAATATAATTTATGCGGATTTTAATTACCGGAGGGGCAGGATTCATGGGTTCACATTTTATAAAATACATTCTGGAAAAATATCCGGATTATTTTGTGGTAAATTTTGATAAACTGACCTATGCCGGCAATTTGGAGAATTTGCGCGAAGTGGAAAAAAATGGCCAATATAAATTTGTAAAAGGGGATATTTGTAACGCGGCGGAAGTGGAAAAAGCCGTGGCTGAAAACAAGATTGACGTGATTATAAACTACGCGGCCGAAACGCATGTTGACCGGTCAATTATGGATCCGGATGCTTTTTTGCGAACCGATGTTTTGGGAACATATAATTTGCTGGAAGCGACTAAAAAATTCGGCTTGCAAAAAATGATTCAGATTTCTACTGATGAGGTTTTTGGCAGTGTTGACCAGGGGAGCTTTACCGAAGAGTCCTCATTCGCGCCTAATAGCCCGTATGCGGCGTCTAAGGCCGGAGGAGACCATCTGTGCCGGGCTTACTTTGTCACCTACGGCACGCCGGTTATTGTCACGCATAGCTGTAATTTTTACGGCGCCAACCAATATCCGGAAAAAATTATTCCTTTGTTTATAACTAATCTGTTGGAAGGCAAAAAAGTACCGCTCTATGGCGACGGCAAAAATGTGCGCGAATGGATTCATACCAGCGATCATTGCCGGGCCATAGATTTGATTTTGCACAAGGCCGGCGTTGGCGAGATATATAATATCGGTTCCGGGCATGAAGTACAGAATGTTGAACTGACAAAATTAATTTTATTGGAAATGGGCTTGGGCGAGGAAATGATTGAGCCGGTGAAAGATCGGGCCGGGCACGACCGCAGGTATTCTATAAACCATGATAAATTAACTCATGATTTGGGCTGGGAGCCGGTTAAGGATTTTAGAGCCGGTTTAAAAGAAACAATTGAGTGGTATAAAAATAACACGGATTGGTGGAAAAAATTAAAAAGCGGAGAATATTTGAATTATTATAAAAAACAGTATAAAGAACGATAAATTATGAATAAAGTTTTGATTATCGGTAATGGTTTTCTTGGTACAAGATGCGCGCAGGCCTGGCCGGAGGCGATTTTGTCAGGCAAGATTTTAAATTCAGTTAAAGATGTTGAGGATTTATTAGACGAACATAAACCGGATTCGGTTTTAAACGCGGCCGGAATAGTTGGTAAGCCCAATGTTGACTGGTGTGAAGACCATCAGCTTGAAACCATAGCCGGTAACACTACTTTGCCGATTATGATTGCCGAGGCCTGTCAGAAAAAGGGCGTATACTTGTTACATATGGGCACCGGCTGTGTTTTTTATGGCTATTCTTCCGATCCTAAGGGCTGGAAAGAAAGCGATATGGCCAATCCGTCGGCAGTTTATACCCGCAGTAAATACGCGGCCGATTTGGTTTTGTCCACCCTGCCTAATGTCGGTATTGCCCGAATCAGGATGCCGATAGACAGCCAGCCCTCGCCAGCCAACTTGATTACCAAATTGGCTTCTTTCCCGCGCGTGATAGATGTAGAAAACAGCGTGACCATAGTTGATGATATGGTTAAAGTTTTTGGCGAACTTTTAGAAAAGCGGGCAACCGGAATTTTTCATGTCACCAATCCGGGTTCAATAAAACATAAAGAAATTATAGAGATGTATAATGAAATTGTTGACCCGAACCATACTAATGTTTGGATCACGGCCCAGGAATTGGTGAACGAAGGGCTGGCCAAAAAAACCAGGTCTAACACGATTTTATCTTCAGAAAATTTAGAAAAATTAGGGATTAGGATGCGGCCGGTGAAGGAAGCGGTGAGGGATGTTTTGGAGAAATATAAGTTGGCAAAACAATAAAATAAGAATTAAACAAATTGTATGAGCCAAACAATTCTTGATAACAAAAATGAAATTAAGAAGCTGGACTCCAAAAACATGCTGGGCAGTATAGAGCTTTTTAGTAAACAGATAGAACAGGTTTGGAATGTGGCCAAAAAATTAAAAATCCCGGCCGCGTATAAAAAGATTGATAATATTGCGGTCCTTGGCATGGGCGGATCAATTTTGGGCGCGCATGTGATTAAAGAATTATTTAAAAAAGAACTGGCACAGCCAATTGAAATTGTCAGCCATTACAATTTGCCGGCATATGTAAATAAAAATACACTGGTTATTGCTTCCAGCTATTCCGGAACCACAGAAGAGATAATCAGCGCCGCTCAAGAGGCCAAAGCCAGAAAAGCAAAACTCATTGTAATTTCCGCCGGCGGTACTCTGGCGTTTTGGGCCAAGAAAAACAAAATACCGGCTTTGGTTTTTCCAACTGAATTTAATCCCTCAAATTCACCGCGCATGGGTTTGGGTTATTCCATTTTTGGTCAGATGGCCATGTTGTCTGAATTGAAGTTACTAAAAATTGGCGCAAAGGAAATAGATAACATCAAAAAACATATCGCTTTTTATGAAAAAGAATTTGGTGTGGGAAGTCCGGAGGCCAGTAATCCGGCCAAACAGTTTGCAATAAAACTTTTAAATAAGACGGTCTGGTATGTTGCGTCCGAACATTTGTCCGGCAGTGTCCATATTGCCGCCAACCAGATGAATGAGAATGCGAAGAGATTCGCCGGCTATTTTATAATTCCCGAACTCAACCACCATTTGATGGAGGGTATGCTTTATCCGGAAGCAAATAAACAGGAGTTGAGATTTGTGCTCTTGGAGTCCGATTTATATGATAAACGGGTGCAAAAAAGATACACGGTGACGCGCGAGGTTTTAACAAAAAATGGTATTAATTATTTGGATTATAAATGCGTTGAAAAAAAGCCGCTGGGGCAGGTCTGTGAGGTCTTAATGTTAAGCAGTTATGTCAGTTTTTACAGCGCCATGCTTGAGGGGATTGACCCAACCGCCATACCATTTGTTGACTTCTTTAAAGCACAACTAAAGAAATAGTATGGATTTAAGTGTTATTACCGTTACTTGGAATGCGGCTGATTTGATAACTGAACAAATCAAATCCGTAAAAAGCGGCTGTCAAAATGTTAGTTTTGAACAGATTATTGCCGATAACGGGTCTGCTGACAAAACGGTTGAGATTATTGAACAAAATTTTTCTGAAGTTAAGCTGATAAAAGAGGGTAAAAACACCGGTTTTGGGTATCCCAATAATCAGGCCGCGAAGCTCGCCCAAGGCGAGTTTTTGCTTTTTTTAAACCCGGACATGCGCGTCCAAGCCGGCAGTTTGGATGTTATGGTTGATTGGATGCGGAAACATGTTGATGTGGGTTTGGCCAGTTGTAAATTGGTTGATGAAAATGGAAAATTTAATGAGAAAGCCAAACCCAGACGTTTTCCCAATTTTTGGAATCAGCTGGCTATTTTTTTAAAAATTCCGCATATATTTCCAAGTGTTTTGAATCATTATACCTATAAAAATTTTGATCCGGACAAGGAACAGGAGGTTGATTCGGTGCGCGGGTCTTTTATGCTGATGCGTCGTAAGGTTTATGAAAAGTTGGGCTGGGCGTTTGATCCAAGGTATTTTCTCTGGTTTGAAGACGTTGATACCTGTCGGGAAGTTAAAAAAATGGGTCTTAAGGTTATGTACACACCGGTGGTGAGCTGTGTTGATTATGTCGGGCAAAGCTTTAAGAAGCAAAATTTGCTTTGGAAACAATGGCAATTTTTTTCCAGCATGCTTAAATATTTTACAAAATGGGGCGTATGAAACTTTCCATTCAACTGGTCACCTGGAACGGGGGAAAGTATATGCCCTTTCTTTTTGAATCCCTGCGAAATCAGACCTATAAAGATTGGCAATTATACATTTTTGACAATGGCTCGCAGGATGACACTGTAGAACAGATAAAAAATCAATTGAACAACTTTAGTGTTCATACAGAATTTTTTGAGAGTAAAGAAAATATCGGTTTTGCCCGCGCTCATAATCAATTATTTTTAAAAAATAATTCAGATTATGTTTTGCTTCTAAATCAGGATATGTATTTAATGGCTGATTGTATAGCAAAATTAACCGAATTTTTGGATAAAAATCAAGACGCGGGAGCGGTCACTCCAAAATTATTAAAATGGAATTTTTCGGCGATTGATGAAAAAAATAGTTTGGATACATCCTTTACTCAAGACATTGATTCGCTTGGACTTAAAGTTTTTAAAAATGGGAGGGTGGTTGATATACAAGATTCGCCGGTTGGAAAGTCAGCGATGCCTGTGTTTGGCGTTTCCGGCGCCCTGCCAATGTACAGATGGTCGGCCTTAAAAAATGTGGCCTATGAGGATGAAACCATTTTTGATGACCTTTATGGATCTTATAAAGAAGATGTTGACTTGGCTTTCAGATTGGCTTCGGCCGGCTGGAAATCTTATACGGTTTTGGATGCTGTGGCCTTTCATGATCGCTCCGCGGCCGGACCAAAAGAGCTAAAAGACACTTCGGCGGCTAAAAATAAACAGACACAGTCGGAATTGATCAAGTACAACAGCTATAAAAACCATTTAATGACCTTGTATAAAAGTATCTCCAAGCAGAACCATACTCTTGATTTTTTGGCCATTTTATGGTATGAATTCAAGAAGTTTGTCTGGTTTTTAATATATGACCGCAAGGTTTTGTCCGGGCTTGGTCAAATATGGCGCGATAGGCATGAGTTGGCCAGAAAGCGCGCCTGGATTAGAAAAAATAGAAAGGTATGAAGGATTTACATTTAGTTCTGCTCAATTACTTGTCCAAAGATGATGTTCTAACCGCTTTAGATACAATTTTTAAGGATATAAGCGGCACTGCTTTTGACATTCAAATAACCGTTGCCGATAATTCGGAAAATAAAGACGGCCTCAAAGAAGCTCTGGCGGAAAAATTTCCGCAAGTTAAATATCTTGATTGCGGCGGCAATGTCGGATTCGGCAGGGGTAATACCAAAGCATTTGCCGAAGTCCCGGCCAGATATTATTTTGTTTTAAATCCGGATGCCAGGGTGCCGGAAAGCACAAAAACAATTGAGCGCATGATTAAATTTATGGATGAACATCCCAAAATCGGCTGTATCGGGCCAAAACTGCTTAATCCGGATTGGACATTACAATTTTCCTGCTATCGCTTTGATTTGCCGGCCATAATGATAAAACCACTTAAACATATTGATTGGGACAGAAAATATAAATGGATAAAAAAATATGCCGACAGGTTGTTGATGAAGGACTTTGATCATAATGAAACCCGGCCGGTTGATTGGGTGCAGGGTTCGGCCATGTTGGTTAGAAAAGATGTTGTTGACCAGGTTGGCTGGTTTGACGGCCGGTATTTTATGTATATGGAAGATTGCGATTGGTGCCGGACAATGTGGGAAATGGGTTGGCCTGTTTATTATATTCACGATATAATTATCCTGCATGCCCATGCCAGAGAGTCGGCAAAGGTGCCCGGTTTGATAAACGGATTTTTCAAAAATAAATTAGCCAGAACGCATGCGGTCAGCTGGCTGAAATATATGTGGAAGTGGCGGGGCAGTCATAAATATTTTAGCGTTTAATTTATGGTGGAAAATTTTCCAAAAGTCGCAATAATTTATCTTTCTTTTGACAGTGAGAGATATTTAGATGATGTGATTTCATCTTTACAGAAAATGACTTATCCGAAAGACAAGGTTGAATTTATTATTGTTGACAATCCGCATCCGGAGCAGGGGTCATCGCTAAGGGTTATTCAGGAAAAGGTTTTGCCATTATCCGGAACCTCCATACCCCATGTCACACTTCTGCCGCAAAAAGAAAATTTGGGTTTTGCTGGCGGCAATAACGTTGGCATACGCTGGGCCATGGATAACAATTTTGATTATGTGTATTTTCACAACAATGACGGCTTTATGGCCGCGGATTGTTTGGAAAAATTGGTTGAGGCCATGGAAACAGACCAAGAAATCGGCGCGACTCAATCTTTAATAATGCTTTATCCGGAAACGGAGCTGATAAATAGTGCCGGCAATGCTTTTCATTATTTGGGATTTGGCTACTGCGCGAATTTTAGAAAAAAGAAATCCGATTTGAAGTTAGGACCGATTACCAAAGTCGGCTATGCCAGCGGAGCGTCGCTTTTGATGAGAATGCCGCTACTGAAAAAATACGGTCCGTGGACATCAGAATTTTTTCTCTATCACGAAGACCTTGAATACTCATTGCGCATGAAGGCCGTTGGCTACAAAACAGTTATGGTTTCCGACGCGGTTTTTTATCACAAATATCAGTTCAGCCGCAGTAAGGACAAGTTTTATTATATGGAACGAAATCGCTACGCGCTGATGCTGATGTATTTTAAATGGCCGACTCTGATACTACTTTTGCCGATGGCTTTGATAATGGAGCTTGGTTTGATATTTTTCTCAATAATGAACGGTTGGTTTAAAACCCGGCTGGAAGTGTATAAATACTGGCTCCAGCCGCACAATTGGAAAATTTGGCTGTTAAAAAGAAACTATATCCAGGGTATTCGCATGGTATCAGATAAGGTATTGCTTAAAAGCGCGGTGAGCAAGGTGATTTTTGAGGAAAAGAGCATTGATAGTCCACTCTTGAAATATATTGCCAACCCGCTGATGACCGCCTACTTTGCCCTTGTCAAAATTATAATTTTCTGGTAAGCTAAGGCGTTATTTATTGTATGAAAATCAAAAAAGCAATTTTAACCGGCGGGGGACGAGCCACGCGACTGCGACCGGTAACCTCCACCATAAATAAACACCTGATTCCCTTGGCCAACAAGCCGATGATTTTTCATGCCATAGAAAAAGTGGTTGAGGCCGGCATTGAAGAGATTTTTATCAACACCAACCCGGGCGATACTGATTTGGCCAAAGCGATTGGCGACGGCGGTCATTGGGGGATAAAGATTAAATTTTTTGAACAAGAGGGCGGGCCGCAGGGCATAGCCAACGTGGTGAAACAGGCGGAAAAGTTTATCGGCGACGATCCGTTTATGTTTTATCTTTCCGATAATATTATTTTAGGCAGTTTGAAAGATTTTATTGAGGAATTCGCCACAAATAATCACGACAGCATGCTGGCCTTGTCAAAGGTGCCGGATCCAGAAAGGTTTGGGGTGCCGGTTTTTGATGGGAGCGGCAAATTGGTTGACGTGATAGAAAAACCGCAAAATCCGGCTAATAGTTTCGCGGTTACCGGAATTTATCTCTACGGGCCGAAATTATTTTTTAAGGCCTATGATCATATTCAGAAAAGTCCGCGCGGTGAATATGAAATTTCCGATATCCATTCATATTTGTTAAAAAATGATTATAAAGTGGGGCACAAAGAAATCACCGGCTGGTGGAAAGACACCGGCAAGCCGGATGATTTGATTGTGGCCAATAAATTACTTCTGGATGAAACGCCAACGGAAATGTTTAAAATAGAAGGCACGGTTGAAAGCGGCGCCAGTATCACCGGCAAGGTGCGAATCGGCGTGGGGACAACCGCAAATAAAAATGTTAAAATTATCGGGCCGGCCATCATCGGTGAGAATTGCACGCTTGAAGATTGTATTATAAATCCGAACACCACCATTGGCGCCGGCAGTATTATAAAAAAAGTTGAAATCGGAAATTCTATTTTACTAAACAGATGCACTATTGATTCCCCGGTAAAAATAGATAATAGTATCTTCGGTTCAGGAGTAACAATTATAGATAGAGCAGGGGGTCTTCATAAGATGATTTTGGGGGATAATACGTTATTGCATATTTAAGGTTTGTTTTAGAAGAGATTGATGAAATGTTTTGAGCACTAGCGATAGCTTGGCGAAAAACGTTTCATCAATCTCTGATAAACAGAATTAATAATTTATGTCCAAAACAAAACACCAGTTTTCGCCCATTGGTACATATAAAATGGATGTTATATCCCTACCCGAAGAGTGTGATTTTGTAAAACAACTGCCGATTGAGATTCAATATATTTTTTCAAAATATCCGGAGTATAAAGAAAAGATAAGGGCGATTTTATCTCAAGGCAAAGCCATCGGGGTGCGAACGGTTCTGCGCACGCCGGAAAATATTTTAAAAGCGATCCACACCATCAGTGTTCACAGCCAAGGCAACTATATTGTCACCTGGCTGCCGAAACTTTTAAAAGATAAACATCAACCGATAATCACGGCTGAAGATCAAGCCGAAGCCAACAAGCACAACGAGGATTTGGACAAGGCCGTGGAAACAATTTTAAAAGACCGTTTGCGTTTTAAGCGCTTGGTTTTAATTGACGAAGAAAATATCGGCATCTCGGCAACCGAACAACAACTGATGTCCGAACTTTCGGAATTGATTTATCCGCTGGCAGTGGATTACAGCGTGTTTAGAGTTATCGCCGATAATGCCAGAGAAAGAACCCGGGTTGCTCAAGAAATTATAAAAATATTATTAATTATCGGTCCAATCGCGCATGTTTTAGAACTGTGGGTGAAGGGGATTGGCAAGCTGTTTGCCGCTTCAGCCGATGATTTATTGGGCGAGGCCGCGGAACTCACGGCTTTGCGCGGTTCGGGTTTTAAATGGATACAGTTGGCCAAGCGGTCTTGGATTTTGGTTCCGGTGTTTGTTTTGGCCGCTTATGGTGCGTTTTCTGTGGAAGAATTGATTGTCAGCGGCCATGTAGTGTGGGGCGGGGTGGTGTTTGGTTTGTCTGCCGTGGCGTTGTCCTTGACCACAGCCATTCAGTCAATTTTCATGTATAGAAAAAATTTAAAAAAATTAATCCACAATCAAAAAGTTGTCATGGCCAAAAATTGGGACATTACCAAAATGGCGCTTATCCAAGATTTTACCAACCCGGCCCGGCTGGGGCTCTTGATCGGCGTGGCAATGGCCCCGATTATGGGTATGATCGGATCCTTGCTGGGTTTGATGCACAATGGCTGGATTCTGGCTGTCATCGGTTCAACCGAAAGTATTGTGGCCGGCCTCACTGTGATTTTTGCGGACAAAATAAACGAAAATAGGTTCCGGAGGAGGTTGGAAAAAGCGGTGAAAACCGTGTAAATCTTCTTAAATTTTGGATTTTATCAGGATTTTATCTTTTCTTTATCTTTTGATAAGGTAGGTTGAATTATAATAGGACCAGTTATTAAAATTATACATACATATGAAAATTCTTATCATTGAAGATGAAAAAGATTTGGCCGACTCTTTAAAGGATTCGCTGGAATCGGAGTGTTTCGCGGTTGATGTTGCCGCAGATGGACAGAAAGGCATGATGCTTGGTTGTACAAACGATTATGATTTGATAATTTTGGATAACATGCTGCCAAAACGCAGTGGCGCGGAAGTTTGTAAACATATCAGGATAGCCAAAAAACAGGTACCCATTATTATGCTCTCGGTAGTTAGTGAAACGAACAAGAAAGTTGAACTTTTAAATTTGGGAGCTGATGATTATCTGACCAAACCATTTTCTTTCAAAGAGCTATTAGCCAGAATTAAAGCGTTACTTCGTCGGCCCAAAGTGATTGAAGATCAAATAGTCAGAATTCGCGATTTGACTCTGGATTTTGCCGCTAGTAAAGTGTTAGTTGGAAAAAAGGAAGTATATCTTACCCGTAAGGAGTTTATGCTTTTGGAATATTTAATGAAGAACAAAGGTGTTGTGGTCTCCAGAGGTATGATTCTTGAACATGTCTGGGATATGGACGCTGATCCTTTTTCCAATACGATTGAATCACATATTCTTAATTTGCGTAAAAAAATAAAACACCGAGGCATTCGCGAATTTATTCAAACCATACCCGGCCGCGGTTATAAAATTGAATAGAGTAAGGAGGGTCTTTTTGTAAAGGTCGGAGGACCGACAAATAAGAAATCTTAAAATAAATATATGAATAAAGTTATCAAAGAAATTTTGACAAATAAAGAAGCCAGAGTTCTGTCTGTTCTTTCCGGATTGATTGTGGTGGCCGCGGAGATCGGCTCTCCGTGGGGGCCAGTTTAAAATGAGAGAGGGCTAAACATTCCAATTTTCCATTCCTTATCTTGCATTACGGAGAGAGGAATGTTTAGTTTAAGAATTAAGAAGATAAACATATGAGAAATTTAAGCGGTATTATCCGTGAGGTTGTAGCACCGAAATCTAAAAATGAAGATCAGGCGCGTAAAGAGTTTATTCTTAATATCCTTTTATTTGCGGCGATTGTTTTAGTTTCCATTGCGTCTGTAATAAATATATTTGGTTTATTTTTTGCTGATCCGGAATTATACACCAACAATGCCTTGTCTCTATTTGTCGTTATTGGGATTTTAGCTTTTTTCTGTCTGCTCTTTTTTCTTTCCCGCAAGGGGTTTCCCAAAATTTCTGCTTATCTTTTTTTGGTTACTTTTTTCTTATTGGCCAGTTATTTGGAGTATAAGCACGGTGTGGACGTAAACGCCGGTCTTCTAATTAATGTGCTGGTGATAGTAATATCCGGTATTCTTATCAGTACTCGTTTTGCCTTTTTAACCACGGCCATTATCGGTATAACGATGTTGGCTATTGATTATTTGCAAAGAGTCAATATTTTTTCAGCCAATCAATATTGGCGAGAGCAAAGGTGGAATTTTTCCGACACCATAATGGTTTTGGTGATTTTTACAATTATCGCTACAGTATCTTGGCTTTCCAATCGGGAGATTTATAAAGCGCTTAAACGGGCAAAATCTTCAGAAGCGGAACTTAAATATGAACGGGACTCTCTTGAAGTTAAGGTTGAAGAGCGTACGCGAGAACTCAAAAGAACACAAATGGAAAAGGTGGGGCAACTTTATAGATTTGCGGAATTTGGGCGTTTGTCTTCCGGTCTATTCCATGATCTTACTAATTTATTGGCGGCGGTTTCTTTAAATATGGAAATGGCCCAAAATAATAAGTTGAGAGAATTAGATCAGACCAAATCCTATTTAGAACGGGCAATATCAGCCAATGGCCGCATGAAAAATTTTATTGAGGCGATACGCCGGCAGATAAGCGGTCAGGGTAGTGATATGCTTTTTTCTTTAAATGAAGAAATAAAGCAGGTGATTCAAATTTTGTCTTATCGAGGTAGAAAACTTAATGTGGGCATTGAATTTACAGCCCCGGCGGAGATACAAACATTTGGCAGCGCGGTAAAATTTAATCAGATAGTTACTAATTTGATTGCAAACGCCGTTGATGCTTATACAAACATTGGCTCGGATAATATTTTTGTACCAAAGGTCCATGTTTCTTTGTTAATTGAGTCCGGAATGGTAACCTTGGCGGTGGAGGATTGGGGTTGTGGAATCCCACAGGAATTATTAAATAAAATTTTTGAACCATTTTTTACCACTAAAGATCCCAGTATCGGCACCGGTATCGGATTATCCCTAACAAAAAGAATGGTGGAAGAAGATTTGGGTGGCACAATTAATGTAGAAAGTAATATTGGAAGCGGCCGGTGGCATACAACATTTATAATTAAATTTACTCAAAAGGGAGGGTAATAAACAAAAGGAGGGAATATGTATAAACATTTTGGTGTACTCAAAAAATTTCAGCCAACGGGCGATAATTTTTTGAATTTGGCGTTAATTATTTTTTGTTTGAATAAAATTGATGATGAAGACGCCAGTATGATCAGATATAGGGCAGTCAAGAATTTGTTAATGCGGAAAGATGAAAATTGGCTGTTTGGAAATATTGCCGGCATAAATTTTTGTGTTTTGTCGGCTTTAACGGAATATGATCCGGAATTGATAGACGGTGCGGCTCTGGCCAAAATTTTAAAACATCTTACTTCTTTGGAATCCGAAGAAGGCGGGCCGTATTACACTTTTGTGCCGGAAAGCGGTGTGCAAAATAATATTGATTTGGGTGTAAATGTGAACATTGCCTATTTTTTATCTCTACAGGGTGTGGAGTTGGCGTCTTTAAATAATTTAATTGAAGTGGCGATTGCGACCGGCAATTTTAAATCTTCGCTTTATTCGTCTCCGTATTTTGTTATTTATTTTATTTCCAAATTTTATAAAGGCGACAGTCGGCAAAAGTTGTTGGCATATATTTTGGAAAATAAAAGTTTTTTAAAAAATGATTTGTGCAATACGGCTTTGGCGGTTATAGCAGCCATAAATTTGGGTTGTCCTTTGAGTCAACTTGCGGAAGAAATAAAATTTTTGGAAACCGCGCCGCCCGGTCCGGCTTTGGCTTCGGCGTTTTGTGTGGAGGCGCTTAGTAAAATAAAAAATACAGTCCTTAATGCGGATTCGGATTTAAAAAATGCTGAAATTGAGGAGCAAAAAATGCTGGTTAAAATTATTAACACAGCTGAAGAGCGCTTTTCATTTTTGAACTCGGATTTGAAAACAATCGCTTTGCGGGAAATCCAGAGGACAGTTGCTGGTAATTATGACAAACAAATGTCATTGATGCCGTATTATTTCCGGCAGGCATTGGGAGAGAAAGGCCAGATTTTTTCAGATGGCTTGATCGCGGTTTTAGGTCTCGCCAACACATTTTTTTGGACCGCTTTTATCATTTACGATAATTTTTGGGATGAAGACGAAGAAGCTATGCCGGAAATTTTGCCGGCCGCGAATTTATATGCGCGTGAGTTTACCTATTTGTTTAATGGCATCCTTCCGCCCGAATCGGGCATGACAAAATTTTTCCGAGAGCTGATGGACAAACTTGACGGCGCTAACACTTGGGAAACTAGGCATTGCCGTTTGAAGCGCGAGGGCGCGAAAGTATTTTTGCCGGCGGCTATGTCGGATTTCGGCGACTACACCTGTAAATACGAACCGCCTTCGGCTCACATTTTGGGCTGTGTGGTGATAATGTATTTGCTTGGTTATCCGTTGGACTCGGCTGAAACAAGAAATTTAATTTCTTATTTTAAAAATTATTTAATCCCCATGCAGATGAACGACGACTTGCATGATTGGAAAGAGGACTTGGAGAGGGGTCACATCAGCACGGTGGTGGCTATGCTTTTAGAGGATTTTGGTTTGGCGCGGGGCGAGATTGATTTGGAAAAAGATATGCCCGAATTGGAAAAAACTTTTTGGTTTAAAACCTTGCCGCGAGCCGGGGAGTTGGCTTTGTCCTACACAAACAAATCCCGTACTGCTTTGCTAAGTTTGGATATTTTAGAAAATTTGGAGCCCTTGGAAAAATATATTATCAGAATTGAGAGTTCAATCGGCCTGGCTTTAAAAGAACAAAAAATGAGTGTGGAGTTTTTGAGGAGTTATCAGTGAGCATTGACACCAATTTTATTATCACAGTATAATATAAAAACTATGGAAAACATCACACAAAAATTCAGTGCCCACGATAAGAAGTTTGACCAAATTGACAAAAGGTTTGACCAAATTGATAAAAAACTAGAAGCTCACGATAAAAGATTTGACCAGGTTGATAAAAGATTTGACCAGGTTGATAAAAGATTTGATTTTTTAGCAATAAAATTTTTAGAACACGATGAGCGTTTGGATCGGATTGAGGCTGATATGGCGACGAAAACAGATTTGAACAAAATTTCAATTACTCTTGATAAATTAGTTCAAATAACTGAAAAGAAAGACCAGGAGCTCACTATTGCTACGCACGATATGCGAATTATTGAAGGCAGAGTTGAAGTTTTAGAGGAAGATATGAAACAAGTTAAACCTGCTCTCGGTTTAACTTAGATATTGGTCTGATTTTTAAAATAAAATGGCCCCATAAGGGCTTTTTTGTTTGTTGGTCGGCAGCTTGCTAAAATTTCGCGGATAAGCTAGATTATGCCCATGGAGGGCAATCATGGCCAAGAAAAAGATCGTGGATAAAGCACCTCATCAGGTGAAGATGCCTGCTAAGCCGGACTATGAAGTATATATTCCGGAAAACCTGGTTGAGGCGGCTAACATACTGACTCGCATCGCCGCGGAGCAGAGGGAGATCAACTCGATCGAGAATGTCTTAAATGACGGGGTAGCGGTCTTGCAGAAGAAGGCGATGGCCTTCGCCTCGTCTCACAACCGGACCATTGCCGGCCTGGTACGGGGTCTCTTCATCTTCGCCGACGCGAACCGCGAGACGCTGACCGAGGGCGGCAAGACCAAGACCATCCAGGTGCCAACCGGCAGTTTCGGATGGCGTCTCAATCCGCCTTCGGTGCACCTGCGCGACAAGAAGGCGGTGATCAAGGCGCTCAAGAAGATGGGCCTCAAGCGCTTTGTCAGAATCGTTGAAGACCCAAACAAGGAGGCGATGCTGGAAGAACCGGCTGTCGCCGTCACTGTGCCTGGGGTGAAGATCAAACAGGAGGAGATCTTCTCGGTCAAGCCGAATACCCTGGAGGTCGGAGTGGAGGCGGATGTGAAGGACATGCGTGTGGGCCAGAAGCCCACGAAGAAGTAACCAGAAAAGAGCGGAGCATCTCTATAAACTGCTCATTTTTTAAACAAAAAAGCGAACTTTTTTGGTGAGTTCGCGAACACCCCTCCGCTATGCTTGCGCATTGTTTTGCTTCCTGCTGACCTTGCGCCAGACCGAAACGGCCATCTTCTTGAGCTCCCCGAGAAGGGAATATTCCTTTTCCCATCCGGGCAGGGCAGCCGGCCAGTACGCGTTAGCCGACACTTCGTGCGTTTTCGGATTGACTTCAACGACGAAGATCAGCCTGGAATTGGCCTTGGCGTCCCTGATTGCTTCATGAACCTTAACCTCATCTTGAATCGACCTGGGCGGTCGTGGACAAGGAATACGCATTGCTTTGCCTCCTTCCCGTCGGGCTGGCGGGACTTGAACCCGCGGCCTCATCGTCCCGAACGATGCGCGATACCAACTTCGCTACAGCCCGCTAATGAAACGATTATATATCATCCTGCTTATTTTTTCAAGCAAAGGCGGTTGCTTTTCGCTTTTTTTAGGTATATAATATTTAGACAAGTTTTTAATCAAATTTTAGTAAATATATGCTAAATTTACAGAGTTATTTCAAAGAAGCGATCAAAAAAGACGCTTCTGATTTGCATTTAATCGGCGGTGAGTTGCCAATGATCAGAATAGAGGGTGAGTTAAAAGAAATAGATGACAAGCAGTTAAATAACAAGGATTTGCTGACGGCTATAAAAGATATTTTAAGCAAAGAACAACAGGACAAGTATGAGAAGACCAAAGAGCTGGATTTCAGCTATGAAGTAGATAAAGTCCGTTTCCGCGTTAATTTGCATCAACAGGTGGACAATATCGGTTTGTCTGCCAGGGTGATTCCATCAGACATTCCTAGCCCCAAGGACTTGCGCTTTGAACCGGTTTTGGCGGAAATGCCAAAATATTTGGATGGTTTGATTCTGGTTACCGGTCCGACCGGCTGCGGAAAATCAACCACCATTGCCTCCATGATTGAGGAGATAAACAAAACCCGCCGGGCGCATATCATCACCGTGGAAGACCCGATTGAGTTTCTTTTTAAAGATAAAAAAAGTTTGATTGAGCAAAGAAATGTGGGCACAGACACGGATTCATTTGCCAATGCCTTAAAATATGTTTTGCGCCAGGATCCGAATGTGATATATGTCGGTGAAATGCGCGATCCGGAAACCATTGCCACCGTGCTCACTGCCGCCGAAACCGGTCATTTGGTTTTTTCCACCCTGCACACCCCGAGCGCGGCCGAAGCGGTTGAACGTATTGTTGATGTTTTTGAGGGCTCAAAACAAAAACAAGTTTTGATCCAATTATCTTCGGTGTTGCGCGCCGTGGTCGCCCAACAGCTTTTGCCGTCAAAAGACGGGGGCAGAGTGCCGGCCAGAGAAATCTTGATAAATAATCCGGCCATAGCCAATTTGATCCGCGGCAATGAAATCAATCAGATAAAATCAGCCATTCAGACCGGAGCCAAGGAAGGCATGGTCACAATGGAAAACTCAATTAAAGATTTGCTCAAAGAGGGCTGGGTGACGGAAGAGGTTGCCAAAAACAGAATGGGGCGCGATAAAAAGATTTAAACGGGCTATGTCAATTTCGGCGATATTAAAAAAAATCAACACTGTCTCCAAAAAGAATAAAACCCCGATATATATTGTGGGCGGATTTGTGCGTGATTTCTTGCTGGGCAAAAATGAAAAAAAGGATATTGACTTTGTGGTGGCAGGGAGCGGTTTGGCTTTTGCCAAGGACTTTGACAAAGCCATGAAGGAAGCGGGGAGTTTGGTTGAATTTCCGGATTTTGATACGGCCAGGTATGTCATCGGCGAAGGCGAAGAACAAATAGTTTTGGAATTTGCCGGAGCCAGAAGCGAAAAATATGATGCCAAATCCAGAAAGCCGAAAGTTGAGACAGCCACCTTGGCGGATGATTTGTCCAGGCGCGATTTTACGGTTAATGCCATGGCCGTGCCGGTTTCTGTATTTGCGGGCGCGAAACCGCCGACCCTGACCGTCGTAAAAAAAGAAATCATTGATCTGTTTGACGGGCAAAATGATATAAAAAACAAAATTTTGCGCACGCCGCTCTCGCCGGATAAAACCTTCAGCGATGATCCTTTGCGGATGATGCGCGCGGTGCGGTTTGCCAGCCAATTGCAATTCGCGATTGATCCCAAGACCCTCAAGTCAATATATGAAAATAAGGAAAGATTAAAAATAATTTCGGCCGAGCGGATTGCCGAAGAATTGTTTAAACTGCTCGCTTGTCCCTTGCCTTCAATCGGCTTAAGTATGATGTTTCAAACGCATTTATTGGATTTTGTTTTGCCGGAAGTTGTAAAATTAGATGGAGTGGAAGAAATTTTTGGCCACCAGCATAAAAATAATTTGGTGCACACCTTTAAGGTGGTTGATAATATCGCCGAAAGATCCGATAAAACAATGTTAAGATTGGCCGGGCTTTTGCATGACATCGGCAAGCCGCAAACCAAAGAATTTGTTGCCAAAATCGGCTGGACTTTTTATCAGCACGAGCATGTCGGCAAAAAATTGGTCTATAAAATCGGCCAGCGTTTGCGTTTTTCCAAAAACGATACGGATTATCTGGCCAAACTGATCAGATGGCATCAACAGCCGATCAGTTTGATGGACGAGGGGATAACCGACAGCGCGGTGCGCCGGCTGATTGTCAGCTTGGGCGACGAACTTGATGATTTATTGATCTTAGGCCGCAGTGATATTACCACCGGCAATCCGCTCAAAAAGGAAAAACGCCTGCACAATTACGACCGTTTGGAAAAAAGAATTGCCGAGGTCATTGAAAAAGACAAATTACGCGCCTTCCAGTCACCGCTTAGAGGCGATGAAATTATGAAATTATCCGGACTAAAACCCGGGCCCACGGTCGGCAAGATTAAAACCGCGATTGAAGAAGCGATTTTAGACGGCGTGCTTCCCAATGATTACAAAGCGGCCAAAAAATATTTTGCCGAAATAAAGGATAAATATCTGGCCCAGGCCCAGGATTGGGAAAAACTCTAAGCCCATTGACAACCCTCTTGACAGGTAGTATGATTAGTAAGATAATTCATACTTATCTTAAATGTTGTTTTTTATATGAAATCAAGCAATCCGTTCGGGACTATCTGCGGGACCGTCAACCTCGGTCCGAGGGGTCAGGTGGTCATACCAAAAGAAGCCAGAGAAAAACTAAAAATGAAAGAAGGCGATCGGTTTGTAGTGGTGGAACATTTTGGCAAGGTAGTTTTTATACCGGAAAAGGAAATGCGCAAAATAATCAATCAAATCACTAAACATTTAAAATAAACCGTATGAACTTCTCATTTTTGAAAAAGAAAAAATTTTATATACCGGCTATCATTATAGTGATTGCTCTGATTTGGTATGGCCAATATCAAAAATCGCACCAGCCGACGCAATATGACACCGTAGCCGTTGTAAAGGGTGATATTAAACAAACCGTTGACGCCACCGGTAACGTTGAATCAAATAATGATCTGGCTTTGCGGTTTGAAATTCCCGGCACAGTGGCAAAAATTATGGTGACGGAAGGCCAAAAGGTGACATCCGGAACAGTGCTCGCCAACTTGGGCATGGCTGATTTAAACGCGGCGGTTGCTCAAGCCGCAGCGAACCTTAATCAAAAACTAGCCGGGGCTTCCACTCAAGATATCAGTTATTATCAGGCCGCGGCCGATAGCGCCCAGGCGTCTTTGGAGCAGGCCAAAATTGACGGACAAAACTCCGTAAATGCGGCGCAGTCGGATGTGCAAACCGCCGAAAATAATTTGAAACTGGCTGAAGGCGGGGAAAGCAGCCAGATTGTCACTAATGTTTATAAAGACGCTGCAGCCGTATCACAGGCCTCATTATCCGTGCTTGATAACGCTTTGACGCAATCAGATAATATTTTGGGAGTTGATAATACTCTTGCCAATTCCGATTTTAAATCAAATTTAGCCGCTTCTGATCCGGGAAAACTTTCTACCGCGCAAACTAATTATTTGATCGCCAAATCCGCCATCGCCTTGGCTAAAAGCGCGGCTTCTCCGCTTAATACCAATAGCCAGCATTCAGACATAGACAATGCCTTAAATTTGATTGAAGATGCTTTGTCAAAAACAAACCAGCTTTTGGGTTCGGTCAGCGATGTGCTGATGGCGACCATGTCCGGCGGCAATTTAACCCAGGCCGCTTTAGATACTAAAAAAACCACCATAAGCACCACGCGCACGGCTGCGACCACCCAGCTTTCCACCGTAATTACTCAAATACAATCCATTTCTGATGCCAAGAATAGTTACAGCACTTATGAGATTGCTTATTATAAAGCTTACAATGATTACAGCAACGCCCAAGCCAGCGCTGACAATAATATCAAAATGAAGCAGGCGGCCTACGATCAGGCGCTTGCCAATTTACAAACCAAAAAAGATCCTCCGCGCGAGGTTGACGTGGCTGCCTACAGAGCGGCGCTGTCTCAAGCCGTGGCCAACAGAAATAAAGCGATCATTCGCGCGCCCATAGACGGCGTTATCACCAAAGTAAATAATAAAATCGGCGAATTGGTAACATCCGCGGATGCCGTCGTTGAAATGCTTTCGCCTCACTACGAAGTCAGTGTTGATATTCCGGAAACCGACATACCAAAATTAAAATTAAATGACAGCGCCGAAATCACTCTTGATGCTTACGGCGATGACAATAAATTTACCGGTGTAATTTTAAGCATTGAACCCGGTTCAACGGTTATCCAGGACGTTGTCTATTACCGGGTGAAAATTAAACTTGATGACAACGGCAAAACATTCCGGCCGGGGATGACGGCTAATGTCAGTATAAACACAGATTCCAGAACCGGTGTTTTGTATATCCCTCTGCGCGCCGTGCACACTGATACGGTTACCGGCGAGAAATCCGTAAAGTTGCTGGATAAAGGACAGGTAAAAGAGACGCCGGTGCAAATCGGTTTAAAGGCGGATAATGGTTTTGTGGAAATAAAGAGCGGTTTAACCGAAGGTCAGACGGTTATTCTTAATGTGAAACAGTAATATGGCTGATGTCGCGGCGCTGATAAAAATTAACAACCTGGGTAAAGAATACAAAAATGATGAGGTGGTTACCAGTGTCTTGGGCGATCTGAATTTTGAAATCAAAAAAGGCGAGTTTGTAGCCATAATGGGTCCGAGCGGCTCAGGGAAATCCACTTTGATGCACATTTTGGGTTTTTTAGACACCCTGACTTCCGGAAAGTATTTTTTTAACGGAAAAGACGTCAGTACTATGACTGATGATGACTTGGCCCACATGCGCGGCAATGAAGTCGGGTTTGTTTTTCAGGCATTTAATCTGCTACCCAGAACTTCTGTGCTTGATAATGTGATGTTGCCCCTGTTATATTCAAAAGTTCCTGCCGGCGAACGGGAAAAAAAGGCCAAAGAAGCTTTGGAGGCAGTGGGTCTTAGTCACCGGCTTGGATTTTTTTCTGATCAGCTTTCGGGCGGAGAAAAACAGAGGGTGGCGATAGCGCGGGCCTTGATAAATAACCCCAGTATAATTTTTGCCGATGAACCGACCGGAAATTTGGATTCAAAATCTGGTTTGCAGGTTATGCGTATCTTGCAAAAATTAAACGACGAGGGGCATACCATAATTTTGGTCACCCATGAAAAATATACCGCCGATCACGCCAAGAGGATTTTAAGAATAAAAGACGGGGCAATTATTGCGGATGAACATGTTAAAGAAAGAGTCATCGCCGATGGAGTTGACGAGTTGAGGAAGTAGCCAATAAAGATATGAAACTCTCCGAAAACATTCACAATTCATGGCACATCATCGCCGCGAACAAGGTTCGTTCTGTTTTGACGATGCTTGGCATTATCATCGGCATCATGGCCGTGATTGTGATTATGTCGGTTGGCGCCGGCGCGCAGAGTTTGATTGTCAATCAGGTGAGCAGTTTGGGATCAAATTTAGTCGGCGTTTTGCCGGGCAAAGCCGAAGCCAACGGCCCGCCGGTTTCAGTAATGGGGATTGTGATTACAACTTTAAAATATGAAGATGTAAAAGCGCTGGTTGCCGGCGGCGATCCTCATATTTTGGCGGCCACCGGATACGTTAAAGGAACAGATACCGTAACTTGGCAAGACAATAAGACCGACACTACCTTTGTGGGGGTGATGGCCAGTTATCCGCAGGTGGAAACCGCGGAAGTGGCGAGCGGTCGTTTTTTTTCTGAAGAAGAAGAAAGATCAACGGCTAAAGTTGCGGTGTTGGCCAGCCAGACCGCCAAAAATTTATTCGGCGATGAGAATCCGATTGGCCAGCAAATTAAAATTAAAAGAGTGAGCTTCCAGGTTATCGGGGTGTTAAAGGCGCGCGGCACCAGCGGTTTTCAAGATCAGGATGATCAAATTTTTGTGCCCATCACCGCCGCGCAGAAGTTATTATTGGGAATAAATTATATCAGTTATCTGCGCGCTCAAGTTGATGACGCCAGCAATGTTGACGGCGCGGTTTTGTTTATTGAAGACACTTTGCGGGTAGAGCATAATATTTCTAATCCGGCCAACGATGATTTCACGGTCAGGTCTTCCGCCCAAGGACTGGACGCCATAAACACAGTAACCAATGCTTTAAAATTTTTCTTAGCGGCTATCGCCGCCTTGTCACTGGTAGTCGGCGGAGTGGGGATCATGAATATCATGCTGGCCGCGGTGCAGGAGCGCACCAGAGAGATCGGTTTGCGCAAGGCGGTGGGAGCCAGAAGTTCGCAAATATCTCTGCAGTTTTTAGTTGAAACAATGATGGTCACTTTTATCGGCGGCGTGATCGGTATTTTACTCGGCATTTTAGTTTCTTTTGGCATTGCTAAAGTGGCTCAAAGCATGGGTTACAAATGGGATTTGGTGGTTACTTATTCATCAATTATTCTGGCTTGCGGAGTTTCGGCCGGCATTGGCTTGATTTTTGGAATTATACCGGCGCGCCGGGCCAGCGCGCTTAATCCGATAGAGGCACTGCGATATGAGTAGAATTTTTAAAACTTATCTGCGGTTGGCCATCACGGCTTTAAAACGACAAAAAGTGCGCTCTATTTTAACTATTGTCGGCATTAGCATTGGTATTGCGGCCGTGATTGTGATTTCTTCAGCCGGAGCAGGACTTAATTCTTTGGTTGTGGGCCAGTTGGATATGTTTGGGGCCGATACAATCTCTATTGAAGTACAGGTGCCCAGCACAAAAAGTACTCAAGGCGCCATCGCTATGGCCGAAGGCGTAACCATTACCACTTTGAAAGAAAAAGATTTTAAAACCGTGGAAAATTATCCAAATATTGAAAATGCTTACGGATTTTTAACGGCGCAGGCGCTGGTGAGCTATCAAGGACAGATTAAGAAAGCCATGGTATTTGGCGAAGGGTATAACGCGCCGGCAGTGGAAACCTTACCAATTGCCGAAGGTCGATTTTATGATCAAAATGAAGATAACTCGCTATCACAGGTGGTTGTTTTGGGGTCGGCATTAAAGGATGATTTATTTGGAGATAATAATGCCGTGGGTGAAACCGTATATATTGGAGGAAAGCCGTTTAAGGTGGTTGGTATCGCCGGAAAACGCGGCACAATGTCATTTCTTGATCTGGATACCTTAATATACATACCGGTCAAGACCGTGCAAAAAAGAATTTTAGGCATTGATTATTACATGGAGATTATTGCCAAGATAAAAGACACTAACAAATCACAGCAGACGGTTGAGGACTTAACGGCGATGATCAGGGAAAATCATAATATCACCGATCCGACTAAGGATGATTTTGCTGTACAGACAATGGCGCAGGCCAAAGATATGATTGAAACGGTGCTTGGCGCGATTACGCTTTTGCTGATTGCCTTGGTTTGTATTTCGCTTTTGGTTGGCGGGGTGGGAATTACCAATATTATGTATGTGACCGTGGCCGAAAGGACTTTTGAAATTGGTTTGATGAAAGCGATTGGCGCCAAAAGCAAAGATATTTTAAATCAATTTTTGATTGAAGCGGTAATTATTACCACGGCCGGCGGAATAGTGGGCGTGGTCGTGGGCGCTTTAATTTCTCTTTTAGTATATTTTCTGGCAATTTCCTACGGGTTGCAGTGGACTTTTTCCATTTCTATTCTCTCTATTTTTTTGGCGGTTGGTTTTTCCGCTCTGATCGGTTTGTTCTTTGGGGTTTATCCGGCCAAAAAGGCGGCGGGATTAAACCCAATTGAGGCCTTGCGGAGGGAATAGCCCGCTATTGCGCAAAGAATTTTTTTGGGCTATTCTTAAGTCATATTAACTAAAAATTATGACTCCGGAAACTCCGCAATTTACACCTGAAAATGAATTCAGATCTAAGAAACCGCAAATAGAATCACCGGATAAGCCAACAAAAGGATTGATGGCCAGATTGGCAGAAAAATTCAAAAGGCAAAAAGCCCTGACTGTGGCGCTTGGATTATCAACCCTCCTTCATGGGGGAATTGTTGGGTATACGAAACGCGGGGAAATAGGTGATTTTTTAGCTGATAAATATACTGTAGTTAAGCGCACGATGAAACGGGTTAATTTTTTACCGGATGCCGGTGTTTTATTAGGAGCTCCAGATGCTGGTTTAGTTGAACCTTTAAAAGAAAAGTATAAAGATAAAGAGAAGATTGATTATGGCGTATTTTTTTTGGACGCGGAATATGCGAAAGGTGGTCTGGGTAAAGAGGAAGTCATGACGGCCGGCAATTATATAAAACAGCTTCGAGAAAAGTACAAAGTAATGGATTCAAAAACAAAATCTCCGGATCATAAATTACGGGTAATCCATGACATTCTCCAAGAAAAGGGAGATTATAAAGCTGACTCTAGTTTTCTTAGCGATTTATTAAATAAGAAGAATTGTAAAAATAATAATAGGTGTGGCAATTGTGAGGCCAGATTAAAGTATACTCTATCACTGGTTCAGGGGGTTTATCCCGGTACCGAATTTAAGATGCAAATTCTAAAAGGCGATCCGCAAACTAATGAATTGCACATTGTTTTATTAGCAAAAATAGACGGCCAGTGGTATAGCTTGGAAGATACACCAAAAAAGATTAAAGATTCTGATTTGGATGGGTCTGTGGTAGTTGGCGTTGACGCGTTTGTAAAAAATTATTTGGGGGATAAGGTTGAAGGAAGAATGATTGTTTCAAAAGAAAGGAAAAACAAACCATCCAAACCCCAAATTCAAGTTAAAACAAATACGATCTTTAATTTATTGCCACCCGGAATGATGCCCACTAAGGTTTATTCAAACCGGCCCAGTCCTGCATACATAACTGCAGTAAAGACAACTTTTGGGGGGGCACAAGAGAATGTAAAACCACAAGAACTACCAACCGATCGTGATCTTGAGGTACATGTAATTAGTGCCGAAGATTGGGAGAAGCACCAGAAAGAACTAAATAAGGATAAGAGCAAAGAGAGAAAAGAAAAGCAAGAGGGGTCTGTATATAAGCCAAGTCCCGAGGATGTTTTGGACGCAAAATTAACCGGTGAATTTAGGATTTATGAATTTGATTTTAAGACCAGAGAATTTAAAGAATGGAGTGATCTCTTTAATGAAGTTAGGAATGTTTTAAATAAAAATTGGGGGGATGCAATTAATTCGGAGGGAGCGTCGTTAAAAGATAAAGGATTACAAATTAAAATTGTAAGTAATTTGTTATCCTCCATGATGGAAAGTAATTTAGTAAAAAATTATAGGAAAGCAGCAGCATTGGATCAAGCAATGGAACTTACTTACTTTTGGGAAAAAGAAGATGATCACCTGCAGTGTGTAAAGATTATTCGGGAGTTGTTGATTGTTTTAGAACGATTGAATGATGATCTTGAAAAAATTGGATACAATCAGCCATCAAAAATAGATCTGCAACCGTTAAAAGATGTACCTTTGAAAAGATTGGATGTTTATAATCGCAACGCCAGCTTTGATTTAGCTGATTTAGGAACAGGAATCAAAAATTTTCAGGATGTAACGCTAAGGGGCAAAATAAGGAATCTTAGTCGGTTAAAAGAAGCGCCAAATGATTTACACTATGTAAGCATAACGCTGGAAAATGACCGACTTGAGGATTTAGATTTTTTGGCTGGTAAAAAAATAGAGAGACTTAATATATTCGCCAAAGAAATAAGCAACCTGGACTCACTTAAAAAAATGGATATAGGCGAATTGTCATTATCCCTTGATTTTGCCAATACCAATATTATCAAAATTGTAAAAGATTTACCTCTCAAGCGTTTAGCCATTAATTTTAAAGGCATAACCAGCCTAGAATCGTTTCGTGGTGTACAACTTAAAGCTGAATCCACCAGGTTAATTTTGTGGAAAGTTCCGGAAGGGATGGACTTAAGTCCTTTAAAACATTTGATTGAGAGTAAAAAGCTCTCTTTGCGTTGTCTTGATTGTGAGATTGACTACGAAAATTATAGAATAGTACACCCTAGTTCCAAATAAAAATATATGACCGACATCCAAGCCATAAAAGACCGCCTTGATATTGTGCAGATTTTAGGCGAATATCTTCAGCTGAAAAAAGCCGGCGCCAACTGGAAGGCGCCCTGCCCGTTTCATCATGAAAAAACGCCGTCTTTTATGGTGCATCCGGAAAAGCAGATTTGGCACTGTTTTGGCTGCGGCAAGGGCGGAGATATTTTTACATTTTTACAGGAAATGGAAGGTATAGATTTCCCCGAGGCCCTGAAAATTTTGGCCGAACGCGCCGGAGTAAAAATGGATACCTATGTTTCGGAAATAAACAAAAGCCAGAAAAATCGGTTGCTGGAGATAAATGCCAAGGCCGCGTATTTTTTTCATCATTTTTTACTGGAGATGCCGACGGCGCACAGCGCGCGCGAGTACCTGGACAGGCGCCAGCTAAAAAAAGAAACGATTGAAGAATGGCAAATCGGATTCATACCGGAACAGTGGGATTTGCTCACCCAGTATTTATTAAAAAAGGGCTTTGCCATTGATGATTTGATTGCCTCCGGGCTGACCATAAAAAAAGACGGTGCCAATTTTCAGGCGGGCAAGGGTTTTTATGATCGTTTTCGCGGGCGGATAATGTTCCCGATTTGGGATGCGCACGGCAACAATGCCGGCTTCACCGGCCGGGTTTTGGTGGAAACGGAAAAATCGGGCGGAAAATATGTGAACACTCCCCAGAGTCCGGTGTTTGATAAATCCCGCCTGCTTTATGGATTAAATAAAGCTAAAATGGAGATAAAAACCAAAGACCTAACCGTGTTGGTGGAAGGACAGATGGATGTGGTGGCTTGCCACCAGGCCGGCATGAAAAATGTGGTGGCCGCCTCGGGCACCGCGCTCACCTTTGAACAGGTAAAATTACTGAAAAGATATTCCAATAATATCGCCATGGCTTTTGATGCGGACGCGGCCGGGCAAAACGCGGCCAAGCGCGGCATTGATATAGCCCTGGAGCAGGGGATGAACATAAAGATTATAAAGATCCCGGAAGGCGCCGGCAAAGACGCGGATGAATGTTTGAAAAAAAATCCGGCGGTTTGGTTTAAAGCGGTGGAGAGCGCGACCGATGTGATGGAATGGTATTTTAATTCGGCTTTTTCAGCCAAGTTGGAAAGCGGTCCGAAACAAAAACAAAAAATAATTGAAGGCCTCCTGCCGGAGATTGCCCGTTTGCAGTTTGGCGCTGAAAGAGATCACTGGCTTCGTCAGCTGTCTGAAAAATTAGATATAGACGCCAATGTTTTAAGGGAAGAATTAAAAAAGTCCGCTAAACAACCGCAACCGTCGCGCCAAGCCGGAGGCGAAGATCAACCCAAGAACGTGCCTATTTTTAACGGTCAGGACCAGGGCTATTTATTAAGATTGGAGAGTTTGTGGTCTCTGCTTATGAAATTTCCCAAACTTATTATTTCCCATTATTCATATTTAAGACCGGAATTTTTTACAGGCACCCCGTATATGCCTCTTTACGAATTAATAAAAGAGGCGTATAATCCAAATATAGTAACCAAAACAGAAATTAGGGAGATTTTAGAAGAGGGTGGAGACCTTGTTAGTATTTTGTTATTAAAAGCCGATAAAGATTTTGAAGGATTTTCCAAAGAAGATTCAACCCATGAAGTTGATGATCTGCTTGAAAAAATAAAGTCAGAATGGATTAAAAAAAGAAGAAAAGAATTAAACGATCATTTAAAAATCGCTCAAACAGCCAAAGATGAAAAAAAGATGTCGGAAATCTTAAAAGAAATTTTAACCTTACAATAATTAACTTTACAATAACGCTACAATTATGCCTTCCAAGAGAAGGACAATTAAGCGTTCTTCCAAGCAACTGCGCGGTAGCCATACGCGTAGGCATAAAAAGGAGAACAAACCGAAGTTAAAAAAAGCTAAAAAAATCATCAAAAAAAATAAAAAAATAAAACCCCGTAAAAAAGGAAAAATTTTGCGTCCCCGCAAACCGGAATTCGTACCTGAAATAATTTTTGAACCGACGCCCAATAAAATCTGGGACATAGTTATCAAAGGCAGAAACAGGGGATTTATCACGCAAATTGAACTGGAGAGCGTCTTTCCCAGACCCGAGGCCTATCTTGATTTATACGAGGGATTTTTGGAAGTGCTTGATAAAAACGGCGTGACCGTGGTTGAAAGCACCAGCGGATTTTTGGGCAAAAAAGAAGAAAGCAAGTTGACTTTAAAACAGTTTCAGGGAGCCCAGCCGGATATGGACGTGCCCTTTGATCTCGGTTCCATCTCATCCGACTCCATCCAGATGTATCTGCGCGAGATTGGAAAAATCCCATTGCTTAAAGGCGACGAAGAAGTGGCGCTGGCCAAACGCAAAGAGCGCGGCGACAAAGAGGCAGAGAGAAAAATTATTGAGGCCAACTTGCGGTTGGTGGTTTCCATTGCCAAAAAATTTGTGGGCAAATCGTTGTCTTTGCTTGATTTGATCCAGGAAGGAAACATTGGTTTGTTTAGGGCCGTGAAAAAATTTGACCACCGCAAGGGGTATAAATTTTCCACTTACGCCACTTGGTGGATCAGGCAGGCCATCACCCGCGCGCTCGCCGATCAATCCCGCACCATCCGCATTCCGGTGCATATGGTTGAAACCATCAACCGATTCCAGCAGGTGCAGAGAAGATTATTGCAGGATTTGGGCCGCGATCCGACTCCGGAAGAATTGGCCGCGGAAATGGGTGAAGAGGTGAGCAAGATAAATCATATTATAAAAATATCGCAAGACACCGTGTCTTTGGAGATGTCGGTTGGCGATGATGAAGACGACGACAGCGCTTTGCAGGACTTTGTTGAGGATGTAAAAAATATTTCGCCTGACCGCGCCGCCGGTTTGCAGATTTTGCGCGATTATGTCAAAGACGCAATCAAAGATTTGTCTCCGCGCGAGCAGAAAATTTTGGAAATGCGCTTTGGACTGACTGACGGCGTAACCCACACCTTGGAAGAAGTGGGTAAGGAATTTGACGTTACCCGCGAACGCATCCGCCAAATTGAAGCCAAGGCCTTGGAAAAGATTGAACATAATTTGACTGTAATCGGAAAATTGCGAGATTATTAATAAGCGCGCCCGCGGCAATTATGAAAATAATCCTTTCCGGTGGTGGAACTTTGGGACCGGTAGTGCCGATACTGGCGGTTTTTGAAATTTATAAAAAACATGACCCGAGTGCGGAGTTTGTCTGGGTCGGCACAAAAAGCGGCATTGAACAAAAGCTGGTGGAAAAATACGGTATCCCTTTTTTGCCGATTGCTTCCGGAAAATTGCGCCGTTATTTTTCTTTCTTTAATTTTATTGACGTCTTTAAAGTATTTTGGGGATTTCTGGAGTCCTTGATTTTGCTGTGGCAGGAAAAACCGGCTTTACTTATTACAGCCGGCGGCTTTGTCAGCGTGCCTTTGCACTTCGCGGCCGCGGCTTTGGGCATTCCTACCTGGGTGCACCAGCAGGATTTTGAGATCGGTTTGGCCAATAAGATGATGGCCAAATCCGCCACAAAAATTACCGTGGCCTTGAAAGATAATTTAGCCAATTTTGATGCCATGAAAACAGAGTGGCTGGGCAATCCGGTGCGGAATTTAACCGAATCAAATTTGACGATGGCCAGGGCCAAGTTTGGCATACCGGCCGGGGCGCCGGTGATTTTTGCTCTGGGTGGAGGCACGGGCTCAAACACCATCAATAAAATGGTTTTGGATGCTTTGCCGCTTTTGCCTAGGGATTGGCACGTTATTCATCTGGTGGGCAGAGAAAGGCAGAGCACCCCGCAACAGAACGCCACTACGATTTTTTCCAATTATCATGTTTATGAATTTTTTACCGAGGAAATGAAGTATGCTTACGCGATTGCGAGCGTGGTGGTGGCCCGGGCCGGATTTTCTACCATTACCGAATTGGCAGCATTAGCAAAAACATCTATATTGGTGCCGATTTTAAATAATCATCAGGAAGTAAATGCCAATATGCTGGCCAGAAACAAAGCGGTGGTGGTGCTTAATGAAAAAATAGACGGCGGCCAAAAGTTGGCGCATATTGTCAAAGATTTGATTGAATATCCGGAAGTGGCAAAATTTTTGGGAAATAAATTGCACGAAGTTTTACCTCCAGCCAAGCCGGAGCGGGTGATTGCGATTGTAGAGGAATTGGCTAGCTCAATCTGATAAAAACCAAATCTTGATTTTCATTAGATTGAGGCGAGCCGATGGGGAATCGGCTGCGCTGTTGTCTCCTCAAGTGGAAAGAACGGATCAGCTGGGGTCTGTCAGGACCTGTTGAAGTAGTCCGCGATGGCCTTGTCGTACTCCGCGGTCTTGCGGAAGACCTTGGCCGCCAGGGACTGGCGGAGATGAGGACGGACTTCGCCGTGCAACTCGAGCTCGTTGACCACCAGCATGTAGTCGTTCGGGTCCACGATCACGGTCACGCGGTTGTGGTTCTTGGCCGCGGCGCGGATCATGGTGGGGCCGCCGATGTCAATCTGCTCGATGGCCTGGTCCCAGGTCGTGTCCGGCTTGGCCACGGTCTCCTCAAACGGGTAGAGGTTGACCACGACCATGTCCACCATCTCGATTTCCAGCTTCTTGAGGGTCGCCTTGTGCTCCGGCGTGCCCTTGGCCAGGATGCCGCCGAGGATCTTGGGGTGCAGGGTCTTGAGCCGTCCCTCCAGGCACTCCGGGAATCCGGTGACCTGCGACACATCCAGAATTGGGAAGCCCGCTTCCCGCAGATGCTTGGCGGTGCCGCCGGTGGAGATGATCTCCCAGTTGAGACTGGTGAGACCCTGTACGAAGGCCAGGAGCCGGGTCTTGTCGTACACACTGATGATGGCACGTGGCATTTTGATACCCCCTTTCGTTTTTGGCAAGTTGATTACCAAGCTTACAGACAAGGTAACACAGGCGATGGAAAAAAACAAGAATTAAAAGAAGCATGCAGTTACCAGCACCTGCATGCTGTGTTGCTCGGGCCTTGGGCGCATTCCTCCTCCTTGGCTCATCCGTCTTCTTTTGGGCTGCGGCGGACGATCTCGTTCTTCTGACCGACGAGGTTTAAACTCGTTATCGGTCGTTCCCAAGGCCGCATCCGTGTTGCGCTACGAGGCCGCTAAACCTTTCTCTGGGGAGAAAGTGCGGGTCTACAGGTTGCTGGTTTGTTTCACCTGCAGTTCCCTTTCGCGGTCTGATTTGATTTTAGTATAAGGTAAGTAAGCGGTCAATACCCAGATTGATAAAATAAAAAACCACCGCTTCCGCGGCGATTTTAAATTTGTGACCCGGCTGAGGTTCGAACTCAGGACCTCTTCCTTAAAAGGGAATTGCTCTACCAGCTGAGCTACCGGGCCAATTTATGGACTTTTAACTTTAATAATGATAAACTAAATTCAGAAAAAAATCAAGACCCCCTTGGGGAAATCTTTAATTTTTGTGTATGTTGGATAAAAAATATCTAAACGAGATACGCCAGGATTTGTTAAGTTATGCGCAAAAAAGACGTGAGGTTATTAAGGCCGCCGGAGACGCCCAGCACCTGTCTAAAAAAGCGATTTTTGCCTTTCAGCGCGATGATAAAGACGGAGCCGAGGTCTTGGCTTCTGCCGGTCAGATTTTGCTTGAGTTAAATAAAAAATATAAAGAAGATGAAGATCTTTTTGACGAGGGTTCATACCGCGCGGCTTTGGAAGAATACACCGAGGCCTCGCTGTTTGAACAATTTTTGGCCGGCAAGACCCTGGGGAAAATAAAAAATTTGGAAATTGATTGCGACACTTTTATCGGCGGTTTATGCGATGTGCCGGGCGAACTTTTGCGGTATGCCATCAAATCGGCCACTGCCAGAAAATTTGATGAAGTAAAAAAATGTTATGCTGTGGCTGAAGAAATTATCGGCGAGCTGGTTGATATGGATTTGACCGGTTATAACCGCCAAAAATTTGATCAGGCCAAGCAGGCGTTAAATAAACTGGAGCAGGTTGTTTATGAAGTCAGTTTAAAAAAGTTATAGCGCGACCATAAAATATGGGATTACTGAAAAAACTTTTTCATTTTAAACTGGCCCTCTTGGCCTATTGGTGGTATGGCCGGCCTTCCCGAAAATTAATCGTGGTCGGAGTCACCGGCACTAAAGGCAAATCAACCACCTGCAGATTGATTTCTTCGGTTTTGGAAGCCGGCGGGCAAAAGGTGGGGATGCTAAGCACGGTTGAATTTCAAATTGGCGAAAAGCGCTGGCTCAATGATAAAAAAATGACCATGCTCGGCCGTGGGGAAATTCAAAAAATGTTAAAACAAATGGTGCAAGCCGGGTGCCGGTATGTGGTGGTGGAGACATCTTCGCAGGGAATTTTGCAGTATCGCCATTACGGTTTGAATTATGACGTGGTGGTGTTTACCAATTTGGCGCCGGAACACGTGGAGGCGCATGGCGGATTTGAAAATTTAAAACGCGACAAGGGCATTATTTTTGCGCAACTGATGAAACAGGCCAAAAAGGTTTTTGATAACAAAAAAGTGCCAAAGGTGGCTGTGGTAAATATTGACGACCAGCACAGCGATTATTATTTACAATTTTCGGCTGATGAAAAATTCGGCTTTGGAATAAAAAACACAAAACCGAATTTAAAAAATATTACCGGTAAGATTTTGGCTTCCACAGAAACCGGATCAGAATTTTCAGTAAATAATCATAATTATCATATAAATATTTTAGGGGATTTTAATGTCTATAATGCCCTGGCCGCCATTGCCGTGGCCAAATCGCAAAATATTCCTGAAGAAAAAATCGATAGCGGCTTGAAAAATGTTAAATTGATTGAAGGCCGGATGGAAGTGGTCAATCCGGGGCAGGATTTTAAGGTGATTGTTGATTACGCGCACGAGCCGTTAAGTTTAACGGAATTATTTACAAATTTGCGCAAAATGCTCGGTCCGACAGGCAAATTAATCGGTTTGGTCGGTTCTGACGGTGGCGGCCGCGATAAAAGCAAGCGTGAAAAAATGGGCGAGATTGCCGGCCGGCTTTGTGATGTGGTAATTATTACCGACGTAAATTGTTTTGATGAAGACCCAAATCAAATTGCCGAGATGCTGGCAGTTGGCGCGCGGCATGCAAATAAAACAAACAATGAAAATTTATTCATAGAAGTTGACCGGCGCCGGGCGATAGAGAAAGCCATAACAATGGCCAAAGCCGGGGATATAATTGCCATCACGGCCAAGGGCACTGAACCGTGCATTGTCGTGGCCAATGGCAAAAAAATCCCCTGGGATGACCGCCAAGTCGCCAAAGAAATTTTATGTCAATAGCAAAAAAAATTCATCTTCGCGAAAACGAGCAAATTCTCTCGGTGGTGGAAAGATACGCCCTGACTTATTTTTGGAAATATTCAGTCGGTCTGACAATCTTATTTGCCGATTCGTTTTTCATGTTTAAACTGCTGTCTTTCAGTTGGTGGGGTGATGTGATTTTTGCCCTTGGTATGTTAGCCGGGTTGTTTATAATCTTCCGCGTCTGGTTTTACAATCACGTCAATATTTTTATTATCACCAGCGAACGCATTGTTGACGTGCAAAGATCTTCGTTGTTTGATGAAGTGGTCACTTCGGTCAGTTATACGGACATAAAAGATATTTCCATCAGGAAAAAAGGCGTGTTTGCCAATGTGTTCGGTTATGGAAATATAATAATCCAGACAAACAGCGAGCATTTTGTTTTGGATGTGAGCGCCGTGCGCGATCCGCAGAAAGTTCATAATATAATCGTCCAAGCGGATGAAAAATACCGGCAAAATCGCCATCTGGCCAGCACCAGGGCGGTTTATGAAAATTTTATAAAATTAATTCCTAATTTATCAGCCGAAGATTTGGCGGCGGTATTGGAATTGACCAGAATTCAGTTGGAAAAAGTTGGTGGAAAAGATGGCGGATCTTTGATATAATTATAATATGGTTTCCGAAAGCGGATGGAAAAAATTTTTTGGTTCGCGGATATTTCTGCTGATAGCGGCCATAATGGCAATTATGGTAATTTTTGCTTACGCCCGGGCGTATTTTCAGGACTATCAGGTCCGTCAGGAAATTGCCCAGCTTCAGGCCGACGCCGGCAATCTGGAAGCCAAAAAAATTCAGCTGTTGGAGGTCTTAAAATACGTTAAATCAAGCGATTTTGTGGAGGCCAAGGCGCGCAGTGAACTGAATATGATCAAGCCCGGAGAGCAGGTCGCGGTTATTCCCAGCCAAGGCAGAGCCGGTGACAATAGACAACAAAAAGCGGATATGGTAAGCTTAAGTGACGTTCCAAACTATATAAAATGGTGGAATTATTTTGTCCATTAAAATAATAATAAATAATTTATCTATGGAGACAACAACAAACACAGAGGGAGGAGAAGTAAAATCTAAGTCAAATTTTAGAATGTTTTTATTCGGTTTAATCGGGCTGGTCGGTTTGGTGATTTTGGGCGCCATCGCTTTTGGCACTTACCGGGCATATGCTCAAGTGGCCACTGATCCGTTTACCGCCACCGTTGCCAGCATTTTGCGTTTGCCGGCTTTGAAAGTCGGCGACCAGAAAGTTTTGTATTCCGATTACTTGAGTGATTTGAAAGCCATCCATGTCATGCAACAATATGACAAGGCCAATAACGGCCCGGGCGCCGAGTTAACCGCGGAACAAATGTCCGATCAGGTTTTATTGCGCCTGTCCAATATGATTTTGGTAAACAAAGCGGCTAAAAATTATAACCTTTCAGTGACCGACAAAGACATCAGTGATCTGAAAGCCCAGATGTTGCAACAATTCAAAGATGAAGCCGATGCCAACGCGCAATTGATGAAAAGATACGGTTGGACAATGGCCCAGTATCAGGAAAAAGTAATGAAGCCGTTTATTTTGCAGAATAAATTATCAGACGCGATTGCCGCTGATCCGACTTTGCAAACCGATATCAGAAATCAAGCCCAGCAGGTCTTGAGTCAGATTTTAAACGGCGCTGATTTCGCGACCATGGCGAAACAATACGGTAGTGATGCCACGGCCGAACAGGGCGGGGACTTGGGCTGGTTTGGCAAAGGCGATATGGTACCGCAATTTGAAACTGCCGCTTTCTCTTTGAAAAAAGGCGAGGTTGATCCGGTTTTGGTTGAAACACAATTTGGATATCATATAATCAAGCTGGTTGACAAGCGCACCACCACTGCCAAAGACGCCACTACCGGCAAGTCAGTGACAAAAGACGAGATTCGCGCCAGTCATATTCTGTTTCCGTATTTGGATTTGGGCACATATTTAGATAGGATCTCCAAGCAGACAGATTACCATCTGTATATCAATGTTCATAATCCGTTTTTACCAAGCACCAGTACACAACAATAAAGCGCAGGGGTCGCCTAAAGGCGACCCCTTTGAAAAGCGGGATTATTACAATGGTAGTATGTGACCTTCCCAAGGTTAAGACGCGGGTTCGATTCCCGTATCCCGCTCCAGGCGCGCCAGCGCCGGTTTAAATAGTTTTTATGCGCGAATTATCCAAGGCCTACGAGCCAAAAAATTACGAGGATGAGATTTATAAAAAATGGGAGCAGTCCGGATTTTTTAATCCGGATGTTTGCGTCAAAAAAGGCGTGGCCGGGCCAAAAGCGAAGCCGTTTTCCATTGTTTTACCGCCGCCGAACGTCACCGGAACTTTGCATTTGGGTCATGCGACCATGCTCGCGATTGAAGATGTGATGGTGCGCTATCACCGCATGAAAGGCGACAAAACCCTGTGGGTGCCGGGTACAGATCATGCGGCCATTGCTACACAGGCAAAAGTTGAGAAACTACTCATCGGGCAGGGAATGAAAAATCCGCGGGCCGAACTGGGCCGGGAAAAATTTTTGGATGAAGTAAATAAATTTGCGCAAAAATCTCATGACACGATTGTTAGTCAGTGTAAAAAAATGGGCTCGTCTTTGGATTGGAGCCGCGAGGCGTTTACACTGGATGATAAGCGCAACTTGGCCGTGCGCACGGTTTTTAAAATGATGTATGACGATGGTTTGATTTACCGCGGCTACCGGATTGTGAATTGGTGTCCGAGCTGTCATACCACTTTGGCGGATGATGAGGTGGAGTATAAAGAACAGAAAGCGAAATTATACACCTTTAAATACAGCAAAGATTTTCCTTTTGCGATTTCTACCACCCGGCCGGAGACAAAATTAGGGGATACGGCCGTGGCTGTCAATCCGAAAGACAAGAGATATAAAAAATATATTGGCCAGGTTTTTGAAATTAAAAAATTTGCCGGCGGGCCGGATTTGAAAATAAAAGTAATTGGCGACGCGCAGGTGGATATGGATTTCGGCACGGGCGCATTGGGTGTGACTCCGGCGCACAGTTTGGTTGACTACGGCATGGCGATAAAAAATAAATTGGAAATAATTAAAATTATTGATGAAGACGGCAAAATCACCGACAAGGCCGGTTCGCAGTACGCGGGTTTAGGCGTGGTTGAGGCGCGAAAAAAAGTGGTGGAAAATTCGCGCACGGCCGGAATTTTGGAAAAAGAAGAAGATGCACAAAATAACTTGTCGGTTTGTTACCGTTGCGGCACGCCGATTGAGCCGCTCCCATCACAGCAATGGTTTATTGACGTAAATAAAAAAATCGCGCGCCGGAAAGCGAGTTTGAAACAACTGATGCAAAAAGTGGTGAAAGACAAAAAGATTGAAATCATTCCGGACAGATTTGTTAAAATATACTTTCACTGGATAGATAATTTGCGCGACTGGTGCATTTCCCGCCAGATTTGGTATGGGCACAGAATTCCGGTTTGGTATCGGACCGGGCCAAAGGCGGAAGAAGTTTATGTGGGCGTGGAAGCGCCAAAAGGCGAGGGCTGGAAACAGGATCAAGATACCTTGGACACTTGGTTCAGTTCGGGTTTGTGGACTTTCTCCACTCTGGGCTGGCCGGAAAAAACCGAGGACTTAAAAAATTATCATCCGAATTCAGTGATGGAAACCGGCTATGATATTTTATTTTTCTGGGTGGCGAGAATGATTTTGATGACCACCTATGTTTTGGGCGAAGTTCCGTTTGAAAAGGTCTATTTGCACGGTTTGGTGCGCGACGAGCAGGGGAGAAAGATGAGCAAATCATTGGGTAATGTGATTGACCCTTTAGATATGATCGCCAAATACGGCACAGACGCGACCCGACTGTCTTTGCTTATTGGCAACACACCGGGGAACGATATAAAACTATATGAAGAAAAAATTGCCGGTTTTAGAAATTTTACGAATAAACTTTGGAATATTTCCAGATTTATTTTATTAAATATTGAGGCGCCAAAAGCCGACGCAAAAGAGCCGACCGCAAAAACCCTGGCTGATAAATGGATTTTAAATAAATTACATCTAATTGTAGGTGAAACTACCAAAAATATTGAGGACTTTAATTTTTCTTTGGCAGGGGAGAGATTGCGTGATTTCACCTGGGGGGACTTGGCTGATTGGTACTTGGAGATTGCCAAAATTGAAGGCAATAAATCAGAAGTTTTAAATTATATTTTAAATACAATCTTAAAACTCTGGCATCCGTATATGCCGTTTGTGACGGAAACGGTTTGGAAAGAAGTTTACGGACAGGATAATTTGCTGATGGTGGAAAAGTGGCCGATAGCACAAACTAAATCAAAGGCGGATAAAGAAGTAATAAAATTTGAAAAGATTATCCAGCCGATCGTGACCGGAATCAGGGCACTGCGGGCGGATTACAAAATTGAGCCGGGGAAAAAATTGTCCGCGCATATCAGCGCCGGCACCGAAGTTAAAACTATAAAAGAAAAAGAGCAGGTCATAAAAAATCTGGCCCGTTTGGAAAACTTGGAAATAAAAGAAAAACTTAATAAGCCGAAAGACGCCATCGGATTTGTCATATCCGGAATTGAGGTGTATATTGATTTATCCGGCGCGGTTGACGTGGAAAAAGAAACGGCGCGCATAAATAAAGAAACGGCTGATTTGAAAAAATATATTTCCGGATTGGAAAATAAGTTGGCGAATAAAGATTTTATAAAAAACGCGCCAAAAGAAGTTATAGCCAAAGAAAAGGAAAAGTTAAATGAGGCCAAAGAAAAAATGAATAAATTGACGAACCGGTAAACAAAGGCGCCGATGTAGCTCAGTTGATAGAGCAATCGCTTCGTAAGCGATAGGTCGTGGGTTTGATCCCCACCATCGGCTCAATGCCCTCTTGACAGGTTTAACTCATACTTATACAGTATATATATCTTGCCCTTGTGGAACAGACCTCGCTCCTTTTCTGCCTCAGGCGGACCGTCTTTACCAAAGGAGCCGGTCTTTCCCTCCCGCAGGGTGACTAAAAATAATTTTTAAAAAAAAATGAGCCGGTGGCGCGAAGGCCTACCGGCTTTTTGATTCTGGACATGACCGTTGTTGACCTGTAGGGCAGCGGCGCTAGATGTGCCCGCCGTGCTGCCGGTCGTGAGCCGACTTCAACTCCTGCTGGAGCTGTTCCATCTCCTCGCAGAAGCGACCCGTCACGCCCACCGGCACCTCCACGTCCTGGAGCTGAAAGGCGTCGGAAAAGTGCCGCAGCCGCTCGTACGCCATCTCCTCTATGTCCAGCCAGAGCTTGGCGATTCTATGGCGGAGCTCCGCGGGGTATTCCTCCAGGCCCTTGAGGTATGACGGAAAGACCTCCATGAACTTCGCCTGCAACTGGCCGAACGTGATCACGCCGTTTGCGGTGCCGTTTTTGGTCATGTCCTCTCCTTCGTTGGTTGATTACTTTAAAATAATTTTTCGGTTTTGTCAAGCAGGAGGGTTGGCTTGTCAAAAAAGTCAAAAAAAGGTAGAATTAGAGCAGAGATTTTAACTGTCAAAAGATTATGGAAAATTTAGATAACCGCATACCGGTAATAGACCTGGAGGACAAGACCACGCAGGTTGAATTAGAAAAAGAGATGGTCGCGCAGGCCATTCATGAAGCTTTAAGATTTGGCAAACCCGTGGCTGATCTGCAAAATTTTGAAAATATTGAGGAGGTTTCGGAGAAAGTCAAAAGCGTGTTTATTTATCAGGATCACGAGGACTATTTAGCCGATCATCAGGAGATACCTTTGGATGAAGATTTGAGGGATAATAAAAATTTGGTTTGGGTGACGGTTTCTGAAAAGACCATGATTTCAAGTATGCTGGTGCCAATCAAGGTTACGTACTTTATTGATAAACAAGGGATAGAATCTACTAAAGATTTTATTAAGCAGTTTAAAAATAATAATAAGGAGTCGGAGGTAAAAGGGGTTGAAGCATATTTTTACTCGGTTGATATCAGAGGAGATATAAATTAAGTTTATATTTTTTCTAATTTTTTTATGCGTTTTAAAGCCAATTACATAATCATTCCACTGGCCACGATTGCCACGATGGTAGCGGGCGGTTTGGTGACGTATTTCAACATGGGCTGGTATCGGTCCATAAATTTGCCCACATTTACCCCATCCGGCGGTTTTATTGGCGCGGTTTGGACGGTTTTGTTCATTCTGACCGCCATTTCGGCCCTAATTGCCATGAGTAAGGCCTGGGGGCGGAGAAAGACAGGTATCGGCGCGGCGCTCGTCGTTAATGCCCTTTTAAACGTGTTCTGGAGCGTGTTGTTCTTTGGTCTGCATCTGCTTGGCCCGGCTGTCTGGGAGGCCGGTTTATTGGGCATTTCCGTGTTGGTTTTGATTGTGATGATTTGGCCGATTTCCAAATTCGCGGCCTGGCTTTTGGTGCCATATCTGGCCTGGGTGGGGTTTGCGACTTTTTTGACATATAGTGTAATGAGATTAAACTAAACCATGCTATGAAAAAATTCATTTACGCTGTCGTTATCGTCTTTTTAATTTTTGCAGCCGGCCTATTTATCGGCTGGTGGGCCACAAGAAGTGTTGGCCAGACAAAGGTCTCAAGCCAGTCAATCCTCACCGCCCTGCGCGACCGCGGATTTTTGGTTACGCAGACAAATGTTTTGAATGAGTCCATAAAAATTTCCACCCAGCAGGACACTTTTTGGCAACGGCTTTTGTGGGGGCAGGTGATAAACGCGTATGGGGTGGTTGAAGTAAATACCGGAGTTGATCTGGCCAAGCTTAAGGAAGAAGATATAAAAATCAATGGAAACAAAATCACGGTTTACATTCCTTCCGTGGAAATTTTTAATTCGCGGTTGGTGGGGGATATTACTCTGCAAAACAGCCAGGGGATTTTGAAACGCATTTTTGAAAATGATAACGGCTACAATCAGGCCATGAATGAACTGATAAAACAGGCGACGGATGCAGTTTCGGCTCCGGGACAGATGACTGCTGCCAATCAGAAATCAATAGACGAGGTGGCGCGATTGGTGGGCTATATTTCGGAGGGGAAAGAGGTTGGGGTGGAGGTGAGGTAGGGTAGGTGACTGAACATTGACAATTTGGCCGATTTATGTCAGGGTACGGGTCTATGGAGAACACATCCGCGCTCGGTGATTTAATCGGTCTGGCTATGCTTTGTTGGTTATTGTATGTAATAATCAAGCATTCTCGTACTGATCACAAAGACCAAAAGCAGAGCCCAAGTTGTAAGGTATATAACATTTTTTCTTATACCGGTTTTGATTTTGGACAGTATAAGTTATTTAGAAGCGAACTGCAAAGATCTTTTGAATATTATAGATGGAGAGTGCAAGTTTTATTTAGAGCAGGTTATAGATGTCAGAGATGCGGGTGCAAGTATGCTCTTGAGGTGCATCACAAAAAAACATTGTGTCAGATTGTAAGAAGTAATCGCATTACTTCAGTCCCTGAAGCTATAAATTGTTTTGAGTTGTGGGATGTGGAAAATGGTGAGGTGCTCTGTAAATACTGTCATGAAAAAGAAGGCAGTTCTGTGTATTTTTTAGAAAAACACGGCCGGTTGGCCTAAATGGAACGTTTTTTCAAATTACTACTCACCCCTTGCAAAGGGGTGAGTTTTGTGTTTGTAAACTCAAAAGAAAAAGGGTAAAATATACTTGCTAGTTTATAATATAGGGTTTATGAAGCAACTCGATAGTTTTGTTAATAAAATTATTTGTGGCGACACTGTTCAGATACTAAAGCAAATTCCTGACGGAAGTGTTGATTTAGTTGTAACATCGCCCCCGTATAATTTAAAAAATTCAACTGGTAATGGCATGAAAGACGGGCGAGGTGGCAAATGGGCAAATGCGGCCCTACAAAAAGGATATAGTCATCACAATGATTGCATGCCACATGAAGATTATGTTAAGTGGCAGCGAGATTGCCTAAATGAGATGATGAGGATCATCCCGGAAGACGGTGCAATTTTTTATAATCACAAATGGCGAGTACAAGCCGGAAAATTACAGGACAGACAAGATATTATTTCCGGTTTTCCAGTTCGGCAAATAATCATTTGGAGACGGAAAGGTGGTTTTAATTTTAATGCTGGTTATTTTGTGCCAACATATGAAGTGATTTATTTAATTGCTAAACCAAAATTTAAGTTAGTGCCCAAAGCGAATGGGTACGGCGATGTATGGGAATTTACCCAAGAGATGAAAAATGAACACCCCGCCGCTTTTCCAGTTGATTTGATTGACAGAATTGTCACATCTACCAGTGCAAAAGTTATTTTGGACCCTTTTATGGGTTCGGGCACAACCGCAATATCCGCTATAAACTTTAACAGAAATTACATCGGAATTGATATATCACCACAATATTGTGCTATGGCAAAAGAACGTATAAAAAAACATAAATCCCAAATAAAATTAAACTTCTAAATATGCCACGTGCAAAACAAACATTAAATCTTTTTACTAAACCAATTTTGATTGAGGAATTTAAACGAATAGCTGGGATGGGTTGGATACCAAATGCCCGCAAAGGTAACCATGGCGGAATTGGTAATACGCTAGAAGACCTGCTAGGCATTAAAGAAAATAATTTACCAATTCCGAATGCGGCCGAATGGGAATTAAAAGCGCAGCGATTAAATTCAACATCGCTTACAACGCTTTTTCACACTGAACCATCACCACGCGCAGTTCGTTTTGTGCCACAGGTATTATTACCAAAATACGGCTGGGCTCATGATGAGGCCGACAAATTATATCCTAAAAACGAAATGAGTTTTAGACAAACTATTCATGGCAAATCACGAAGCGACCGTGGTTTTATGGTAGTCATTGACCGACGAGAAAAAAAGATATTGATTTCTTTTGAAGCAAAAAGTGTTGACCCAAGACACAAGGTATGGCTGCAATCAGTTAAAAAGCGTGTTGGTTTGGGTGAATTAGATCCGCAACCATACTGGGGTTTTGATGATCTTGAACATAAAGCCGGAACAAAATTACTAAACTGCTTTTATGTACAAGCGGATGTTAAAATAGAACGCAAAAAAGAATATTATCACTATTCTAAAGTGATGATGTTGCAAAAATTCAGCTTTGAAGGCTTTTTAAAAGCGTTGGAAGACGGGGACATTTTGGTGGATTTTGATGCAAGAAGTGGCCACAATCATGGTACTAAATTTAGAATGAGACAAAATTGTTTACCAAAACTTTATGAAAAAGTAACTATTATATTGTGATAAATAATTTGTTAATCTAATTTATATGGCAGATACTAAAATAATTAAACATACCCTAGAGATTCGTTTAAAATTTAGGAAGTTCTCTTTCTTGGATTTAAAAGGGCAATTGACAGATGCTATTATAGCTAAAAATAAGGATTTCACTAAAATAAAAATAATGGACGCTAGGATAGACGTCGCAAATGAAGATTTAACTGAATTTATTTTTTTTAGTATTGAAAATTTCGGTTTACAAATTGATGGCTCATTGGACTTTGGCGAGTTTAAAAACAAAACAGAAAAATTATTTAAAATTATAAAAACCTTTGATAAATATCCGATCAATACTTTAATTCGTGTCGGCACAAAAAGTTCAATATTGAATTTTAATAGCGCAGATAACTTGGATAATCTAAAAACGGCATTTAAAAACAAAATGTTTAAAAATTATGAATCATTCGAAAAAAACACAGGTGCTAAACTGATTGATTTCGGTTTTTCTTTTAACGACTGCGAATATGATGGTGGAAAATTTAATATACTAATGGGACCGGTAACAACCGAAGAAGCGATAAATAGATTTTTTAGTAAAAAACAGGTGTATGCAGATAAGTATAAAAAAGAATGCGGCACGTACTGCGAAATAGATTTTTTTCAAAATAAAGAGTTGACCACCAATTTACAAGATTTGGAAAGCTTATGCAAAGACAATATAGATTCGATCGAACACATACATGGTGGCTTTTTGAAGTATTTATATGAATAACGGAACGGCAAACAGAATCAATGAGGATGAAAAACGTGGTACTGGCATTGATATTAGCGAAAGTGGTTTTAAGGGTATAGTTCCACAAGAAGAAAGCTCCGGTGGTATTTTAGCACAAGCAGGGACATCTTCAGAGGGGAAACCAGATATGGGCGGACCGACAGGCGATCCATGGGGTACACGCTACTGGAATGGTATCTTCGAAAAACTAGAGGAAAAGTTACCGTTTACAATTGTCTTGCTTAGCTTAATTGGCTATGTTGTTATAAGCGCCTTTGGGCAGATGAATAATTTAAAAAAGTATGGCGGTTACCTCTTATTTTTGATGTTACTATTTATTTTTTATAAAAGTCAGGTGAAAAAAAACGATCGAGAAAATAAGCAAAATTATAGATTTAATTGGTTTTTTATAATAGGATTCATAATATTATTTGGAATTTTATTGTTACTAATCAAACTTAATTGGTTATTGATAATTGACCACCTCGCTAAAACTATTTGCGGCGTTTAAAAAAAAGTTGAATATTTACCTTGGTCAATACAGGTTCGTACTTACTCCACCACCTCGAGCAAAATTTTTTTATTGCTCAACATTAGTGTATTATGGTAAGATATTCTTGCCGTATATTTTATTTTTATCCTTAATTTTAAACCCATCCTATATGCCCACCCTCCCCCAATCATCCACCGACAACACTTTTAAACTCATCGTCATCGTCCTTTTCTGCCTGCTGGCAGCAGGCTTTTTGTATGCCGGCGTCGGTTTGGTGTATTCCGGCATCAAAGGCGATTGGCTGATCTCCATGGAATGGCAGGGCTGGAAACTCTACGCTTCTAGCATCTTCCCGGGGCTATCAGTTGTCTTCGGCGGCATTGCTTTGGTTATTTGGGGCCTACCAAACGCATTAAAGAAATTTAGATAACTAATTTATATTATGTACGACTTTAAAAAAACGTATAAAATGTCAAACTCTTTGCTTTTGTACGCTGCGGTCAAGATAGCTCTGTTGTTATTTTTAGTAACTGTACCAATCTTATTATTTGCTTCGAAGTATTGGGTCGGATTTTTTGTGGTTCTACTGGTTATTATTGGGGCCCCTGTTTTTATCAGATTTTTTATCGATTTCCAATTTACTTCCTTCTTTCTTGATCAGGGAAGTTTAACTATAAATTGGGGCATGTTTATAAAAAAATCTAAATCTATAGCATTTGATAAAATCCAAGATATAAAAACTATCAGTGGCCCTTTGATGGGTTTGTTTAAACTTGCACGGATAAGTATTTGGACAGCTTCACTATCTCAAGTTGGTGATAAAAATGAGTTGCACCCAGATGGGTTATTATATCTGGGCAAAGAAGACGCGAATTTGCTCAGAGAACTAATGATGAAGAAATAAATATATATGTCCGAAAACGAAAAAGCGCATGAAGCGGCGATAGAAAGCGCTTTAAAAACTATTAAAGACGGTTTGCAATCTCGGCTCAAAGAACTTTTTACTAAAAAAAATCAGCCGTTTGATTTTGATACCAGCGATTCTGTGGAAGAGATTGAGGAAATATTTACCGGCGTAATTGTTGATGAGTTGTTTGATTTTGCGATTATTGACAATGCGCCGGAAAACGCGGACTTGCGCGAGCAGCATTTGTTCGCTAATCCCGTAATCAACGGCGAGCCAAAGAGTTTGGTGATAAAATACGGTGTTAATGTAGACAATCTGAAGTTTATTTATTATTTTGAATCATTAAGTATTAAAGACGCAGGCACTGCCTACGCGTAAATAACTATGCCTCCGGACAGATACACCGCAGTTTGGGTTTCACACACTTCAATCAGTGATTTTTTGCGCTGTCCGAAAGCGTATTATTTGAAAAATGTTTATAAAGATCCGGTGACAAAACATAAAATAAAAATAATGGCTCCGGCGCTGGCGCTGGGCCAGGCCGTGCATGAGGTTTTGGAATCATTATCGGTTTTGCCGACTGAACAGCGCTTCGCAAAGTCGCTAATAGAAAAGCTGGACACGGCTTGGGAAAAAATTCGCGGCAAAAAAGGCGGCTTCCAAAGCGACGAGGTTGAATATGTTTATAAACAGCGCGGAGAGGAAATGCTTCGCCGGGTGATGAGGAGTCCGGGCCCGCTCGCCACGCTTTCCGTAAAAATCCAGCAGGATCTGCCGTCGTATTGGCTTTCTGAAGAAGAAAATATTATTTTGTGCGGGAAAATTGACTGGCTGGAATATTTGCCCGACACCGACAGCGTTCACATTATTGATTTTAAAACCGGGCGCAACGAGGAAGAGACCGACTCTTTACAACTGCCGATTTACCATTTGCTCGTGCACAATTGCCAGAAGCGAAAAGTGACCAAAGCCAGTTATTGGTACTTATTTTCCAGCGATAATTTAACCGAAAAAACCCTGCCCGACCTAAACGAAGCGCAAAACAAAATTTTGGAAATCGCCAAACAGATGAAACTGGCCAGACAACTGAACCGGTTTAAATGCCCGAACGGCGACGACGGCTGTCCGGCTTGCAAACCCCTGCAGGCGATTATAGACAAAGAGGCGGAGTTTGTGGGCGAGGATGCCTACGGAAAAAGCGATGTTTATATCCTGAAATCGGCTGAAAACGACAGAGAAAGCATGATCTTGTAAAAACCCTGCCATAAGGGTAAAATATAGACATATTAATGGAGAGGGGGTGAACTTATGCAATGGGGAAAAGCAATTGGATACGGGGTTTTTATCTGGGTACTGATGTTTGTAATCGTATCCGTGTTTATCGGCTTTAACATCTACGGCAGCACATGGATGGAAATACTAATCGCCATAATCGGCGGTATTATCGTCTATATCATGGCCGGCAAGGTGAAACCGACGACCTCGGGCATGGCTGTGGGATATGGTGTTACTTGGGCGGTTTGTTCAATAATTTTGGATCTTATCGTGACCATGCGGTTTAATCCGGCAATATTTTCCAATTGGGTAATGTGGCTGGGTTACGCGATAGTGATTTTTGTGCCGCTACTTCAGGTTAAAAAAGGCGGAGCGTCAGCAACGCCAACCGGAAATGAAACTATTTAATAATTATTTTTATGCCTATCTCAAATTATCTGATACAATCGCAGGCAGCCGCCTCCGGAGACACGCAGTGGTTCGCGGCCTACGCCGGAATTTTTGTTTTTGTAATGATCGCCTTGGTTGTTTGGTCTCTTATCTGGAAGGCCTGGGCGCTGTGGATTGCCGCTCGCAAAGGCAGTAAGGCCTGGTTTGTAATTCTGTTAATCTTCAACACCTTGGGCATCTTGGAAATTTTATACATCTTTGTCTTCAGCAAGAGCGCCAAGAGCCCGGTGGTATCGGGTTCAAGTTCAGGGCCGGTCGTAAAATAAGTTAGAACAAATATGGTTCTCGCGCGCGAATATTATCCGCCTGATTTTATTGACGCCAATTTGATCAAATTGCGCCAAGCCCGAAAAAAGGGGCTTGACTCCTATTTGCATAACGCGGGTTTGTCTTTGGATGATTTGGTCGGCAAAGACGTGCTTGATGTCGGCGCCGGCGCCTTTGCCTATTTTGGCGACGGCATCAGACAGCTTGAAGAAAGCGGCCTCAAGTTAAATTGTAAAGTCGTTTCCGTTGATGCCGGAAAATTTTCCAACCCGAAAGACATTGCGCAGGGAGCCAATAAAAAATTAGGAGAGACCGAATTTGAAAATTTAAAATTAAAAAAGAAATTTGATTATATATTTTCAAATTTCAGCACGCCCTATAGTTTTTATAACACCAATCAAAGCGGGGCGGGTGAGTGGCTAGACGCCGAGGACGGAAAAAATCTGGATAAGAAAATCGGCGCGATTTTAAAATCAGCAATGGCGCATTTAAAATCGGGTGGAAAGGCGGTTTTTTATCCGATCTATGAAGGTGAAGTTGATTTCGGCAAAGGCGGCAAAAGAAATTTTGGGGATTTGAAAAATATTATCGCCAAAGAGCTTGACCGTTTTAATAAAAAAGTTTCTTACAGCTTTGAGCCGGTGCAGTCAGTCACTCCGGGCTTGCCGCCGGCGGAAAGATTAGTAATTATCCCCACTGGTCGCCTTTAGCGATGCTTTTTTCTGTGCTATAATAGCTCTATGATAAAAATCAGCGGAGTAACAAAAATTTATTCCACCGGCACGCCCGCTTTACGCAATATAAATCTCCACATTGAAGCCGGAGATTTTGTGTCTATTGTCGGACAGAGCGGCACCGGCAAGACCACCCTGGTGAAACTATTAATTGCCGAAGAAAGGCCGTCGCGCGGTAAGATTGAAATCGGCGGCTGGGACATTTCCAGTATCAGTTCAAACAACGTCCCATATTTGCGCCGGCAAATCGGCGTGGTTTTTCAGGATTTCAAACTTTTGCGCAAAAGAACGGTTTATGAAAATGTGGCCTTTGCCCTGGAAGTGGCCGGAGAAAAATATGAGCGCATCCACCAAACCATTCCGCAGGTTTTGGATATCGTCGGTTTAAGTGAGAAAGGGGACAGCTATCCGAATCAGCTCTCGGGCGGAGAACAGCAGCGGGTAGCCATCGCGCGCTCGTTGGTGCACCGTCCGAAAATTATTGTGGCCGACGAGCCCACTGGCAATTTGGATTCCATTAACGCCGCCGAAATTGTTGAAATACTTAAAAAAATAAATGAATTCGGCACCACCATTATTTTGGTCACGCATAACCGTGAAATCGTTAATCATTTAAAACGCCGCGTGATCACTTTGCACGGCGGCGAAATTATCAATGACGAAGAATCAGGAAAATATCGTTTGTAAAATTTTATGATTTTTGTTTCTTTTTTTCGGTTAATAAAATACGCACTTCAGGATTTGGGGCGCAATATTTCTTTGGCGTTCATGACTGTTTTTATTCTGACCCTAATGCTACTCTCTATAAATACTTTATGGTCCATTGATGTGATTACCAAAGAGGCGATTGGCGCGGTCAAACAGCAGATTGACGTGAGCGTGTATTTTTTGCCCACAGCCACAGACCAGCAGGTGAACGAAATCCAAACGTACGTGAAAAAATTCCCGGAAGTTGTGGGTTTGGATGTTCAGTCGAGCGATGAGGTGTTGCAGACCTTTAAAGATCAAAACCAGGCGCAGACCGAGGTCATGGACGCTTTAAACGAGCTTGGCACCAATCCGTTTGGCTCAACTTTAATTATCAAAACCAGAGATCCGGGAGATTATACAAAAATAATCAGCGCGCTCAACGTGCCTGAATATAAAGACATTATAGAGTCAACCAGTTTTGACAAACACGAACAGGCAATCAGCAAACTGCAAAGTATTATTACCCGCATTGAAGAAGTTGGCTTGGGGCTCACGGCCATGTTTGCTTTGATTTCATTTCTCATCATTTTCAACACGATCCGCGTGGCCATTAACACCCAAAGGTTTGAAATCAGCATCAAGCGATTGGTTGGCGCCAGCAATTGGTTTATTCGCGGGCCGTATCTGATAGAGTCGATTTTGTTTACTATTTTAAGTGTCGGTCTTACTATTGGTTTGGTGTTTTTGGGACTGAAATATCTTGATCCGTATTTGGCCGAGGTGATGCCAAATGGCTTTCTCTTGACAAATTACTTCAAATCCAATATCCTTATGCTGTTTGGCGTTCAGACCCTGGCTGTCCTGGTTTTAACGGTTGTCTCCAGCGGTTTGGCTATGCGCAAACAGTTGAAGGTATAAAACTTCCTTCATAAAATTAAAAATTCCGAGGTCGGCCAACGGCAAGCCGGGACCCTTTGAAGGTCCTTATCCTGGTTCGAATCCAGGCCTCGGAACAATTCTGCACCCCCAAAACCCTGTCAAACGTATCAAATATTGACAGGTTATTTTTTAACTGTAAAGATAAGAGTAGATAAGTATGAGTTTACTATGTAACCATCTACTAACACAGCCAATATGAAAAATGATATAAAAAATAATGTAAAAATAGCGGGAGTAATTATTCTTTTAGCCGGTCTGGCGCTGATGGTTTATGATATCTCTACGGCCCAGGATCTTCAAACCCAGAACACAGAGGAATCGCAGACCATAAATGTCGTCAAGCAAGACGCCCCGGCAGTGGTTAGCATTCTGGCTTCGCAAAATGTTTCCAGTGTTCAGCAGTGCGGTCTGGATTTTCCGGCATCACTGCAGGCGCAGTGTCTAGAGACGAGCGCTGGCGCCAGCACGACCCTGCAAAGAATCGGCGCGGGCAGCGGATTTTTGGTTTCGGCGGACGGATTTATTGTGACCAATAAGCACGTTGTGGATACTATCGGCGCAGTATACACGGTGATTTTAAATGACAGCGCCCATGCCGGACAGGAAGTTAAAGCTCGTGTGGTGGCGACTGATCCCAGCAATGACATTGCCATTTTGAAGATAGACAACATCAGCGGTTTGCCGTTTTTAACCTTTGGCAATTCCGATAATCTTCAGGTTGGACAAACCGCCATTTCCATCGGCTATGCTTTGGGGCAGTTCAATAATTCGGTCAGTAAAGGCGTGGTTTCGGGATTGATGAGAAATGTTACGGCTCAAGGTGACAATCCTTTACAAACTGAAGATCTCCACGGCGTTATCCAAACCGATGCGGCCATTAATCCGGGCAATTCCGGCGGACCGTTGCTTGATATTGCCGGCAATGTGATTGGTATGAATGTGGCTACGGCTGATGCGCCGGGAATTGGATTCGCTTTACCCGGTAATTTAGTGAAACGCGATTTGGATCAGGTGATTTCCGGCGGTCAGTTAAGTGATTTTAAGATCCCGTTTATTGGAGTCAGATACGAACCGGTGACAATTGAACTGCAGACCAATATGAATTTGCCATACAGCTACGGCATGCTGGTTATCAAAGGGGATAGAGCGAACCAGCCGGCAGTCGCGCCGGGTTCGCCGGCGGCTCAAGCAGGAATAAAAGCGGGTGATATTATATTGACAGCAGATGGAAAGCAATTAAATGAAAATTATTTGCTTTCAGATGTTGTTAATCAACATAATGTCGGAGATACAATTGAGCTTCAGATCTACAGGAATGGCCAGACCCTGGATGTAAGTGTGGTTTTGGCCGGTAAATAATTATAGAGGGCCTACGCCTCTTAGTTAAGCGACTTTATATTCATGAGACATAAAGTCGTTTTAGTTTCGTCAAGTATAGTGTAAAGCAGTTAATTAATGTAATTGTGAATATGAATCTAATTAAGAGAATTTCTTACGGCATGGCCTCTTTAGCGGCTGCGGCTGTCGTAAGTATAGCGCCGGTGGCGCAAGCACAGGTAAGCAGTGATGTGTTTGGCAATATCTCGGGTTCCAACTTGGGATTAGGCCAATTATTTGTGCTTGACAGGTTGTTTGCCGGCAGTAACGGAATTTTGAACAGCAGAACAAACGGTTTTGTTTATGTTGTCCAATCCGGTGACACCCTAAGGTCAATAGCAGCCAGATACTTAGGTAACGCAAACTTATATGGACAAATCGTGGCGGCAAATAATATTTCTAATCCTAATATAATTAATCCCGGACAGCAGTTGGTGATTCCGACTGCCAATACGACAGTTTACTCCAATGGAGTTAACACTGGCGGAGTCCTTAACACCGGGAATAATCTTGGAAATTTATTTGTCTTAGGTCGTCTATTCGGCGGCAACCAGCCCATGAATTTGGGAGATTACCTGATTATGGACCAATTGTTTAACAATGGCGCATACGGCAGTATTGGCGGTAGTGGCGTTGTTAATACCGGCGGTGGTACCAGCTTAGGTGATATGTTCATTCTTGATCAGCTGTTTGGCGGCAGTAGTGTACCGTCAACGGTTGTCCCGGTCGCACCTTCTGTTCCTTCCTCTCCAGCGCCAAGTAGCGGGTATTAATTCCTCCTACAGTTGGCAAAGCAAAAAGGGCGGCCAAATGCGCCGCTCTTTTTGGTTAAAAGGAATTTGACAAGAGCATAGCAGAAATTATACTGTAGAAGTATGACTTTATCTTAACATTATAATTTATGAAAAAGAATTTAATTTTAGTTTCTGTAGTGAGCGGAGCGTTGCTCCTGGTCGGGGCCGGTTGCGCCAGTTCAAGTGCGCCGGTTTCCTATAATAATCAGCCAGCCACTAATAATCAGCCAACTACAACAGCAAACACCGGAACCGATATTGCCGGGCTTATGAACAGCATGAAAAGCGCCAGCGGCTTAAATTTTTCCAATTCAGAACCGAATAATCTCTCCTGGATTATTCAGAATCAGAAAGGCGTCGGCGGACAAATGATGCAAGCCAGCAATATAACCGATACTCAAGAAAAAACAGTTGAAAGTTATTTGATTAGTCAGGGTTTTAGGCCTGACCCTATCAATTCCTTTGTGTCTGACACCTCAACCGCTTCCATCGGATACACTAACGGAAGCACGGTTTGCAGTATCAACGGGCAGCTGTTAAATCCGGGTTATTATAACCTGAAGATTACTTGTGGAAATTTATGATGAGGTTTGGGTCGTTGCCAATCCCTGAACGGAAATAGTAATGACGGATATGCCTTTGTCGTTAAGATCTTTTATCAACCCGGCTGTGTGCTCGGCTCCGAAAATGATGATTCCCGTATCAAGATTTTGTGATTTTAAATTCTGCGCAAAATTATCAGCCGCATCTTCATTGCGCTGATTTAAAACCACATCCGTCAGCTGGTCGTTGTTTTTACTGATCAAGGTCCGAATCTGTGTGGTGTCGGTTATTGAACTATAGGGGTTATCAGCGCGGGAGGGAGATGAAGCAGACGCCTCCGAAGCGTTTTTAACCTTATCCAAAGTTTGCAGCTGGTGGTAGGTGTCTTTTAATTGGTTGACTGCGGTTGAGGCGGCGGCGTCTGTGCCGGCTATGGTAACTAAAGAAGGGAAGTAGCTTTCCAGGGGTTGTGATTTTTGTCCGCCCAGCGTTGAGAGTAATGCGAGCATTGAGGCATTGGTGCTAGCGCCCGAAACAGAGGCAGAAGCCAGTTGGCTGCCTCCGCCCAATTGTGTTAGGCGGTCGTTTAGATACACATAGTCGCGGACTATATTGGCACTGGCTTCTCTAGTGGAACTATTTTCAGCGCCGTAAAGAGCCAGGTCGTTTCCTTCGGCCTTAAGTTGATATGGCGCGCCGGCTAGGGCAATATCCCTGTCTAAATAGGAGATTATTTTATTTGTCTGGTTAAAGAAGCCGGTAAGGCATGTTTGATTGGCTGAATTATTTTGCGATAATATTTTATTTAGGTTTGAGCTTTCCTCCGCGAATTGATTTCTTAATTTTATTTCCTGATTTAAGTTGCTGATTTTGTCGGCCGGCACCGGTCCGTTCAGGTCGCCTTCAGCCAAGACGAAGTTTATGTGGTTTTGATTATATAGTTGTGAGATAACGTTATAGATTTGATTTTGAACCACAACGGCGTTGTTATTTTTCGGGTCGGCGATCTCACTGCCCGGGTACCTGTGAGATTGCGGCAACACAATGGCTGTGGCCCAAGAACTTGTGGCCGGATGCTGTTCCATTGTAACGGGCAAATTGTTTAGATTTTGAAGGTTAAGAGTTGAGTTAGCCGCGCTTTGGCTGACTGGGCTGATGGGGCTGATGGGGGCGAAGAAATTAGTTAATAAAGATATAGTTCCTATAAAAAAAGCTATGATTTTGGTCATGGTTTTTAATGATAAGAATTAAATACGAGTATCTAGCTTAACAGCCGGTAACAGAGCTGTCAAGCAGAGCAGTTAGACCTCATGCAGGCCGCCTTCAGCCAGGATTTGTTTTAATTTTTTAAGGCCGCGATAGATTTTTACTGATATTTCATTTTGTGATTTTCCTAAAACTTGTGCGATTTCTTTTGGTTTCAACTCTTCAACATAACGCAAAAGTAGGGGGGCGCTGTAGTCCTTTCTTATTTGTTTGATGACATTTATCAACCACTCTTCATCCAAACCGAAATTTTCCACTTTTCCGGCCGGTTCAAAACCATTGTCCATCATAATGTCCAGCGACACTTCTTTTTGTTTCCGGGAATAATCGATGATTATATTGTTAGCCGTGTGATAGAGAAAGCTTCTGACATTAGCGATACTGTTGCCTTTAAGCAGGTAGGTGTATAAATGCAGAAAAGTTTCCTGGGTCAGATCTTCAGCTGTTTCTTTGTCATAAACCCTGTACAGGCAAAATTTGAGTATTGAATCAGCATGCGAGTTATAAGCTTTCAGCATCTCTTCCTCTATATTCATACTTATCTTTTACTCATGCTCTATAATAGGTAATGTATTATTGAGGGTTTAAAATGACAAGCACAACCTTGAAAAATTCGCAGTTTAAGGTAAAATATTGATATATGGAAATTAATTATAAAGATTGGCATTTTAATTTGCGCGATGAGGCCGACGCCAGCGTTTTTAATGAGATTTTTAAATATAAAGAATACCGGGCGGCCGATTTTGTGATCAAGTCGGCGAAGTATCCGATAGTTGATGTGGGCGCTCATGCCGGTTTTTTTGTTTTTTATTGTAAAATGCTGGGTGGTAAGGCGAAAATTTTTGCGCTTGAACCGGAACCGAACAATTTAAAATTACTGCAAAAACATGTTAAAGCCAATAAACTGAAAGGTGTTTATGTAATTAGCGGGGCTTTGGCGGGAGAAAGCGGCAAAAGATTATTGGAAATAAGCGCCGATTCGCATAATCACAAACTGGCTGACGGGGAGATAAAGGAAAATTCAATAAAAGTTCAAGCATATTCATTGGCGGATTTTTGCCGGCAAAATAAAATAAAAAAGATATCTCTTTTGAAGATGGATATTGAAGGCGGGGAGTATGAGGTGTTTGAAAACCTTAAAGCCAGCGATTTAAATATGGTAAATTTCATCATTTTGGAGTATCATAATGGTAAGGAATATCAGCAAATTGAGCAAAAACTGCGCGAAAACGGTTTTGGCGTGCAAATATTTCCTTCAAAGTTTGACAGAACAATGGGATTTTTATTTGCTAAAAATAAACGATTTAATAGTATATGACGGAGGCAGAACAAAAGGCCTGGATTGTGGCCGTAGATATGGGTTATGGACATCAAAGAGCCGCTTATCCCTTGCGGGGTCTTTCACCGACCGGCAAAGTCATAACCGCCAACAATTATCAGGGCATACCAAAAAAGGACTTTGACGTTTGGAATAATTCGGAAAAGTTTTACGGATTTGTTTCCCGGCTTTCCAACGTGCCGTTAGTCGGCAGTTTTTTGTTCGGGCTTTATGACAAGGCCCAGCGCATCGCTGATTTTTATCCGCGCCGGGATTTATCCAAGCCGACTTTTGAAATGACGCAGATGTATAAATGGATACATAATGGCTGGGGAAAAGATTTTATTGATTATTTGAACACCAAAAATATTCCTTTAATCACCACTTTTTTTACGGTTTCTTTTTTTGCCGAAGAGCACGGTTTTAAAAATGATATCTATTGTGTTTTGTGCGATGCTGACATCAGCCGGGCCTGGGTGGCGCTGAATCCGCAAAAAAGCCGGATAAAGTATCTGGCGCCTTGCCGGCGGGTGGTTGATCGTCTGAAATTATACGGGGTGCCGGCGGAAAATATATTTTTAACCGGGTTTCCATTGCCGGAAGAAAATTTAGGCGGACCGGGACTTAAGACCCTGAAGGCGGATTTGTCCGATCGCGTCGTTAATCTTGATCCTGACAAAAGATACCGACAAAAATATTGGGAAACGATCAATAAATTTTTAAAGGACGTAAAAAAAGAGCATCAGCATCATCATCCGCTCACCTTGACTTTTGCCGTGGGCGGAGCCGGTGCGCAAAAGCACATAGCTATTGATATTTTAGCGAGTTTGAAAAAGAAATTGCATAATGAAGAGATTAATCTTAATTTGGTGGCCGGTTCGCGCAATGATGTTTATACATTTTTTAAAGAACAGATACGAATCAGCGGACTCTGCAAGCAATTGGACAGAAACATAAAAATAATTTTTGCCACGGAAAAAGAGGATTATTTTAAAGATTTTAGCGAACATCTTAAGACGACCGATGTGCTGTGGACCAAACCGAGCGAACTGGTGTTTTATACCGCTTTGGGCACCCCGATAATTATGGCGCCTTCGCTGGGCTCACAGGAAGTATTTAACAGAACCTGGTTGAAAACAATCGGCGCCGGCATCTCCCAGAATAATCCGAAATATACCAATGAATGGCTCTATGATTGGGTGGAAAGCGGCTGGCTGGCCGAGGCGGCCATGGCCGGATTTTTGGACGGCCGGCAGTTTGGCGTGTTTAATATCAAAGATGTTGTCTTTAACGGAGTGAAAGAGCCGACCAAGAGCTATCAGCTTTTATAATATGCCCGCAAACGGCGATAATGAAATTGGAAATTTGCTTGAACAGATTTTTGTTTTTGAGCCCGAATTTAGGGCTCAAATTTTAGATAAGGTAAAAGCCGGGCTGGCGCCGGAACGTTTGGCTAAATTGAAAAATATTTTGGCAGATACGATAAAATGGCAAACCGGAGTGCTGGCCAGAAAAATAAAACAGGACAAAGATTTTTTAAGAAGATTTTCCGCGCAAAAAAAGAAAATAGATCACGCACTTATCAGTGAACGCGCCCAGACGCTCAAAGATAATGATTTTAAAAAAATGCAAACTATTCTTTTAAAGATAAAAAGCATATGAGAAAAGAAGCGATTGCCAAAAACGAATCAGAGCAAACAGTTCCTAAATCGGCCAAACCGACTGCCGAAGAGCAGGCCAGGGAGCTTTTGGCGATGGTGGAAAAATATTCTAAAGAATTAAATGGCCACTACGAGGCGCTTAAAGCGCAACTGACCGAATTTTTAAAATTGAATAAAGAGGAAATGGACGAGCTAAACGGCATTAAAATGGAAATAGTTGATTTATTGGTGAACGCGGAAAACGAGGCGATATATCATGAGACCATGAAGGGGCCGGATTGGGTAAACCCGGCCGAACAGCGTCAGACAGAACGTAAAACGGGCGCAGCTGAAATTGCTTTTGCGAAACTGGAAACAGGTGAAATTTTGGATGATAAGGAAAAAAAGATGACCGCTTCCATGCTTGAACGGCGCGATTGGGGCAATGTTTACGGCAATCTGGAGCCGGGAGATGTGGTTATAAACATTTCCGTCCCGGCTGATAAATTTTTGACAATTAAACATCTAAATGACGTTGTTTTCGGCCAGAGCCATGTTGATGAAATGTTAATTGCCGGCAGGAATATTTTAAAAGACCAGTTTAAAAAAGTTTTACTGAAAAGTTTGCCCGAGCTGGATGAAGCACAGATAGATAATTTAGTTTTGGCCCAGGACTATAAAAACAGCGTTTTAAAAATAGACAAGACAACGAATGCTAAATTGGTTGAAGCCGGAATAAATGTTAATGAAATTATTAGTGAGATAAGCGCCGGGGTGAATGAAGCCATGGCCGGAGAAAACGGAGAACAGGAAGGTTTTATATATAAATTATTAAAAACATACAAAAAAACGCCTGAAGGCAAAGCCAAGAAGCAAATTTTGGATGAATTTGAAGAACAGTTCAGGGGTGTCGGCTACCGGCTCAATGCGGGGGTGAGCGAGGTTGGTGAAGCAGATGAAAAAAATATAAATAAAGAGATTGCCCTGTCGGTGGCAAAATCATCAGTGTTAAGCCGGGCAATGGAAATTCACCGGCTGGCGGAAAGTTTGGGTTTGGCGGATTATAAAATTTTTGAAGGCCAAGAAGGGGACTTTGATGCGGCGGTTTTGCGATCTGTAAAAAATTTCTCGAAGTTGGGTAAAGAAATAATGGCAACAAATACCGTGCGCACGGAGGAAGGTGAAGAGCGCCAAATTTTTGAAATTAAAAATGGTGTCCGGTCGTTAAATAAGGATTTGCTTCGGGATGTCAGAAAAGACAAGTTGCACGCGCAAGATTCGGCTCTGTTTGATAAGCTCACTTTATATTACCGCATGCTGAATTTGATGGATTTTGTTAAACCGCATACTGCCGGCGAGATAGAAGGTAAAAAATTGGCGGACGGGTCAACTTTGACGGAAAAATTATCAAAAAATCAGGAATTTGCCGGCGATATTAAAGATAAAGGAAAGTTGGCATCTCTCAAAACACGGCAGGAAGTCGTGAAAACATTAAGATCAAGTGAAAAATCAGAACTGTACACTTCCGATGACGAATTTACCAGCCGGGCTTTAAAAATTGATGACTGCACAATTTTAAGTATTGATTTGCTTGATGTCGGGGTTGATCAACTTTTAAATTATGAGCAGTTGCTGGAGGAAGTGGAAAATTTACCGGAAGAAGAACAGGTTAAGGTCTTCCAAGAGAATGTTTTAAAAGCCAGCGACCAACTGACCGAAAGATTACGATTATTCAGACAAAATATCACCGAGTTGTTAAAAAAGAAAAAACTGGCCAAAGGGGAGGATCTATTTCTTGGCAAAGTGGGCGGAGACGAATTGACTTTGGCTTTGCCGACTCATTTGGTTGACGCTGAATTATTATTTGACGTAAAAGGGGTCTTGCCCGGCACCGGAGCCAGGATTGTTTCCGCCAGAGTGGACAGGGCAAATACCGGTGATAGGTTGGTAGAACATAAAAAAGCCATGGCAAAATCAGAAGCGGGGATTGATAAAGCAAAACAAATTGAGTCAGCGCTGCGCAAACTAGATCAGGTTTTGAATTTTACAATTAGAGAAGATCAGGGCGGCCGTTTTGTGGTGGTCACCGAAGAGGAAGGATTTTTAGATGAAAAAGATTTTGATACGGTTATGGCAGATTTAGACGCTTTGCTGGAGAAAAATAAGCCAGCTACTGCGAAAAAGCGTAAGCTTAAGGCCGCCTAGTTTTATTGCTTAAAACCTTATCCACAGGCCACCCCTTGAAAAAAGGGTGGTTTTGTGATATATTACTTTGTCCCTAAGATGGACAGAGAGGTCGGAAACCATGAATACAGCCCGGAGGGTTGAACTCGCCGGGCTACAAGTCCAGCGAGTAATGTGGGATGGTGTGAAGGAAAACATGCTACTCATCTACTGTCTGGACAAGCCCCCAGAAGCAGACAGCCCGCTGTTGTCGGACTTCATGTGGGCGCAGGCACTGACTCAACAGGGGCAGATCGTCCTACGAAGTATGAGGTGGAGTGTGGCAGGATTGGAGGAAGAAGTCCACGTCTCCACTTCTGGTTCAGACCTTCACGTGGTTGCGAAGCTCCACGTGGAGAAGAAGGGCAAGTGGATCGGCGTGGATCTGGTAGAGACCAACCACAAGGACAAGCCACTCAACCTTCAGTTCATCCCCAAGGAGGAACAGTAGTCAGGTGACGAGAGACACCCGGCTTCAGCGCCCTTGGCCGCACGTACGGTCTTGGGCGTTTTTTTGTCTTGTTAAAATCCAAAAAATCAGGTAAAATAATGCTGTTGTCAATCTTCTCACTCATTTCGTTTATGATCTCAACAATAATCGGATATTTAGTCAGTTTTGTTGTCAGCGTCATCGGCGCCACCGGCTATGCCGGTATTTTTGGTTTAATGTTGGTTGAAAGTTGCGGTATACCGATGCCCTCGGAAGCTATAATGCCTTTTTCTGGATTTTTAGTGGCTACCGGTCATTTAAATTTTTGGTTGGTTGCCTTGGTCGGAACACTGGGGAATTTAGCCGGTTCGTTGCTTGCCTATTTTATCGGTTACAAAGGCGGTCGGCCTTTAATTGAAAAGTACGGAAAATATTTTTTAATATCAAGACACGATCTGGATAAAGCCGATCATTGGTTTAAAAATTATGGAGAAGCCACTGTGTTGGTGGGGCGTTTGCTGCCGGTAATTAGAACCTATATTTCTTTTCCGGCCGGAATCGCGGAAATGAATCTGAAGAAGTTTGTTTTATTTACGTTTATCGGCGCCTTTCCGTGGGCCGTGCTCTTTACCTGGCTGGGAATTAAATTACAAAATAATTGGACATTAATTCAGGAAAAATTGCACAACTTTGATTTGTTGATGTTGGTTATAGTTATTATTTTCGTCGCTTTGTATATTTGGCGACACCTCAAGCACAGATCAAAATCCGCGCACAGTGCTGGAAGCGGGGACCAATTGAATTGACTCGGCCGTCACGCTGCCGTCGGAATTTTGTGTGCCTCTCACCATTATATTTTGGCCGGACACTAAGTCGTTGGTTGTGCCTTCGGCTGTTTTTGTAATTGGCGTTGAGGTTGAATAGAGAATAATTTTGGAACCGGCATTGTTATCAAGCTGTAAAGAGATCGTGCCGGCATTGGTGGAAAGAATGCTTCCGCGCACCGCACTGACATTGGCGCTGCCTGCGCCACCGATGCCATTTCTCCCTGCGGCACCGGCGAAGTTGCCAAAATTTCCAGCCATTGGATTGCGAGGACCGGCTTTGGCTGTGCTTGTACCATATGTATAGCCGCCATAGAGCGCGCCGCCGCCGACCAATATGATGATTACTACCATGATTATGTAATACGTTTTTTTCATACTTTTGTATTAATTATTAATTTGATTTATTCGTATCGTAGGGCCTCAATTGGATTTAACCCCGCGGCTCGGCGCGCCGGGTAATAACCGAATATAATGCCAATCAAAGCCGAAACCCCAAAGGCCAGGGCCACGGCGTACCAAGATATAGAGGTGGCAATACCGGCAAATTTGGAAATGATCACTGCCAATATCCAGCCAAGGAATACACCCACAACCCCGCCAAAAAAAGTAAGCATCACCGACTCGGTTAAAAATTGCAAACTGATATTATTTTTTTTGGCGCCAATCGCTTTGCGCAGTCCGATTTCTCGCGTGCGTTCAGTGACGGTGGTAAGCATCATATTCATAATGCCGATGCCACCGACAATCAGGGAGATACCGGCAATAGCCGCGAGCAAGGTGGTAAAGGTATTGGTGACCGAGGAGGCGGTTGCCGCGATATCTGTCTGATTCATGACCTGAAAATCGGCCAGCGAAGAATCAGTAATGTTGTGTCTTTGTAGTAATAAATCAGTAATTTGTTGTTGTATGGCGGCCATTGATTTTTCATCGTTGGCCTGAACATTAATAGTGGAGACAGAGGTGTCACCGCTTAGGTACCTTTGTGCCGTGGTGATCGGGATGTAAATAATATCATCCGAGCTGCCAAACCCGGAGCCGCCTTTTGATTTGGTGACGCCGATGACAGTGTATTCGGAATTGTTTATGCGTATAGTTTGGCCGGTTGGGTCAGTTCCCTCACCGAACAAATCATCTCTGGTGGTTGGACCTAACACCGCCACCTTAGACATACTCTGTACGTTTTGGTCAGAAATAAAAGAGCCAAGGTCAATCTGGACATTGCGCACTTGCGGATAAATAGAGGTGACCCCATCAACCGAAGTATTGGTGTTTGTTCCTTTGGCCGTGATTTGATAGCGGCTTGAGACCTCAGGCGCCACCGCCTTAGCCGTGGTTATTTCGTTGGCAATGGCATCGGCATCCGCCTGTGTGAGCGTACTGGCAGACCCTCTGGCCGAGCGTACGGTGGTGCCGACTCCTCTGGAAAATCCGGGCGTAACCAAAATTAAATTTGACCCGATTGATTGAATGCTGGATTCAATTGAGGCCTGTGATCCTTGGCCAATGGAAATCATGGCAATAACCGAGCTAATGCCGATGACAATACCAAGAACAGTCAATCCGGATCTAATTTTATTGGCCGTAATCGCCAAAAATGTTTCTTCAAGTAAATCAGAAGTATTCATACTGTCGCGTGAGCTATGCGGGGTTTCTCAATTATTTCATCCTTGATAATTTCCCCGTCTCTTAAATGAATAATGCGTTTGGCATGCAAAGCCACATCATGTTCATGAGTAATTAGTACGATGGTGGAATCATGTTTTTTGTTTAATTCCTGAAAAGTTGCCATTACTACGTCTCCGGTTTTTGTATCCAAATTTCCGGTTGGTTCATCCGCCAAAATTATGGACGGATTATTAACTAAGGCCCGGGCAATGGCCACTCTTTGCATCTGTCCACCGGAAAGCTGGTTTGATAAATGATTCCACCTGTCTTCGGCCAGTCCGGCTGCCAGGAGCGCGTGTTTGGCTTTTTTTTCTCGCTGATCGCGCGGTACGCCGGCATACATTAAAGACATGGTTACGTTGCGCAAAACTGTGGCTCGGGGTAGAAGATTATAACTCTGAAAGACAAAGCCGATCTTTTTGTTTCTGATTTCTGCCAGTTCGTCGTCTGCTAAGTGTGACACATCTTGATCGTCAAGCAAATAGGTGCCGCTCGAAGGGGAGTCAAGCGCGCCCAAAATATGCATCAGGGTTGATTTTCCAGATCCGGATGGTCCCATAATGGCCACAAATTCGCCGTCCTTTATTTTAAAGGAAACATTTTTAAGGACAATTGTTTCTTCTTCACCGGTTTTATAAATTTTAACAATATCTTTGCATTCAATCATAAGATTTTTTTAGCGGCCGAAGCCACCTCCGCCTATACCGGGAATGCCCAATCCGCCGCTATTACTGCTTTTGGTAGTATTAGTTTTTGTGGCACTGTTTGAAGTGATTGTTTGGGTGATTACCTGGTCGCCCACATTAACACCACTGACAATTTCTGTCATGGTGTTATTGGATAGTCCAACTGTAACTGTCTGTGTTTGTGGCGCGTCATTTATTAGTAATTGGACATAAGATGATCCATTGCTGGTTTTTACGGCCGCGTTAGGAACCAGAATTACGTTTTGTTTGGAGTCGGTTATGATGTTGGCCGTTACACTCATACCCGATTTAACCCTTGAATCTTGAGTATCAAAACCTAGTTTAACATTATAGGTGACGACACCTTGGGAGACAGTGCCGATGGTATCAATATTTAAGACAGTTCCGGCAATGGTTAAGTCAGACAGAGCATCAAAAGTGAGCGTGACCTGCTGGCCGACTTTCACTTTGGAAACGTCCACTTCGTTTAGCGGAATTTCAGCGATTTTTTGCGAGGTGAGCAAGGTGATCGCGGCTGTTCCCGCAGAAATTGAATCGCCAACGTTTACGGAAACTTTGGCAACCACTCCGGTAAAGGGCGCTTTAATAGAATAATCGGCCAATTGTTGCCTGGCATCATTTAGAGAGTTTTGTCTTTGCTGGACGGATAATTCCTGTGCCTTAAGATCAAGCGGGTCTGTGCCTGCTTGTAAATCGGCGAGCGATTGTGTTTTTTCGGCAATTGATTGGCTGGCACTAATAATAGATTCTTCATTATTTTGGATTGTTTGCTCAACACCAAGCAAATCGCTGACATGAGAATTTACTTTGGTGGTGTAGGAATTCAGATTTGTCAATTGCGTGTCCGCAGCCGCTTTGGGAGTGGCACTGTGTTCACGCATTGTATCTGCATAAAATTGAATTAAATTGTTAGTGCTTTTTATGGCGTCGGCAATGGATTTGGAAGTGTTGTATGATTCTGAAATCAGGGCGTCAATGGTGGAGGTGCTTGAAAACCGGCCGGCGGCTTTATAATCCGTAAAATTTTGATCGTATGCTTGTTTGGCGGTTAAATATTTGGCGTAAGCATCATCCCTGAATTGTTTGACTTGGGGTTCATAATTTGTCACTGCGTCTACATAATAATCCATATTCCATTGGTTGGCTCCGCCCAGAGTACTGTCGTTTCCTAAAAGCACATTCGTGAGTCCGGTCATTACTGTAGGTAAATCAAGAAAAGCATTTGAGACCGAATTGAATCCGTCATCATAGGCCTTGCTTAGATTATCTATGGCCTGTTGTTTGGAGGATTGAGATTGATAAAGGGAATTTTGTGCTTGTAACAAAGCCAGCGGGTCGGTCGCTGCTTTCATTTTTGCAAGCGACAGCTGGGCGCTTTCTAAATTGATTTGCGCGTCACGTACGGCTTTGGTGGCATCAGTGGCATCTATACGCAGTAAAACCGTGCCGGCCGTAACTGTTTGGCCTTCTTTAACGCTAATGGAGGTCACGGCGCCGGAACCCTTGGTGGAAAGATCAACCTGGTTTGAGGCCGAAACCTGCCCGCTGCCGCTTACCGAGGTTATGAGGGTGCCTTGCGTGGCAGCGGTTGCTATATATTGGGTAGTAGTTTGACCGCCGGTAAATGATTTATATACGTAATAGGCGATTACTGCTATTACAATAATTATTATACCGGTCCAGATTTTATGTTTTTTTATAAATTTTTTGATCATAATGACTGCGGAAAGACGCGAATAAATTTTGCTTCAATTTGTCCGGTACTGCTCGGTTCTCCTAAAATTACAACTTGGTCGTCAACTTTAAGATCACTAGGACTTAATGTATTTTGTAAGCTTCGTATCAGGGTGCCGTTGGAGATAACCACGCTTTTTTCAGTATTATCATCGCCTTTAATTAAAAGCGTGCTGGTGCTGACTTTTATAATAGTGCCGGCGGCGCTGTTCGGATTCATAAAATCTGCACCCCCACCCAGAAGCGGTCCGGGCGGAGGTCCGAATAAATGATGGTAATTAGCACCCCATTGATAACTAAATCTGGCTTCGCGCGAGCCGACCATTATACCGGCCCAAAAAATGACCAGCACTATGATCAGCGCTCCTAATCCGATCACTATGCCTTTGATAATTTGTATGCCTTGATTTGATTTCATATGTTTTGTTTAAGCGTGATTTTTAATTTTATTATGATGTATCAGGACAAGCGAAGCGCGTGCCATCATCCACACAAACATGCATACCAGCCACAAAGAGATGCCGACAATAATTATTGAAACAATCGGCAAGGATTGAATGAGAGACAGGAAGTATTGCTGCCAGTATTTTAAGATGATGGATGAGTCGGAAAACAGCAAAGAGACAAGTTTGCCGGCTTCGGAGTTTATGATATACGGAATTTCCGATCTTAAAGCAATTACGAGCACAAAAACAGACACTAATGAAAAGAAGCCGAAAATGATAATTTTAGCGTAGTAGTTGACCATTTTTCTATGTTCAATTGTTTGGACAATCTTTTCAGCCAAGCCGTTTGGGCAATCAAGCTGGATATGTTCAAATAATGGGTTTGTCATACACGTATAATACGTAAATAAATGAATTTTAGGTGCATTTATTGTTCACCCTTGGGTATCAATTCTCGGAGTTTGATGAGAGCGCGGCGGTGGCGGCTTTTTATCGTGTCCAGTGATTCTGACAGAACTTCCGCAATTTCCGCGAGCGTCAGCTCTTCCAGGTAATATAAATTTATCACCGTACTATATATGTTGGGCAGTAAATTAAGGGCTTTTTGGATTATGGCCGCGCGTTCAACTACAGCCATCTGTTCAAGCGGCAGGGGCGTTTGATCCGACAGCACATCTACCGGATTGATGGCGTTTTCGTCATCATCAACAACAGTGGTCAATATGGGTAGCTTGCGTTTGCGAAGAAAGTCAATGGCTGTATTTTTGGCAATTTGAAACAGCCAGGGCTTGAATTTTTTTGTCGTATCAAATCGGCGCAGGCCCTTCCAAACCTTGATGAATGTTTCCTGGGTGGTGTCTTCGGCGTCCTGCCCGTGGCCGATATATTGTGCCACAAAATTATATACCCGGGCGGTATATCTTTGTATTAAAATATTTAGAGCGGCTTCATCGCCGGTCAAAAAAGCGGCTACGAGTTGTTCATCCGAGTGTAGATCTGGCATTTTATTGAAGTTGGTCTATGTCGCTTTGGTATTTATTGGCGGTGGCAACCACATTATCGCCGTAAAAACTGTAGCGGGAATTGGTACCGCCGGAAAAATAAATCATGGCCGCTTTCCACTCTCCGGATTTTGAGTCAGCCCCGGCGGCTTTTAGCTTGATGGCCGAGGCAATAAAAGCATCTCTGATATCCCAGGGGTTGGCCGGTGATTTGCCGGTCATGGCCGCAACTTTATCTTTGTAGCCCATCCAGGTTGAGGGGATGAATTGCGCCGGCCCCATGCCGCCGCCCCAGCCGACCTGGTTGCCTTTAGCATCATGCATCGGGCAGGAAACAGGCGTGGAATCTATATCAAGATTCAGTTCCGTTGTTATTTTTTTAAACGGTTCCTGATCCCTTTCCGGTTTCATTACCACTTTCCAGCTTTTTTCCGGCGGGTCGCCCAGGCGGTTGCAGGTGCCGACATTTTTGCCCAAGTTTGATTCTTGGGTTAAAATCGCGAGTAAAAACGCCGGACGTACGCCGGTCAGTCCTGATGCCCAATTGGCAATCTCAAGCGCCTGGCCGAAGGTTATCTGGGTGGTCATGCTGAACAGTTCGTAAATGCGGTTGCGAATGGCCGCGGCCTGTTTTTTTTGATCGGCTAAAATTGCCTGGTAAGAACTTTCCTGTCCTTTGGTTTCCTGCAACAGTGAATTTTGCTCCTGCAGGGTTGTGACCAATTGATTTTGCTGAATTGATTTTATTGACAGAAGTTTTTCATTGTCGGTTTGCTGCTCTTCATACTGGGTGCGTTGCGTTTCCAGTTGTGCCTTAACGTCTTTTGTTTGTCCCATAAGTTGGCTCAAGGCCTGGGTGAGCATAAAATAGTTTTTAACTTGCACGTAGGCGTCTCCCAAACTGCGGGCAGTCATAATCATGGTCAAAACGTTTTGATTATCAGAATGCAACTGGCGCAGAAGGCCGGCGATTTCAATTTTTAAGGATTCTAGTTTGGCCGCCTTGGCGCTGATGGACTGATTGGTGATTGTTAAGTTTTTTTCCAGTTCAGCCAGTTTGAGCGTGGTTTCTTGTATTTGTAATTTTAAAGCGGCCTGCTGTGATTTTAATTTTTTTATTTTATTGGCCAGAGTATTTTTTTGGGTGGTTGTTTGGGCCAGTTCTTTTTCATAAATCGCGATTTGCTCTTCAATTTGATCAAGCTGGGCCTGCAGTTGATCCCGCTCCTGGGTTTTGGCGGTTATCTCATCGGCCCGCGCCATTGGTACTAAAATTACAGCGGAAATTAAAACCACCGCGGCTAAATATGTTTTATACTTTAACAGCATATATTTTCATTATATCTAAAAAGTGCCTGATTGAACAGACCGCTTGAGGATTTGGCTTGACTCTGCAGTAAAATTTCTGTATCCTATTTATATATGAAGTTTCGGTACTTAATAATTTTAGCGGTTTTTGGGGCCTTAGTTTTTTATTTTTATAAATTTCATCCTGTTAAAAACAGCACGGAAACAGGTGTGGTCACTTCTTTTTATCCTTTGTATTTTTTTACCACCCAGATTGCGGGTGACAAAGCGAGCGTGTACAATATAACTCCGGCCGGAGCCGAACCGCACGATTATGAACCAACCACGCAAGATGTAGCCAGAATAGAAGACAGTAAACTTTTGATCATTAATGGCGGAAAACTGGAACCTTGGGGTGATAGCATGACGGCTTCGTTAAAGGGATCCCAGACAACCGTGGTTGTGGCTGGAAATAACGGCGTAGGGGATCCGCATGTGTGGCTGGATCCGGTATTGGCCAAAAATGAAGTTGCGGCTATCTTAAACGGTTTGACTGTCGCTTTCCCGACAAACGCGGACTATTACAAAACCAACGCGCAAAATTTAGAAAATAAATTGGATGCGCTTGATGCCGAGTACCGCACTGGGTTAAGTAGTTGCCAAAAAAAAGATTTTGTCACCGCGCACGCGGCCTTTGGCTATTTGGCGAAGGAGTACGGCTTAAACCAGGTTGCCATTTCCGGTATTTCACCCGATGAAGAGCCGTCGCCGCAAAAATTGACCGAAGTTGCCGATTTCGTAAAGACCAATAATATTAAATATATTTTTTTTGAAAGTTTGACGAGTCCGAAATTGTCAGATACGATCGCGCGCGAAACCGGCGCGCAAACGCTGGTGTTAAATCCGCTTGAGGGTTTGACCAACGCGGAAATCAGTCAAGGAAAAAATTATTTTACGGTGATGACGGATAATTTAAATAATTTAAGAATTGCTTTGCAATGTCAGTAAATTGTAAAAATATAATTGAATTGCACAATGTGTCATTCTCCTATGGCCAGACCTTGGTGTTAAAAAATATCACTTTAAATATCTGCCATGGCGATTATCTGGGCATGATCGGCCCTAACGGCAGCGGTAAAACCACTCTGCTTAAAGTGATGCTCGGGCTCTTAAAGCCCAGCGCCGGCGAGGTTAAGCTTTTTGACAAACCTATAAATAAATTTAGGGACTGGTCCAAGCTGGGGTATGTGCCGCAAAAAGCCATAAACTTTGATCCGCTTTTTCCGGCCACGGTTTGGGAAATCACGGCCATGGGCAGATACGGGAAAAAAGGCCTTTTGCGCGGACTGGATAAAAAAGATGATGCCATTATTGCCAAGGCCTTGCGCCAGGTGGAAATGCTGGAATATAAGGACAGATTAATCGGTGATTTGTCGGCCGGACAAGAGCAGCGCGTTTTTATCGCCCGGGCGCTCTCCGGTGAGCCGGAGATATTATTTCTTGACGAACCCACGGTCGGCGTTGATGTAAAAAATCAGGAAGAATTTTACGCGTTACTGAAAAATTTAAACAAACAGCTGGGGTTAACCCTGATTTTTGTGTCGCATGATTTAGACGTGGTTACTCACGAAGCCACTAAATTGGCTTGCGTCAATCAATCTTTGATCTATCACGGCGAACCGAAGCAGTTTATTAAAGGCGATTATCTGCAAAAATTATACGGAGAAAACGTGCGTCTGATTTTACACGATCACTAAATATGCTGGATATATTTCATTACGGTTTTATTATCAGGGGACTGGAAGCGGGGCTCCTCATCGGCGCGGTCGCGCCGCTTATCGGGATATTTTTGGTTTTGCGCCGGTATTCTCTAATTGCCGACACGCTTTCGCATGTTTCTTTGGCCGGAGTAGCTATCGCGCTGTTGTTAAAAATAAATCCACTGCTGACAATGCTGGGCGTGTCAACCGTATCGGCGGTGGTCATTGAACGCCTGCGGGTCAGTAAAAAACTTTATGGTGAGAGCGCGCTGTCTATATTTTTATCGGGCGGTCTGGCGCTGGCGATTGTGTTAATCGGCTTGGCCCACGGTTTTAGCGTGGACTTGTTCAGCTATCTTTTTGGCAGTATTGTTACGGTTAAGCCGTTTGATATTTCCGTTATCTTGATTTTAAGCTTCATTATCTTTGTTATTTTGATTTCTTTTTTTAAGGAATTGATCAGTATTTCTTTTGACGAGGAAGTAGCAAAAACCAGCGGCATTCCGGTCGGATTTTTAAATATTGTCTTTATAATCCTGGCCGCTTCCGTGATTGCGGTGGCCATTCCCATTATCGGCATTTTGCTGATTTCGGCCCTCTTGGTTATTCCGGTTGTCACCGCCCTCCAGCTTAAAAAAAGTTTTAGAAAAACTTTATTCTGGGCGGAAATAATTTCGCTCGGTTCAGTGCTCCTCGGTATCCTTGCTTCCTTCTATCTCAATATATCTTCGGGCGGAGCAATCGTTTTGATAATGCTTATGGTTTTTGTCTGCGTGCTGTTATTTCGGTTTCCATCCCGTCGGTTGCATTAAGCCAAAGGTATTGCCTTCGGTATCAATGCCGCGCGCGAACCATCCCACTTCCGGAATTTCAGATTTTTCATGCGTGATTTTTCCGCCGTTATTTTTGACGTCTGCTATCGCTTTGTCCAAGTTTTCCACCATGATGGTGCAGTCATAGGTATAAATTTTATTTTCACCATCTGACCGTTTGTATAATCCGCCGTTAATTCCCGGCGTGCCTTCCGGCCCGGTAGAGAGCCCCCAATAATTCATTTCGCCGCCGTCTTTTTCGTCCATCATCTTTTCAATTTTCCAGCCAAAAGTTTTTTCATAAAAATTTTTAGCCCTATCGATATCGTCGGCCTGAACTTCAAAATGTATAATGCGATTTCCCATATAATTTAAAATTAAAAAATTAACTGTCTATACAGTTACGGTAGCCAAATAAAATATGGCTGTCAAATCTGAAGTCGGGTTTACGGCCGATTATGACGCATGTTGTCCAGGGCCCAGCAATATTCTATCACCAAGACGGGTATCCATTGCGGTTCATTATGAACAATGAACATGATAACTCCAAAAATTGAAGCTATAGTGTTGATAATAAAGAAAGCAATATCAAATTCTTCTTCATGGCGTGATACGACTTCGTTGTTGGTGATGTATAAGAAGGCGTTGCGTAGTTTTTTCATATAAAGTTATTTTGAAGTGCGCCATACAAAAAACCACCGGTTAGGTGGTTTTTTGTTATTGGATATTAAGCGGCTAAGGTCACATTGGCGGCGCGAGGTCCTTTTTCAGAATCTTCGACGTCAAAGTTTACTACATCGCCGGCTTTTAACTGGCTGAATTCAACACCTGAAAGTGAGGTGGCATGAAAGAAAATATCTTTGCTACCGTCTTCAGGAGTGATAAAACCAAAATTTTTGTCTCCAATAATGGTTTTGATTGCACCTTTCATAAGATGATAAAATGTAATGAATAAAGTATACTGAACAGAAATTCACTACATTTCTATTCTGGTATGGAAATAGTATAGCACAAAACAACGAAAAAGTCAATAGCCGAGTTGAATGAAGGGGCTTTTCACTACTTTTTCTTTTTGGCAGCCGCCTTTTTAGCCGGTTTCTTAGCAGTAGTTTTTGTCTTAGCTGCGGCCGGGGTCGGGGTCAGTATTTTTAGAATATTGTCCAATTTGGCGTTTAATGCGTCAAATTGTGACTTAAATTGAGCGGGATTATTGTTGCCGCCGGTATTATGGCTGGGGGTAAATTTTGGCCTGTTACCGCCAAAACTTCTTTCTGGTCTGCCGCCGCCGGCGTTTCCGCCTTGAGCTTTAAAACAGTTGTTGCAAAAAACTGGCCTGTCGCCGGTTGGCCTGAAAGGCACTTCGCATTCATTACCGCACTTACTGCAAGTGGCTTTAAACATTGGCCTGTTGCCGCCGCCTTTACCAAAATTTCGGCCGCCATCCCGATTAAAATTGCCCATAGAAAATTGATTATATTAAAAATATTATTAGTTATAGCTAAAGTTTAGCTCATTTCTGGATAAAAGGCAATAGAATAGAATAAAACATGGCCAGGGCCGAAGCGGCCATAATGCAAAATGTCAGCCAGACAAGCGTGTTAGAAAGCCCGCCGCTTCTATGTTCACCCATCACTTTTTTGTTTCTGGCAACTTTGGCGATCAGATATATGAGCGGCACGGAAGTTACGCCGTTGAAAACAGCGGTAAAAATCAGGGCCTTAATCGGATCAATGCCAAGATAATTAATAATCAGCCCCACCAGCGTAGCGATGGTGATAACTCCGTAAAAACCATGGGCTTTTTTTAATTTTAAATTCAACCCTTCTTTCCAATTGACGGCCTCGGAAAAAGCATAAGCGGCCGAACCGGATAATACCGGAATGCCTAACAGTCCCAAGCCGATAATGCCGACGGCGAAAATAATTTTGGCCAGAAGGCCGGCGTAGGGGAATGTTTGCACCAGTGGTTCCAAGGCCTTGGCCGCGTCGGCCGCGGTGCTGACATTGGTAATGCCATTTTGATGTAAAACCGTTGCGGCCACGACGATGATGCACCAGGTTGCAAACTGTGAGGCAAACATGCCGATAAAGTTATCCCAGCGTAATCTTTTAAGAAATCGACCGGTGATGGCGGGTTGGTTATCTTTACGCAAGAGATGTTTGGATTTTTCTTCTTCAACTTCTTCGGAGGCCTCCCAAAAAAACATATAGGGAGAAATGGTTGTGCCCAGAACTCCGGTGATGATAAAGAAGAAAGCAAAACTGAATTCAATGTGCGGCAAAAAAGTGGCCACCGCAATTTCTTTCCAGGGCTGACTGACAATAAAAACCGTTATCGGGTAAGCCAGCAAAGTTAAAGCCAGCCATTTTAAGATGCGCGAGTATACTTTATAGGAAGTGAAAATCTCCAAAATTAAAATCAACACGGTAAAACCGAGCGTCAAAATGGTGAAGTTAATTGGAATAATCAGCCGGGTGGCCGCGGCCATGGCGCCGATGTCAGCGCCGATATTGATGGTGTTGGCGACCAGAACCAGCAAGACCACCGCGTATAATACTTTTTTGCTGTAATTTTCTTTGATTATTTTGGCCAAACCCTTGCCGGTGGCGGCGCCGATGCGCGCGCAGGCCTCTTGAATGGCCGTTAAAAAGGGGAGTGTTAACAGGGCTGTCCAAAGTTGGCCGTAACCGAATTGCGCTCCGGTTTGAGTGTAAGTGGCAATGCCGGACGGATCATCGTCGGCCGCGCCGGTGATTACTCCCGGACCGAAAATTTTTAGGGAGCGTTTGATTTTATTTAGAGCTTTGCCCATGTTTTTTTCTCAAGGCCTTTTGTTCAAGCATGAGTTTCTTAATTGCCAGGCGTTTCTTTGTTTTGGGAGAACGCTTTGATTTTTTTCTCTTGGTGTATCCAGTGATCCTTTTGGCCATATGCGAAATATTAATAAATAAGATAGGTCAATTATACCTTAAAGTAGCAATATTTAAAAGCAGTCAAGTCCGTGGATGAGATTTTTTCCATTCTTTCAATCGGCCTGCCTGGCGTTCCATTTTGTCCGCCCGGCGGATGAATTTTGCGTTCTTTTGTGGGTAAATTTTTTTGTGTGGAGAGTCGTTTAACGCATCCACCAAATAATGCAGGTCTTCTTTGGCGGTAACCCACTTATCGCCAAATTTTTTTAGATTAAGCGGTTTGGAAAAACCAACCAGCCGCTTTTTGTAATATTTATTATCAAAATATTCATGGAAATATGACACAACCAATTCGCGCACGGTTTTATAAACCGGATCGCGGAAACGCAAGGTAGCGTGATTGGATTTACTTATCGCTCCGAAATGGCCGTTGCGTTTGTAGAGTGCCACCACATGGTCTTCATCCCCTTTAGCGCTAAGATCTAAAAGTAGCGGTTGCTCTCCGTTAATCCACAAAGCCGTGGCCGCTAACAGCGCCCCTTCAAGACAATGAATTTTGCGCGCTTTAAGTGCCCGTCTGGGCGACATGTATGTTTCGCCTTTTTTTTCCCAATTTATCGGAAAAGTATCCAGAAAATTTTGGATTTTTATGGGCGTGTTGAGTTTTTTAAAAATTTTTAATTCAAGTTTAGCCAGACCGAGCATAACTATATTTGGTTTCCTCTTTTTGTTCTTTTAAAATTCAAATTCAGAGTCAGGATTTTGTCGGAAGCGAAAATCCTGGCGGCAATGATTACAAATATTAAAAACAGTATTGCCATATATCCGATTCCTAACCAGATATTGTAATACTGGCCCAGCATTAAATTCGGCGCGGCTAAAAATGGGTGGGAGAAGGGGATAATATAAATCAAATATTTTAAAGCGGGCGAAATAGTGTTCAAGTCCAAAAACATTATCATGAAATATGGCAACATAATGAGCAACATGAGGGGGCTGATAATGCCCTGGGCGCTCTTGGTGTCTTGGGCGAATGATCCCAGAATCAGCGCGATAGACAGGGCAACTAAAATTCCAAAGAATAGGGATAAGCCCAGCAGAATATAATCGGTACTGTTAAAAACGAGCCCGAGTTGGACGGCTGCCGCCTGGATCGCAGCGTTTGTGCCTCCGCCAGTGCTGCCGGTTATGCCGTTTATATAACTGCGCATCCCAACCAGATAAATAGCCGAGGTCAGGAGTGCCACCAGTCCCGCGCCCACCAATTTGGCGGCGACCAGTGACCGTCTGGATACCGGACTGGAAAGCAGGGTTTCCAGCGTTTTATTTTCCTTCTCGGTCGCAATAGAGGTTACGATCAACTGGGAAGCGAAAACGATTACCAAAAATAACACAATCGGGATAAAGGTGGTTTGGGAAGAAATATATCCGCTGATTGCGGCCGGAGAAACGTGCGCCTGTCGGTCGCCAATTACTACATAGTCATCCTCTTGTAACAGTTTTTCCGCCGGTTTCTTGTTTAGGTTTTCGTTAATGGCCGCAAGGGCAATAGCCAGATTCTGGCTGCCTCTGGAACCGGTAAAGGAAAAATTGGTCATGATGGTGTAGATGGGCAGGGGGGTAGTTTTTTGGTTGTTCAGATTTTGTTCAAACCCGGCCGGTATGACCACCAGGGATTTTTCGTTGTCGCTTCTGGCTCTGGCTACCGCTTCATCCGCGGAAAGATTTTGATAGACGGTTATGTCAAAGTGGTTATTTTTTAAAGCATCCTCCAAATTTTTGGAACTTTTTGAATTATCCAAATCCAACACCGCGATCGGGGTATTGCTCTGCGCGGTCTGGGCGACTTGTTTACCGACTGTTTTGCCGATGAAGACAAAAACTATCACCACCATAATCAAGGGAGCGATCATCTGTATGGTCAGGAGCTCTTTGATTTCTTTTTTAACTAAAATGTAAAACTTTTTCATGTTAGGCGTGGGATAATTTCATAAAGACCTCTTCCAGATTGGCGGCGCCGTATTTTGCTTTCAGTTCCGATGGAGTGCCGATTTCCATAAGCTGACCCTGGGCAATGATGCCGACGCGGTCGGATAAAAATTCTATTTCCAGCATATTGTGGGAGGATAACAGGACCGACATACCCTGGCCGGCCATTTGCCGGATAGTTTTGCGGATCTCCAAACCGTTGACAATATCCAGCCCGGAGGTCGGTTCGTCCAGTATCGCCAGTTTTGGACGGTTCATCACGGTGCGTGCGAGTAAAAGTTTTCTGGTCATGCCTTTGCTGTAAGTTTTGATTTTATCTTTGAGCCGGTTTTTGAGATCGGCAATTTGAGTGCCCAGTTCCATAAACTCTTTTTGTTTTTTGGTGTCGTCCGTGTAAATTGCGGCCATAAACTGCAAATAATCCTTGCCGCTTAAATTTTTGTAAGCGCCGGCTTCTTCCGGCAGATAGCTGATGATTTTTCTGACTTCATTGGCTTGTTTGGTAACATCAAAACCGTAAATTTCGGCTTTGCCCGAAGTTGGGGTTAAAATGGTGGCCAGCATCTTTAAAGTGGTAGATTTTCCGGCGCCATTGGGGCCGATAAGGGCGAAAATTTCCTTTTCAGCCACACTAAAACTGACGCCCTTGACGGCTTCCACTTCACGGTAGATTTTTTTTAGATTTTCTACGGATAGGGCTAACATGTTTCTTAGTATACACCTTGTTTAAACAAAAACAATGCCCTCATTAGCAAGAGTTTATTTAAAACTCATCCAGAAGAACCAAGCGCCTATAAGAAATATGACGCCGCCCCAAAGCACCTGCCCGCCTTTGAACATTTGGGCCTTTTTATTAACGCGATCAGGAAAGCCGATTTTTTCAACTCCTTTGAATAATGTAATCCATCCTAAAATTGTGATGGCGACCCTCCAGTCGGCAACCCAAACATTATGTAAAACCACGGTGATTAATCCCAATAAAAACGTGATATATCCCGTAGAGATAGTAATGGTTTTGTCTTCGGTATATTCTATAATTCTCCCTAAAAATTTTGCGCCAACAGACATTGCGCCGAGAATCATAAAAAGACTGCCCCAGAATTTTGCCAGGTAGATTGCGATTTCCATATTTTATATATTATTATCTTTATCTGATAATTATAACAGAAAATCGCCTGGTTGGCGATTTTTGGCTCCATTTTTGAGTGTGGATTCACTTATTGGTAGTTTGTAATATTTTTTCCAATGTAGCGCCAATTAATATGCCTAATAAGGAAACTAATAAAAGAATCGCAAAAAGTAAAGCGACCCTTGAAACAATGTAAATCAAAGTTGCGCTGTAGCGCACACCAGAATCACTCAAGATAAAGTAGCACAGTAATACAATTGAAAATAAGAGGACGCCAAGGGAAGATTGCCTAATTGGCAAAGAGAATCCTCTCCATTTAGAGCTTTTGTTTTTAAATTCAAGAATTAGACCCAAAAGAAAGGATGCCGATAAAAAAAATATTAATATATTCATATGTTATTATTATAATAAAAATATATAATTTATTCAATAATATAGAAAGAACAGGGAAGAGACCCTGTACCGCGAGATCCAGGTTCTCCTGCCCGAAGATGTTCCACCCCCGGATCTTCGCGAATCCTCTCGGCTCACCTTTGAAAGAGCCAGGGGGTTATTTTAATTTTGTCTATTAGATGATAATTTAGGCTTAGAGTTGATAAATCCTACTGTCGACTATTTTTTATATAGTTATTTTACGGACACGGCATTTTTTTAATTTGTAAACAAAAACAACCTTCAGAGAAAGTTGCTTTTGGAATGTGCGAGCAGTGAAAATGTGGCTCGCTGCACATCCCTCCTGCCGGAACTAGTGTTGGGATCGGTTCTGGACTATTTCCTCTTCGGATTCTGGGGGTTTGCGGTGGAGACCTTAGTGTCTTCGGAACGCTTGACGAAGAGTTCAAGCGTGTAAACCGGATAGCCATTGCCCCGATTGACCGAGTAGCAGATGCGGTATCCGGTCCAGTGGATGGCGCCAAGCTCGGGCAGATCCAGTTGCATGAGCTCGAGCAAGAGTGCCATCACCTTGTCGTCATTGGCAGATTTGAGCCAGTCTGTTAGGGCAAGTTCGCCTCTGCCTGTGTACTTCCGGAAAATCGCAGTCGCCGCCTGGCTGTGGCGCTCCATGATACGGTCGTGGTCGCACAGAGTCAGCCTGTCCTTTTCCGGAGTGAATTTTTCCGGAAAGTTGAACTGGCGCAGGAGCATGTGGGACGCGTCGCCGAAGGACCCTTTACTTGTTTCTTTGGGGTCAAACGGCGTAGCCGGATAAACGTGTTCCTTACCCTCGTCGTTAACATATCTCATGTCCGATCCCTTTCGGTTGTCAGAAAAATTAAAGAACAAACTAGAATAACTCAAAAACCAGGTTTTGTCAATGAGGGGTCCTAACTTGTATATGTTGGGTATAAAAATAATGACCTGATTGAGCCATTATTTTTGTCAGCTCCACATCAATTATGATATACTTTAAAATATGAAGTTAACAAATGACAGTTATATAATATCGATGGGTACAAAGAAATTTACCGAAAAATATTTTCGGGATAAAGATGGTTGGGTTAAGATTTCTGCAAAAGGGAATAAATTTCAGATGACAGCGGAACAACTTCTCAATCATTTATTGCCTGCTATAGCCGGAATAAAACCTGGTCTGACGTGGAAGGTTGAATATAAACATAAGAAAAATTGAACACTCCAAAGAAGTAAATTTGTTTGCCCCGAACTTTTTTACACGATAGCGTCTCTTCTTTCTCGCACAAATCCAAAACGTTTATTTACCGCCGTCATCTTTATAAAATGGGCCAGAGCTTTTTGATACATATCCATACTGTGCCGCTTACCGTCTTCAATATACGCGATCCTGATACGCTGATATGAAGGCGGCATTTTTTGAAAATATTTCCAAGCATTTTTGTTCCTTTGTAATGCTTTCAAAATATCTTGAGGAATCAAAAATTTATCAGCCGTGTCTGTTTTTGGATTGAATACATGCGCGATTGCCTCAAGTCCCCGTTTCGTCATCTTCTTTTCTTTTATAAGTTCACGTATGCGCTCTTTATTCATTTGTGAAAGCCCGCTCTTTGATTTGCGCGGTGAAAATCGTTGCGCAAAACGTTCCTTATCAATCTTTTTGATAATACTATCAATCCATCCAAAACAAAGAGCCTCCAGGACCGCGTTATCATATGAAATGCGGGGCTTCCCAGTTTTTTTCCGGTAATATATGAGCCACATCTCTTTCTTGTTTTTGTGATTTTTTACTAGCCAATTTCGCCAATCTTTTCTATTGGTCACGTAAAGAGTATTTTTAATTTTCATATTTTTAATAATAACAGAAAACCACTTTTATTAAAAGTGGTTTTCAAGAGCTCCGGTTGTGCTTGGACGTTAGAACTTGTTTGACTTTACCCCGCCATGAGTTCAGAGCAATTTTTTATATCAATCACGAAGTCACTGGTTCTTGAGTATAGAATCATATCATATTTATTAACCTCTTCTTCAATATATTTACTGAATTTGGCCACGAATTCCGCAACCGCGCGATACGTATTTGGTTTTGCACCGCTTAACCAATCAAAATGGCTAGTATTCATCTGTAATCCTTTTAAGATGTTTTCCGGGTCAGTATCAACAATAAATAAAACTTTTATCTGATCTTGCAGTTCAGGATTTTCTTTATAAAAATCGGCAATATGTTTTGGCAATAAATGGACCCCCTCAAGGATAAAGTTCTCACGAACATCGATCTGGTGTTTTATAAATGTTTCTATACTAGGTTTCATTGATTCTGCCTCGGTAATTTGTTGTTTTACAATTACATCAAGTGGTTGGGAAAAAACGATGTCATTATCCGTGACACCGACATATGGGTAGAGTTCTTCGCGTAATTCCTCGGGAGTTAAATCATAACAAATACTGCGCAAAACATCGGTTGACAACCATGGAATCCCTTTTTCTTTCATGAGCTGTTTGGCGATAATGCTTTTTCCAACGCGTGGTGCGCCGCCGATAAGGTATAACATAGGTAAAACAAATTTTTGATCGGTTCTATATTAACACTAATTATATCGCTTTTCAATAAAATGTGTTTGCCTCTTGTAAGGGGTATAAATAATATCGGCTTTGTTAAGCCATTATTTTTGTTCGCTCCGAGGGTGGGATTCGAACCCACGACCAATTGGTTACACTTATCCATTAATTTCTTAATGGGGTGGACTATATCATATCCCGCGTGGGGACTGAGGCGCTTCCCATCCACCCGAAGGCGGAAAGTACTCCCTTTCAGGATAGTCTCTGAACCTTTCCCAACTAAGTCGGGACTTGGCTGCGGATTACCTTGTTCTTTTTAGAATTTAGGCTTCCCGCAATTCACCTCATTTTTCAACCAGTGTTGCCACTGGAAGCTGCGTTTATGTTCACAGCCAACTGCGCTACCGCTGCGCTACCTCGGAATATTGAACTGCCCAATATTATATTTAAATTCAGGCCACAAGTCAATAGGTTTTACAAAACCTATAGAAGAGATATAATATAGTAATGAATCAAACAAGCGTTTTTTAATTCATTTAATTAATCGGTATGAAAAAAGTAGCTTATTTAGCAATCAGCGTGCTGGTGTCTATCGTGTTAGCCAGCCCAACCATGGCCGCAACATTTAAAGGCGGCCAGGAGTACACGCTTTCTAAAAATCAAAGCATAAATGACAACCTTTACGCGGCCGGATCAAATTTGACCATTGACGGCAATGTGAATGGAGACGCATTTTTAGTGGGCAGTAATATTTCTGCTTTAGGCACTACCACCAAAGACCTGTATATCGCGGGTGCGGCTATAAATATTTTCGGTAATGTCGGTGATGATCTGCGCGTGGCCGGTTCAATGATAAATATAAATGCGCCAGTGGGCGGGGAACTTATGGTTGCCGGAGCCCAGATAAATATTTCTTCAAATATTTCTAAAGACGTTTATGCGGCCGGCGCCTCGGTGAATATTAATGGAAACGTAAACGGTAAGCTTACGGTGCGCGGCAGCGATGTTAAAATTAACGGCACCATCAGCAAGGATGTTGATGTGATTGCTGAAAAATTAACCATCGGCAGCGGTGCGGTTATAAACGGTAATTTGATTTACAAGGCCCCGAAGCCGGCCACCGTTGAACAAGGCGCCACCATAAAGGGCGAAACAAAATATACCGAGCAAGTATACAAAGCACAACCGCGGGCAAAGAACGTAACCGTCGCCGCGATTGCGGCCGCCTGGTTGTTCAAAATGATACTATCCGTTTTTGCCGGTTTGATTTTGTTCTTAATATTTAGAAAGGGGATTACCGGTTTGACTGTTTACGCCGTCACTAATTTCTGGAAAGAACTGCTTCGCGGTTTTATTATCATGGTGGTTTTGCCGGTAGCAATGATTTTTGCCGCCATTACGGTTTTGGGTTTGCCGCTGGCCTTAATCGCCGGATTGATTTATACTTTGTATTTTATCCTGGCCCATATTGGCGCCGGAATAATTCTGGGCAGTTTGGTGTTCAAATGGTTGTCCCGTTCGCCTGAATACAAAGTTAGCTGGGTGTCGGCAGTTGTTGGTATCATTATGATAAATGTGATAATGCTAATTCCAATCATCGGCTGGCTGTTTTGCCTGGCGTTCTGTCTGGTCGCCTTTGGAACTTTATTCTACTTTTCTTATCGTAAGTTTATCCTGGAGCAGGCATAGTATGCAAAAACCCGAGTTAATGTGCCCTATCAGGGATTGGGCAAGTTTAGAGGCCTGTAAAGATTATGCCGACGCCGTTTATTTTGGCGTGTCTGATTTGAATTTGCGCGCCAAGGCCTCGGCGATTAAGTTAAGTAAATTGGGTAAATTCACGCACAAATGTCATGAGTATAAAATCAAGGCGTATCTGACTTTGAATGCGGTTATATATAATGATGACATCGATAAGGCAGAGGCGATTATCAGGCGCGCCAAAGCCGCCAAGGTTGACGCGCTCATTATCTGGGATCCGGCCGTAATTGAAATGGCGCGCAAATATAAAATTAATTTTTTTATTTCCACGCAAGCCAATGTTTCCAATTGGCAGACCGCTGAATTTTACAGAAAACTCGGCGCCAAACGGGTGGTTTTGGCGCGGGAGATGTCTTTGGCGGACATAAAAAAATTACGCAAAAGAACTAAAATTCAAATTGAGGCGTTTGTCCACGGGGCGATGTGTATGGCTATTTCCGGCCGCTGTGTGCTTTCAAGTTATTTATACGGCAAGTCCGCTAACTGCGGATACTGCGCCCAGCCCTGCCGGAAAGAATGGATCTTGTCTGATCCGGAAGGCAACCAAATTTCCACTGAAGGCAAGTATTTTTTAAGCGCCAAAGATTTGTGCATGATTGAGTATGTGCCGGAACTGATCAAAGCGGGGATTGATTCGTTTAAGATAGAAGGCCGGCGCCGAGATCCGAAATATATTGAAGTGACCTCAAGATGTTATCGCCAGGCAATAGATGCCGCGTTAACTCACACTTGGACCAAAGCCAAAGCAAGCGCCTGGAAGAAAGAATTGGCCAAGGTCTATAATCGCGGATTTTCAACCGGATTTTATTTCAGCCAACCCGGTCGGGAGGGAATCGGTTATGAGAAAGCCGACAATGTTTCGCATGTAAAAAGAGTTTTAGCCGGCGAGGTCGTTAGGTATTATCCCAAAATCAGTGTGGCGGAAATTAAACTTAATCACGGTCCGATAAAAAATGACGACACGATTTTAGTTGAAGGCCAGCATACTTATTTTGAACACAAAGTTTGTTCAATGGAAATTGCCAGTAAAAAAATCAGCAAAGGCGAAAAGGGGCAAAGCGTGGCCATTGCAATTCCGCAGAAAGTTAAAGTTGGCGACAAGGTCTTTATTCTCAAGTAGGGTTTTGCTATAATAACTTCATGAGCATTGCTAATTTATTGCAAATTGTATCTCAACTTGGCCATTGGGGTTATTGGATTATTTTTTTATCCGCTTTGCTTGAGACCATACCGCTTGTCGGCGTATTTCTGCCCGGGTATACGGTTGTTATTGCCGGCGGTTTTTTTGCCAATATCGGATTGCTCAATATTTTTATGGTGATGGCGGTCGCGTCTTTGGGCGCCATCGCCGGTGATTTGGCGGGTTATGCGATTGGACGCAGATACGGCTATAATTTTGTAAAAAAATACGGCAAGTATTTCTTTTTCAAAGAAGAATATTTGGAAAGAACAAAAAAGTTGGTGGAAACCCATACCGGCAAAACACTCATTATCGGCAGATTCAATTTAATTACCAGATCTTTTGCCCCGTTTGCCGCCGGCCTGTCCGATATACCGCTAGCAAAATTTTTGTTTTTTAACCTCATCGGCGGCATCAGCTGGGCCGTTTCCTCGGTCTTGATCGGTTATATTTTTGGCGCCAGCTATGCGGTCGCTTCAAAATATATCGGACGCATAGTTTTTTGGGGAATAGTGGCCGGATTGTTTATGATTTACGGCTATCATTTCATCAATAAACGCCGGCATATTTTTAAAAAATATTATATTTACGCCATTTCCTTTAACGTGATTTGTATATATTTGTTTTCAAAAATCACCGAAGATGTAGTTGACGGTGAATTGATTACCAAAATTGATCTTTGGGTGAATCAAAAAATGGTTTTTCTCCATAGCGCGATTTTAAATAAAATAATGCTGGGTTTAACTTTTGTCGCCAGCCCCTATACATTGCTGGCGCTGGTCTTGTTGTTACTGGTATTTTTGATTATAAAAAAGAAATGGTATTATGCGCTTTTATTTTTTTTCAGTTTAGCCGGCGGAACGCTGTTTGATATTTTGATAAAATCTTGGGTTCACCGGCCGCGGCCGCCGGTGGAGCTGCTCTTCGTATCGGGGTATAGCTTCCCGAGCGGACACGCAGTGCTCTCAACCATATTTTTTGGCCTGCTGATCTATGCCTTTAAAGATTATTTTAAAAATAAAATTTTAAAAGCCCTATACATCGGCGTCAATATCTTTCTTTTTATTTTAATCGGTTTCAGCCGCGTGTATCTGGGCGTGCATTGGTTAAGCGATGTTTTGGCCGGAATTGCCCTAGGCATTTTTTGGCTGACATTTTTGATTTTGTTATTTCGGCTGATTTCATTCGCCGTCAATTATTTTAAGAAGCCCGTGCCTTGACAACGTGTCGGCCATGTTGGATAATAGAAATATATACCAGTTAGGTATGAATTATAAAGGTTTATAAAATTTCTATTATGGAATATACAATTACCAATAAAAGCAAAAGAGGGTTCGCCTCCATGAGTCCGACCAGACAGCGGGAGATCGCCCGTATCGGCGGACAAGCCGCGCATCAGAGAGGGACGGCGCATGAATTTACACCCGAAGAAGCCCGTCGAGCCGGTCGGAAAGGCGGAAAAGCAGCCCATCGCAAATAATGCGACCGGGCTGTTTTTTTAAAATACTTGCCTCAAGCGTGTTTTTTTGCTACACTAAATCAGGTTTCATTTTAAGTAAGTTTTAATTTTTTATATATTATGGAAACGCAAACACCTACACCTACGCCTACAGAAAATATGCATGACAATAATAAAAAGTATTGGGTAATCGGATTGGGGATTTTGGCAGTTTTGTTGATTGTCTATTTGTTTTGGAAAAATGGTCAGACGCCTATTGGCACACCCAACCAAAATGAACAAGGTCTAAACCCGACTTCAAGTTTGACATCAGCCGTTGTCCCAACCTCAACTCCGACCAGCACGCCAAACGCTGCGAAAAAATCCACAACCAAGGTTTCTACCCCGATTTCCGCCACCCAAAGATACCTTGATGCCTTAAAGATTTATAAAAATTCCGGCTATTATTTTCAGTTTGTTGATTGTCATGCTTCTCCCGGTTCTTTAACCATGAAGAAAGGCAAAAAATTCATGCTTGACAATCGTGATGGTTTTTCACGCAAAATTGCGATTTATCAATATCAGACATTTACGGTTGGAGCTTATGGCTATGCAATTGCTACCGCGCCGAATAAGGCCGGAACATATTATATTACTTGTAACGGCGGCGGGTCGGCGTCTATTTTGGTTCAAAACTAAAACCAAGCGTCTTCTGCCAAAAAAAGAATTCATACGCCAGCGCGGCCGGGCGTATGATTTAGTTTTGGAGAAATTAAAAAATTTTAACGAGATTTATAAGTTTAAATACAGAAAGATCAGCATTCGCAATCAAAAAACCAGATGGGGGAGCTGTTCCAAAAAAGGAAATTTGAATTTTAATTATAAGGTGGTATATTTACCTAATCACTTGGCTGACTACCTGGTGGTACATGAATTGTGTCATTTGGGTGAGATGAACCATTCAAAAAGATTTTGGGCCTTGGTGGCAAAAACTTTTCCGGATTACAGAACCATGCGAAGAGAATTAAAGAACATTAAAGTTTAGCTGTGCCGATTTGACGGGAATTTTCGGAGAATGATAATGTAGATACATAGTATAATTCTATGATGTATCCATACTATTACAATGGTTGGGGAATGAATTTTGGATCAGGAGGCATAATTATGATGATTCTTATAGTTATTTTTTGGGTCGTGATTGTTTGGGCGATTGTGTCGCTGGTGCGCAGAGCCGGAATGCGAGGCGGATATTATGGCCGGTTTCATGAGCCGGAAGGAAACAGCGCTCTCAAGATTTTGGACGAGAGATACGCAAAGGGTGAAATCAATAAAGAAGAATACGAACAAAAAAAGAAAGACCTGCAGCAAAAATAAAATCTCCAGGACATATGAAGATGCCAAGAAACGTGGTGGCCATGGGTTTGGTGAGTTTATTTAACGACATTTCTTCGGAAATGATTTATCCGATCATACCGATTTTTTTGAAAACCATTTTGGGCGCGCCGGTGGCGATTATCGGTTTGATTGAAGGGGTGGCCGAGTCCACCGCCAGTTTGTTTAAATTATTTTCCGGCTGGATTTCAGATAAACTGAAGAAGAGAAAAATTTTTGTCACCATTGGTTATTCTTTATCGGGAATCGCCAAAGTTTTAATCGGTTTGGCCCAGAGCTGGCCGTTTGTTTTATTTGCCCGGTTTATTGATCGTTTCGGCAAAGGCACACGCGTAGCCGCGCGCGACGCTTTGATTTTGGAAAGTGTGGAGCCACAGCAACGCGGGCGGGCATTCGGTTTGCACCGCTCCATGGACAGTATGGGCGCGGTGATCGGCCCGATTCTGGCTTTGATTTTGGTGGACATCTATTCTGAAAATTACCGCAATGTATTTTTCTTGGCTGCCATTCCTTCGGTTATCGGTGTGTTATTGTTGATTTTGTTGGTTAAAGAAAAAAAGAGAGAAGCTGTGTTGCCGGCGCAGGTGCCGGCAGTTTTAAAATTTAAGTGGTCTGATTTCAGTCCGTCTTTTAAATATTTTTTACTGATCATGCTGATTTTTTCCATTGGCAACAGTTCGGACGCGTTTTTGATTTTAAGGGCGCAGAATTTGGGCTTGGATGTAACGCTCACGGTGGGGGCTTATGTTTTGTATAATATTGCTTACACTATTTTCTCATACCCGGCCGGAGTGATTACCGACAAAATCGGCCCGAAAAAAGTTTTAGCAGTCGGGCTTTGGCTGTTTGCGATTGTTTATCTGTTGTTTGGGTTTATTCAGAGCCCGGTATTTATTTGGATTTTATTTCCTCTTTATGGAATTTACATAGGCCTGACCGACGGAATAAGCCGCGCTTATATGTCAACGATGGTACCGACGGAAAAATCCGGTACGGCTTTTGGCGCCCAGCAGATGGTCGTTGGAATTTGTGTGTTATTTGCTTCAATCATCGCCGGACTTTTGTGGACAAAAGTTAGCCCGAGCGCGCCGTTTTATTTTGGCGGGATTATGGCGGCTATAGCGGCGGTGATGTTTACCTTTTCCACAGCCCCAAAATTGACAAACTCTTCTTCTAGTGGTTAAATAATGGCAAAAAGTTTTCCAAAGAGGAGGCAACCTCATGGCTTTAGTCAAGATAATGCAGACAGCTGATGGTATTGCTCCACGCTTTGTAGGCGAAGTACTGCGGGTGATGTCCAGAAAACCCGGGAGGCACAAGGCCCACTATTTGATTTGGCGCAATGGACATTGGCACAACACCAAAGTCAGAAGCGCTGACTGGTGGCGGGCCAAGAACCAGTGGCACAAGCAGATCCAGGAGGGAATCCGGACGCCGGAAGGCGAACGTCTGACGTTTGGGACTGTGTTCGTGGAGGGGTAGGCGAGAAAACAAATGACGAATGAGGTCAGACATGCTCCGTGCGCGTTCGCGTGCGGAGCTTCTTTTTTTAAAACTTGTCATTTGCCAAACTCTTGTAATTCCAGTAAAATATAGCCATTATGTCCATCTCGATAGAAGAGGTAAAGAAGATTGCCACTTTGGCGCGGTTAAATTTAACAGCCGAAGAGGAAAAGCGCCACGCGGAAACAATTTCCGCGGTTTTGGATTATATGAAAATTTTAAATGAGGTTAATACCAAAGGCGTGGAACAAACTTCGCAGGTGACGGGTTTGGAAGATGTGGTGCGCGAGGATGTGCCAAGAGATAGTGAAATTAAAAAGGACTTAATCGGGCAGATGCCGGAGGTGCGGGAAAATGAACTAGTAGTGCCCGCCGTTTTTGCTGAAGAGGAAAATTAATCAGCGCCCATATGAACTTAAACGAACTGACAATTAAAGAAGCGGCCGAGGGCTTGAAAAAAGGCGATTTTACTTCAGTTGAACTCACCGAGGCCTGCTTAAAAAAAATTTCAAAAAGAAATAAAGAGATAAATGCCTTTATCACTATAAACGAAGAAGGCGCTTTGGAAGATGCCGAAGTGGCCGATGGTTTGATTGCTGAAGGTGAGGCCACGGTTTTAACCGGCATTCCATTTTCTGTAAAAGACGCGATTTGCACGGCCGGCGTGCGTTCAACCGGCTCGGCCAAAATTTTGGATAATTATATTCCGCCTTACGATGCCACGGTGATAAAAAAAATCCGGGCGCAGGGCGGGGTCTTAATCGGCAAAACAAATTGTGACGCCTTCGGCCACGGCGCCAGCAATGAAAACAGCATGTATGGTCCGGTAAAAAATCCGCACGATTTAACCAAAGTGGCCGGCGGTTCATCGGGCGGGTCGGCGGCCAGCGTGGCTGATCACATGTGTATTTATTCCATTGCCGAAGATACCGGCGGTTCAATTCGCCAGCCCGCCAGTTTTTGCGGAGTTGACGGTCTGCGTCCAAGTTATGGTCGCAATTCCCGATACGGAATTATGCCGATGGGTTCTTCTTTGGATACAGTCGGTCCGATTACGAAAACCGTTTACGACACGGCTTTGGTTATGGAACTAATCGCCGGCAATGATCCGCTTGACGCCACGACCGTGACGGACAAAGTCCCAAAATATACAAAAACTATTGAAAAAGATTTGAAAGGCATGAAAATCGGCATTCCCAAAGAATATTTTGAGGCCGAGGGTTTGGATGATGAAGTCAAAGCCATCACTTTTAAACAAATTGAAAAATTAAAAAAGTTGGGCTGTAAAATTGTTGATGTCAGTTTGCCCTACACCAAATATTCAATCGCGGTTTACTATATTATTGTTCCCAGCGAAGACAGTTCAAATTTGGGACGCTTAGATGGTGTTCGTTACGGCGTGCGCAAACCAAATAAAAATTTATATGATTTATATGCCCGTTCGCGCGAGCAAGGTTTCCCGGAAGAGGTAAAGCGCCGAATTTTAATTGGCACCTACGCGCTTTCGGCCGGCTATTATGACGCATATTACAAAAAAGCGCAGACCGTTCGAACTTTGATTAAAAAGGACTTTGACGAGGTGTTTACAAAAGTTGACGCACTGATTACACCAACTTCGCCGTTTGCGGCTTTTGGCATTGGTGAAAAAATTAACGATCCGCTCGCTCTGTATATGGCTGACGTAATGGTTTCTCCGGCCGCCGTGGCGGGTATGCCGGCTTTAAACGTTTTTGCGGAAAAAAATTCTGCCGGTCTGCCGGTCGGGGTGCAAATTACCGGCCCGCGTCTGAAAGAGGAAATCGTTTTAAATATTGGCAACAAACTTGAACAATAATTTTTGTTTATGCCCAAAGCTACCAAAGAAAAAAACGCGGTTCCGGCGCTTCTGGCCCCTCCTATTGCCACTGCCGGTGAAGTGGTCAACTACCGCGACAGCTGGAGAATTTTTAAAGTCATGACCGAGTTTGTGGAAGGTTATCAATTTTTGGCCGGCTTTTCCAAAGAGGTTACCATTTTGGGTTCGGCCCGCATCCCGAGCAATAATAAATATTACAAAATTGCGGAAGAGCTGGGAAAGTTGTTGGGCAAGAACGGATTTACCACCATTACCGGCGGCGGTCCGGGCATCATGGAAGCGGCCAACAAAGGTGCGTTTGAAGCCGGCGGCGAATCAGTCGGCTTAAATATCCAACTGCCGCTGGAACAGCGGGTTAACCCTTACGTAAAAAAATCAATCGCTCTTTATTATTTCTTCACCCGCAAGGTGATGCTGACGTCGCCGGCCAATGCTTTCGTGTTTTTTCCGGGCGGATTCGGCACGTTTGATGAATTTTTTGAAGTGGTTGATTCTATGGAAATGGGGCATATGGAAAAAGTGCCCGTGGTTTTAGTCGGCCGCGAGTTTTGGCAGCCGGTGGTTGATTTTTTGCGGAATAAATCCTCCAAAGAAATACACGCCATAAACGAAGCTGATCTGGATAAGTGGCATATTGTTGGCACTGCCGAAGAGGCCTTTGAAATAATTAAAACATCTTCTGATCGCTCCAATTTTTGTAAAGTGGGGGATGATAGCCCCTTGTGCCAGGGCGGACTTGATTGGCGGATTTTCAGGATTATGGCCGAACTGGTTGACGGTTTTGAATTTTTGACAAAAATTTCCCGCGACGTAACTATTTTGGGAACGAAAAGCATTTTGCCGGGTACGACCTATTACAACGCGGCCTATGAGATGGGAAAACTTTTAGCACAGCATCAGTACTTAACTTTGACCGGCGGCGGTCCGGGCATCATGGAAGCGGCTAACAAGGGCGCATTTGAAAAAAACGGAGAGAGCATCGGCATCACCATGCGCGTGGAAGGAAAAGAACGAATAAATAGTTATTTGTCCAAATCAATCAGTTTTTTCTTTCCGTTTGTGAGAAAATTAATTATCACCGCGCCCTCCGAGGCGTTTGTGTTTTTTCCGGGCGGATTCGGCACAATGCATCAATTGTTTGAAATGCTCACTTTGCAGGAAACCAAAAAAATTGCGCCGATACCAACCTTGTTATATGGCCAGGAATTTTGGCAGCCGCTTTTGGATATTATTCATAATTTGCATCAGGAGTATAAAACCATTTCCCAATTGGATGAAGATTATTTGCGATTGATAAATCGGCCGGACGAAATTTTGCCATACTTAAAAAAGTAGACCCTGCGGGATATATTTACTCGTTCGTTCAGAAGAGCAAAAACATTTGCTCTTCTCTCACTCACATCGTAAATAAAATGCTTCCGTATTTTCATTTCAGCACAATTGATTTAGGCCCGGTCCCTATACAAGTGTGGGGACTATGGGTGTCTTTGGGTTTGGTGGCGGCCATTATTTTGGCGTATAAGTTGTCGCAAAAGTATATACTTTCCGAAGTGGTGATGCTGGATTTGGCTACTTGGGCAGTGATTGGCGCGTTTATTATGGCGCGCGTTTTTCATGTAGTTTTTTATGAGCCGTATTATTATGTTTTGCATCCGGCGGAGATTATAAAATTTTGGAATGGCGGAGCGTCTTCTTTGGGCGGGTTTGTGGGCGCCTTAATGGCAGTTTGGATTTTTGCAAAAATAAAAAAATTTTCCTGGCGCGAACTTCTGCCGTATTTTGATGTGGCGGCCGTGAGTTTGTGGCTGGGGTGGGGAATTGGCCGGATTGGTTGTTATATGATAAATGATCATCCGGGAAAGCTGACAAATTTCTTTTTGGCTGTGAATTATCCGGGCGGAGCCAGATTTGATCTGGGACTCATGGATTCTATACTTGGATTTGGACTTTTTATCATCTTCTTTGTGCTGTTTAAGAAATTGGTAAAAATTCGTTGGGGCTTGGCGGCTGGTTTGTCTTTTTTGGGTTATGCGGTGGTGCGATTTTTTCTGGATTTTTTGCGTGCCAGCGATTTGCCCGGCGCTGATGTCCGGTATTTTTATTTGACTCCGGCGCAGTGGGGGATGATTGCGGTTGTGATCGGGTTGACTTTGGCTTTGTTTTGGCATAAGATTAAGCGGAAAACTTCAGCTACTTACGAAGTTTAGGCAAACTGGAAGGGTCGCCTAGTTGGTCTATGGCGCCGCCCTGGAAAGGCGGTTTGGCGCAAGCCATCGCGAGTTCGAATCTCGCCCCTTCCGCATCCAACAGGGGTCTTTTTATCAAAATTTTACTCTAAATTTATCTTTTCCTAAGGTCGTTAGGAGTATTATAAAATTATTCATTTTTTTAATCTTTATGATATACTGATTATATAATTTTCCTTTTAACTAGCTATCTATGAGTAACGATGAAGAGTTCATTAACAAAGCCGATATCCAGAAAATTGCTGATGAGGGAGAAAAAATTTATGAACAGATCAAGGTAAAATATGATCCCCAAGAACGTGGAAAATTTTTGGCCATTGACATTGATAGTAAGGGTGTATATTTGGGCGAAACCAGTGCTGAGGCGTTAAGATTGGCGCGAGAGCATCACCCTGATAAAGTATTTTATGTTGTTAAAATAGGTTTTGATTCTGCTGAAACAACGGTCAGATCATTTAAGCATAAATAATTTATGATAAAAGGAGGGTTTGTTGAAAATACGCCATGGATTAAAGTGGTCGTGGCTTGGGTACGATCAGTGCAAGTTCCTTTTGTTATTTTGGACACTGGATTTACCGGAGATTTGCAAGTGACGCCCCAAATAGCCGAAGAACTCGGTGTGAAAGTTGCTGGTGTTACCAAGACGCAGATTGCCAATGGTGATGTGGTTGACGTGCCGGTTGCTCTGGCAGTTGCGGCAATGGAGGGAGAAACAAAATATGTTGAAGTGTTAATTTCCGAAAGTTCACCTTTGGCTGGTATTAATTTATTGACCAAGTTTGGGTATAAAGCCATTGTGGATTGCAAATTTCGGTCAGTGGTTTTGCAAAAAGTTTAGGAAACTATGAAAATTCACCCCTCTCATCTCATCATCGGTTCAATAATTTTATTATTATTGGATTTTTTTGTTTTAGCCAATAAAACAATTTTTCCTGGTAATGGGTTGGAAGGAATTGCCGCCATCATCTTTTTTATCTGCGTTTTTATTTTTGTGGCCGGAATTGTGTGGGCTATATTTGCGCCGATTTCCAAAAGAATGAAGTCGCGTCCGGAAGTGGTCACACCGGTAACGGTGCCAAAGCAAAGTCAGTTTGCTTTAACCACGTTGGAGATGGTTTTTAACCGGCTGTTTGCGGTTTTACTGGTTTTGTCCACTATTCCTCTTTTTTTAAACATATTATCCCTCCCGACAATTATTCTTTTTGCGGTGTTTGTTTTGTTCCTGTGGTTTGGTAAAAAATATCATCCGGTGGCCAATATTATTTTTTTAATTTTTGCCCTTGGCATTTATTTTGTTCCTATTCCGCCCCTTGATTGGGGAATTTTTCGCGGTTTAAAAGAAATTCGGCTTAATGGTTTTAATTTTTATGTAATATCAACATTTTTTAGCATCGCCCCGCTTATTTTCATTTCTCTTGCGATTAGAAATGTTTTAGGCAATATTTTTGTCTATTTTAAAACCAGCACGGTTTGGCGCAATTTTTTTTATTTCATTTCTTTATTTATTGTTTCAGCAACGCTTTTGGTTTATCCGTTTTTTGGTAAAGTAAGATTGCGTGACCGGACGGAGAATGTGAATATCGCGATCGGCGGGGATTTGCCTCTCGTTTATACACAGCAGTCGCTTACTTTTGTGGATCGCTACAACAAAGCGGGTGATTTTACTTCACGTTTTGATCCGTCCAGTAAGAAATATATTTATCATCTGCAATTGCTTGAACCGCTCCAGAAAGACATCCAATTTACAAAAGTTGAAACGGACAATGAAAAAATTAATTTTAAGACAGATAGCCGGGTGGTCTGCCCAAACTGCCTTACGGATGCCGGTGATCCCTATCGTTTAGTTTTTCCGGCCGGCAAAGGTATTGATTGGACCATCACCAGCGACCAAATGATTAAAGTGATAAGGTTTGTTGAGCCGGAAGACAAAGCGGCTGATTTTGTTTTTTGGAAATAAGATTTTTATAATAAATTAAAAAAGGGGCGGCTCCGCGATGGCGCAGAGTGCCCCCGTCACTACTTCAGTTCGATGTTCAGTTCCTCCTTGAGTACCCGGCGAACCTCCTCCACCGGGTTCGGCGCGTTCAGGATCTGGCGCCCCATCACGATGTGGTTGGCGCCGGCCTCCATCGCGGCCTTGGGCGTAGAGATACGCTTCTGGTCGCCAGGGTTGATGCCGGGCGAACGGATGCCCGGCACGACGTAGGTCATCTTCGGGTACACCCTCTTGAGTTGCCCGACCTCCTCCGGCGAGCAAACAAAGCCGTGGACGCCGGCCTCCTTGGCGATGTTCGCCAGGTTCAGGATCTGATCCAGGGGGTTGCGGTTGTAGATCTCCTGGCAGGCCACCGGATCGATGGAGGTGAGCACGGTGATGGCCAGCACCTTCGTGGGGGTGTCCTCCAGCACCTTGACGGCCGACTCGAGCGCCTCCATGCCGGCCGAAGCGTGGATGGTCACTGCCCAGGGCGGGCAGGCCCGCAAGCGCTTGACGGTGTTTTCCACCGTGTTGGGGATGTCGTGGCACTTGAGGTCGGCCATCACGCGGCCGTGGGCCGAGAGCTTCGGCAGGAGGTTGTTGATGCCCTCGGCAAAGAGCAGGTCGTTGACCTTGAGGATACAGCCCGTGGTCCGGAGCTGGAGAATGAGCGTCAGGATCTCATCCCAGCTTTTGCCGTCGAGCGCGACCACGATCGGGTTAACCGCCTCGTTGGCGGGATTGCACCTATCGGACATGGCCTTCTCCTTCCAGTTGTGTGGTCCTGTCAGGGTTAGAATTTCATCTCGGGATGCGCGACCAGGAACTCGGCCCCGTGACCGACCTCGGTGTTGATCGGCACGTGGCCGCGGCAGAGCGGGCAGTCCGCCGGGTCGAAGGCGTCCATGGTGACATTGACCAGGGAGCAGAGGATGGGCGCGTCGATCATGCTGGCGGTCACGCCGCCGCGGTTGCAGAGGGCGAAGACGCAGTCCACGTGTCCGCCGCAGTCGCGCACGGCCTGGACCACCTTCTTCACCGATCCGCCGGTGGTCAGGACGTCCTCCACCACCACGACCCGTTTGTCCTTGAGCAGCTTGTCCTGGCCGCGTTTGATGATGAAGTCATCCCCATTCTTCTCGGCGTAGACGGCTAGGACCTCATCTGTGCCGAATGTAGAGAGGTGGTGGGCCACCCACTGGGACAGGATGATGCCTCCCATGGCTGGGCCGACCACCACTTCAATGCCCGCTTTGGTCAAGGCGCAGTCATTGGCGATCCTCCGGCAGAGGACGGAAATCGCCCTGGTGTGGGGGTAGATGGCGTCCTTGTTGACATAGGTACTGCCGTGCTTATGTGACTTGTACACCACGTGGGTGCCCGTTATGATGGCGCCCAGAGACGCGAACAGATCCAGGATCTCTCGCTGGGTCATGACTTCCCTCCATTTACGTAAAGGTTTGCCTTAAAACTAACACAACAATATCATTTTTGCAAGAATCATAAAAAGGGTCTATAATATTTCTTATGTTAACCATTTTTCAAGCCCTAATTTTGGGTCTGGTGCAGGGGATTGGCGAATTTTTGCCGATCTCATCCACAGCGCACCTCATCTTAATTCCATATTTTTTTAATTGGCCTGATCCGGGTCTATCTTTTGATGTGGCCTTGCATGTCGGCACGTTATTGGCTGTGCTGGCATTTTTTTGGAGGGACTGGTTAGATATTTTCAAAAATTGGAAAAATGGCATGTTACTGTGGCTAGTTATTGGCACGATTCCGGGCGCGATTTTTGGGGTCTTGCTGGAAAGCAAAGCTGAAACTGTTTTTCGGTCGCCGATTATTATTGCCTGCACTTTAATTTTGGCCGGTATTGTTTTATACTTCGTTGATAAAAAATCAAAAGATGGCAAAGATATTAAAGAAGTGAATTTAAAAGATGCCATCTGGATTGGTTTGGCCCAAACTTTGGCTATTATTCCCGGTATCTCAAGGTCAGGCGCCACTATCACTGCCGGTTTGGCCAGAAAATTAAACAAAATCAGCGCGGCCCGATTTTCATTTTTGCTTTCCACGCCAATAATCGCCGGCGCGGCTCTGGTGAAATTGCCGCATTTATTTGAGTCGGATTTTAATGCGCCGCTTCTGATCGGAATCTTGGCTTCAGCCATCAGCGGTTTTTTGGCCATTAAATATTTATTGAGATTTTTGGAGAAGCGCGGATACGCGGTTTTTTTCTGGTACCGGCTGTTCCTGGGCGCCGTAATTTTACTCCTCGTATTTTTTAGATAGGACTGGACAATATTTTTATGCTCTGATAACCTACTAAGTAGGTATGATTTTTATATTTAATTACTAATTTTATGAAAAATATTATAAAGTATGCATCAGCTTCGCTTTTAGCGGGCGCGTCTGTTCTTTTGCCGGTTCTGTCGTTGGCCAAAGTGGCCACGCCTTTGCCGGGGACTGCGAATCACCCAAAATATAGTGTGACTGCAAAAGGCGATGACAGTGAAAGAGAACGTGTTTCCACTTCAACATCTGAAAACGAACATGTTTCAACCTCTACGCCAGAACGCAGTAGTCGGCTTGGAAGTGATCAGCTTGAAAACGAGATTAACGATTCCCAAGATGACTAAAGAATATCAATTTAAAGATTTTTCAGAAGCCGTCAGTTTCGTAAATAAACTGGCGCCATACTGTAATGAAATAAATCACCACCCGGATATTCACATCTATTACAACAAAATTATTTTTGATCTCAAAACGCATGATGCCGGTGGTAAGGTGACTGAAAAAGATTATTTGTTGGCCAAAGAAATTGAGCGGCTTTATTTGCAAAGGCAGCGCCTTTTAGGATATAATTATTAAATATTCATCTAACAAATAACTGTATGGACCAAAATGAACAAAAGGAGGAGTTTAAGGTTTCCGGCGAAGATATTGTCAAAAAAATCAAAGAAATCATCGCCGAAGGCAATGCCCGAAAGATTATTATTAAAAACGACAAAGGGGATTCGGTTATAGAAATTCCTTTAACCATCGGCGTGGTGGGCACGGTGCTGTTACCGGTTTTGGCCGCGGTCGGCGCTTTGGCCGCGCTTTTGGCCAATTGCACAATCGTGGTGATAAAAAAATAAGCGCCTCGTTTATGAATAAAAAAGATCTGGATTTTTTATTTGAGGTTGGCTCGCTAAGAAATATGCAAAGGGGTTGGGGGCAGCATCTTGGCATGGATTGTGCCAGCGTGCTCGAGCATACTATCAGAGTGGTCTGGCTCGCTCTTATGATTGCCCGAATGGAAGGGGTAAAAAGTGAAGAAAAAATTATAAAGATGGCTTTAGTTCATGATATTGTTGAAACGAGAACTTCTGATCTTGGTTATGTGCAAAAAGTATACGTCAAAGCCGACGAAGAAAAAGCGGCACAAGATTTATTTGGCGGCACCTTGCTTAATGATTTGCATGAAACGATTTTAAAAGAATATGAAGCCCGGGAAACCATTGAAGCAAAAATTGTTAAAGACGCTGATAATTTGGATGTTGATTTGGAACTTAAGGAACTGGAGGAGCGTGGTTCTAAATTGCCGGCGAAAATGGAAAAGTTTCGCCAACTAGTTTATGATGAAAAATTATATACTGATTCAGCCAAGAAAATTTGGGAAACTCTACAGGATGCTGAGGTTGCCGATTGGCATTTGCAGGCGAATAAATGGATAAAGTTATCCAATGTGGGTAAATAATTTTTCAAATAACTTCTTATGAAACTTACTTTTTTAGGCACCAACGGTTGGTTTGACAACACCAGTACCGGCAATACACCTTGCGCCATAATTGACGCGCCCGAGGCATATGTCGTGCTTGACGCCGGTTTTGGTTTTGCGAAATTGGATAAATATATCAAAAGTGACAAACCGATTTATGTTTTTATAACTCATCTGCATTTGGACCATACCTGCGGTTTTCACACCCTGCCCAAGTTTGATTTCAAACAGGGACTGACGATTTTATTTCCCAAAAAGATGGAGAAATTTTTACAAAATTTATTGAATCATCCGTACATGATGCCGCTTAAAGAATTGCCGTACTCCGTAAAATTAATCGGGTTAAAAGAAGGTGAACATCAAAAACCAATAAAATTTATCTCAAGAGCGCTCAAACATGTTGATTCAACCATGGGCTACAGATTGTTTTTAGATAAAAAAATTATCAGTTATTGTTCAGACACCGCCATCTGTGAAAATGATTTTTTGCTGGCGCAGGACTGCGATTTGTTAATTCATGAATGTTCGTTTAAACACAAGGTGGATAATGCCTGGGGTCATACCGGTCCGGAAGAGGCGGCCGAACTCGCCCAAAAAGCCAATGTTAAAAAATTAGTTCTTACTCATTTTGGCGCGAATGGTTATAATACATTAGGTCTGCGTAAACAGGCCGAGCAGGTGGCTAAAGGCATATTCCCTAATTCAACGGCTGCTTTAGACGGATTGGAAATGGATATATAATTTGATTGCCAAATTCCCGGTTTTATGGTAGAATTATAGCGTTATGTTCAGTTATTTTTGGATCACTTTTCTTTATCAGCCGCTGTTTAACGCCCTGATTTGGATCTATTTAAACATAGCCAATCAAAATTTGGGTTGGGCCGTGGTCTGGCTCACTATTTTTTTACGCGTCATACTATTGCCTTTAACCATTATTTCTGAACGCGATGTTATCAGAAAACAAACAATGGAAAAAGAAGCGCGCGAGGCGGCCGCATCTTTTAAAAATGATCAGGTGGCGCAAAAAGAGGTGATTAGAAATATAATGAAAAAACACCGGGTGTCGCCTTGGGCCAAAGCGCTCACCATAGGGATTCAATTATTGGTTTTAGTTTTACTTTATCAGGTGTTCTTGCGGGGTATTACCGGCGACAAGGTTATTAAATTTTTATATCCCTGGATTGAATTTCCGGGCAAGATTAATACTGATTTTTACGGATTTTACGTTGGTCAAATACATGACAGCATTTGGGCCGGAATCGCGGCCGGTTATTTGTTTATTTCAAACCTGATAGATCACCGCAAACATAAATGGACGCCCGGAGAGGCGGTCTTTTTGTTTTTATTCCCGGCTTTTACCTTTGCCGCACTCTGGGTTTTGCCCATGGTCAAGTCGCTTTTCATTTTGACAACCATGATTTTTTCTGATACCATAGCGCTGTTTAGAAAAATGCTGTTTCCAATCAAAAATACTAATTAATTTAAAATATGTCCGAGGATTCATTGGATAAGTTAATGTATTCGTTCGTAATGGAGGATGTTTTAAAGGGCTTGTTTATTCACGTTCCACCCGGATATGTGGCCTGCGTTTACGATTTGGGCAGGGGAGTTTTGAAAAAGGTTTTAACACCGGGGCTGCATTTAAAAATTCCGTTTTGGCAAAAAGCTAAATTGTTCAACACCCAAACCTTGGAATACAATATTAACAGGCAGTTTAATGCGGTAAATGAAAAAGCCCTGGGTGATATTCCAATCGCGGCCGTGACCAAAGACGGCCACAGAATCAGCGCTGAAGGCACTATTTTGTTGCGGTTAGACGTGCACCAAATCCCGGCCATTTGGCAGACCATCGGCGAGGATTTTGTTTCAAAAATTGTGCGACCGACCATTAGAAGCCGCATCCGCATGGTTTTTTCCAAGTTTGATTATCAGGATATTGTGGCTACAAAGAGAGATGCGGTGGAAATGGAACTCAAGAATGAACTGGAGCGCATATTTTACGCACGCGGGATTTACGTGGAAAATATTTTGTTGAGTGAAATAGGGAAGATTAGTCAATAATACCAATAATAAAGAGGGAGATAAGAAGTTTTTCGCCAAGCTGGCGCTAGTGCTCAAAACTTCCTATCTCCCTCTTTTTGTTGACATTTTTGGTATAAAGCTGTATTTTTAGCTTATCAACTTTGGAGAAATGGGAGGCGACCATGTCTATGATGTTCCTTAAGGGTATCCAGGACTTGTTCTTGGAAATCCTCGGTATTGCCTACGGTTGTTTCGTGACGGATGAGGATCTTGAACCCCATCCAGTCATCTGTCTGGCCGATGGCAAGGCGTTTCTGTACAAGGCCATCAAGAGCGGAATGATCACCAGCGATGAGGCGCCGGCGGTGGAGGCCGTGATGAGGGACGCCGGACTCCTGCCCGACTTCGCCGCTGTCTGTGAGCGAATGGCGGGCTGTGCACCGCCTCCGACGGAGGGTATCACGCCCCGGTTCAAGTTTCAGACCTGTTCCAGTTCCAACTGCCCGTTCAAGTACCCGCACGGCAACGTCATGACCCAGAACGGTGAGCGGGCCAGCAACCCGGTCCACAGTTTGGAAGCCGGCTTCGGCTACTGTCGTGGTGCGGCCGGCAAGAACACGGTTACGGTCATGGAGGCAGCCGTTCTGTTCGCGGAGATGAAGCAGGCCGGTCTCCCCTTGGATGAGAAGACAGCAGAGGAGCTCTACACGGCATCGCTCCCGGAGGAGGAGCGCCGCCAGCATGAGCTGGAGAAGCGTATGATCGTGGAGATCAACGCCAACACCCTGGTGCTGGAGATCTCCGTCCCGGCCAGCCGCCGACGGCGTACCCCGCACAACTAAGGGCGCTCATAGAGGCGCCCAGTCCGGTCCCGACAGAGTTTCGTTGGGACTTTTTTTATTTATTTTTCGCCTATGGTGCCCCTCTTGACGGCTTTTTTGCTTGGTGGTATATTATCACTCGGAAGCTTTGAGTGATAAAATCCGTATCAATATTATGGATACTCGCAAAGAAAAACTTTTTAACCTCGTCATGGAAAACTATATTGCTAATGCCGAGCCAATCGGCTCACGTTTTTTGATTTCCGCCGGCGGTTTAAAATTAAGCGAAGCTACGGTGCGCAATGAACTGCGCGCGCTTGAAGAAGAAGGATTTTTAACCCATCCTCACACCTCGGCCGGCCGCGTGCCAACCGAAAAGGGCTATCATCATTATATTGATAATTTAAAAGCGGATAATTTGAGAATCTCAAAACGCGATGCCAGTTTTATTTCCAATGCGGCCAAAAGCGATTCTGATTACGAAATCTCCAGAAAAAATCTGGCTAAGTCATTGGTTGAACTTTCAAATGAAACCGTTATTCTGGCCTTTTCTTTGGAAAAAATATATTATACCGGTCTGTCAAATTTATTTAATAAGCCCGAATTTAAAGAATTGAATTTAGTGGCGGATATTTCTAGCATTTTTGATCACTGCGAAGAATGTCTGGAAGATTTTTTTGATAAAGTTGACGAAGAGCCGAAATATTTTATCGGCAAGGAGCATCCGTTCGGCCCGATTTTAAGCGTTTTGTCCGCGCGTTTTGGCGGCAACGGAAAAAGTTTGATTGCCTTGCTGGGACCGAAGCGGATGGATTACAAGCATAATTTTGTCTTACTTAAAAAAGTTTTAGAGATTATTTAACATTATTTCACATGTAGATATTTATTAAGCATTTTTCGCCAAGCTATCGCTAGTGCTCAAAATGCTTAATAAATATCTACCTATACAATATATGTCAGATGACCAAAATAAAAAAGAAGAAAAGAAATATCCATGGGTATCGGCCGGGGCAATGATACTTAGCCAGGATGGAAAATTTTTCTTAATGAAAAGCCCAAAATGGCAGAATAAATTAACAATCCCAGGCGGACATGTGGAGTGGGGAGAGAAAGTTCAGGATGCACTACTCCGCGAAGTTGAAGAAGAAACCGGCGCAGTTGTGGAAAACCCACGTCTGTTAAATGCTTTTGATCTTGTTCATGATAAAGATTATAAAGATGGTAAGGATCATTTTATTGCCTTAAATTATTTGGTTGATCTAGTATCAAATAAAAATGAAATTAAATTAGATGGTGAGGAAGGGACAGAAGTAGTTTGGCTTTCACCGGATGAAATTCTGGAAAAGAAAGATATACATGAGACGATTAAAGAAAATGTAAAAATGTATAAAAAAATGCTGGAAACTGAAGAATATAAAAAGGGTTGGCAGAGGGCTTTGGCCGATTACAAAAATTTACAGAATGAAATTGCGGCCAGACGCGGTGAGTGGGTGAAAATGAGCGAACTGCAAATTTTGGAAGAATTCATACCGGTTTATGAAAATTTTAAAAAGGCGTTTGCGCACCGGGAGCAGATGAATGAAGAAAATGGCTGGAAACAATGGTCAGAAGGAGTTGGACATATAATGAAGCAGTTTGGAGATATTTTGAAAGCGCATAATTTGGAGGAAATAAAAACTGTGGGCGAAAAGTTTGATCCGAAATATCACGAAGCGGTTGGCGAGGAAGAAAATGAAGAGGTTGACGCAGACACGATTTTGAAAGAGGTTTCTGGCGGTTATAAAATGGGAGATAGGGTAGTTAGGCCCGCCAGAGTAATAATTGCTAAATAATTTAACTGACTTTTAACTTTAATTTATATGAATATCATTCCTTGGGCATTTGTGCCGGCAATGGATATGTATGAAACCGACAAGGATGTAGTGGTGAAATTGCCTTTGGCCGGAATCAAGCCGGAAGATGTTAGTATAAGTGTAGAAAAAGGCGTGTTGGTGATTAAAGGCGGATCAAAAAACGAACATGAGGTTGATGAAAAAAATTATTACCGCAAAGAAATTAGAAGCGGTGCGTTTTACCGGGAAGTGGCTTTGCCGACAGCAGTGTTGGAAGATAAGGTCAGCGCCGAATTTCAGGATGGAGTTTTGAAAATTACCGCGCCAAAAGCCGAAAAATCATAAAAATAAATAATTAAAAATTAACTTATTTTAAAATTATGTCCAAAGTTCTCGGAATAGATCTCGGTACAACTAATTCATGCATGGCCATTATAGAAGGCGGCCAGCCAAAGGTTTTGGAAAATAAAGAAGGCGCGCGCACCACGCCGTCGGTTGTGGCCATTTCCAAAAATGGCGAGCGGCTGGTTGGCCAACTGGCCAAACGCCAGGCCGTCACCAATCCGGAAAACACGCTGTATTCAATCAAGCGTTTGATTGGCCGCAGATGGGAAGACGCCGAAGTCCAGCGCGACCTTAAACTCATGCCGTATAAAATTGTTAATGCCGGCGGCGGCGTGAAGGTTGCGATGCAAGGCAAAGAATATTCCCCGCAGGAAATTTCGGCCATGATTTTGGGAAAGATGAAAGCTGACGCCGAAGAACGCTTGGGAGAAAAAATCACTGAAGCGGTAATTACCGTGCCGGCATATTTTGATGATTCACAACGTCAGGCCACCAAAGATGCCGGAGCAATTGCCGGTTTGGAGGTTCTGCGAATTATCAACGAGCCGACCGCGGCCGCGCTTGCTTATGGTTTTGATAAAAAAACCGAACAAAAAATTGCGGTCTATGATTTGGGCGGCGGAACTTTTGATATTTCCATTTTGGAAGTGGCGCCGGATAATGTTCAGGTGCTCTCAACAAACGGCGATACTCATCTGGGCGGCGATGATTTTGACCAGGTGATTATTCAATGGATTTTGGATGAATTCAAAAAGGACCAGGGGATTGATTTGAGTAAAGATCCATTGGCACTTCAACGCATAAGAGAAGCGGCCGAAAAAGCCAAGATTGAACTTTCAACGGCCCAGGAATCGGAAATCAATCAGCCGTTTATTACTTCTGACTCAAGCGGTCCAAAGCACATGGTGATGAAACTGACCCGATCAAAATTGGAAGAATTAGTCGGGGAATTGGTGGAGAAAACTTTAGGGCCGGTGCGCAAAGCGCTTGACGATGCCAAGCTGACTCCGAATGATTTACATGAAGTGGTGATGGTTGGCGGTATGACCCGTATGCCCCTGGTTCTCGCGACTGTGGAAAAGTTTTTTGGCAAAAAGCCAAATATCAGTGTGAACCCGGATGAGGTGGTGGCGGTTGGCGCGGCTGTGCAGGGTGGGGTGTTAAAAGGCGATGTCAAAGATGTTTTGCTTTTAGATGTCACGCCATTATCTCTCGGCATTGAAACCTTTGGCAGTGTGATGACTAAACTCATTGAAAGAAATACCACCATCCCGACTTCCAAATCACAGGTCTTTTCTACGGCGGCCGATAATCAGCCGGCAGTGGAAATTCATGTTTTGCAGGGAGAGCGTCCGATGGCAGGTGATAATAAAACTCTTGGCAAGTTTATCCTGGACGGAATCCCGCCGGCTCCGCGCGGTGTGCCGCAGGTGGAAGTGAGTTTTGATATTGATGCTAATGGCATTTTGAACGTCAAAGCCAAAGACAAGGCCACCAACAAAGAACAATCAATCAGGATTGAGTCATCTTCGGGCTTGTCAAAAGACGAAGTTGAACGCATGAGAAAAGACGCGGAAGCGCACGCGGCCGAAGATAAGAAAAAGCAGGAACTGATTGAAACCAGAAATTTGGCCGACACCATGGTTTATACAACCGAAAAAATGATGAAAGAAATTGAGGAAAAGAAAATCGCGGTTACCGATGACGAGAAAAAAGCGGTGAGTGAGGCGCTGGTCAAGATGAAGGAAGTTAAAGATAAAGATGATGTTGAGGCCATGAAAAAGGCGGCTGAAGAATTATCCAAAGCCGCGCAGGTTGTTGGCGCCAAGATGTACCAGCAGGGGCAGGCCGGACAAAGTGGGGCGCAGGCCGGCCCAAACCCCGGTGATCAAGGTCCCAAGAAAGAAGAAGGCCCGATTGAGGGCGAGGTTGTTGATGATAAAAAATAATATATGAAATCCATTTGCATGGTTTGTGGAAGAGAAAAAGCTGGTACATCAGGGGAGCCAATTTCTCATGGGCTTTGTGGAAGATGCGCAATTGCTACACCCCAATATAGAGGGGGCACAATAGCCGCGGTTAGAAAAAATTCGGATTTGATGAAAGATTTAAAGGATGGTCTTAAAGAAGAGATGGCCGAAAATACTAAATGGATTCCGCCGGAAGATAACCCCAACTGGAAAGATGTTGATTTTGCTAAAGAAAATTTAGAATTTTATGAAGAATTAAGAAGAGAAGTGGAATCAGAAATTAATATCGGGCTGAAAAGGTAACTTTGGCTAGTAACTTCGTTATGGGAAAAGATTATTACAAAATTCTCGGAGTTGATAAAAACGCTTCACAAGATGATATAAAAAAGGCCTTTAAGAAGGCGGCCATGGAACATCACCCGGACAGACCGGGCGGGAACGAGGCCAAATTCAAAGAAGTGAATGAGGCATATCAGGTCTTGGGTGACGCGGAAAAACGCAAGCGCTATGATCAGTTTGGCTCTGATTTTGAACAGCAGGGCGGTTTTGGTCAGGGCATGACATGGGAAGATTTCATGCGCGCAGCCCGCGGTCAGGGCGGCGCCGGTGGCCAGGGTGGTTTCCAAAATTTTTCTTTTGATTTTGGCGGGATGGATTTAAACGACATGTTTGGGGACTTGTTCGGTTTTGGCGGCGGCGGTTCCAGAGGAGGTTCCAGGCGCGGTGGACAAAGCCGCGGCCGCGATATTCAAATTGACGCGCAGATAGATTTTAAAGAAGCGGCCTTTGGCGTGGAAAAACAAATATCACTGCGAAAACAAAATAAATGTGATGTCTGCGGTGGCACTGGCGCCGAGCCGGGGAGTAAGATGGAAAATTGTCCGACCTGTCACGGCCAAGGACAAGTTGTGCAAAACCAACGGACATTTTTGGGCACAATGCAGACCGTCACCACTTGCCCGGATTGTCACGGCCAAGGCGAGAAGCCGAGTAAAAAATGCAAACACTGCAACGGCTCGGGCGTGATCACTTCCAACTCGGAAATAAAAGTAAAAATTCCGGCTGGCATTGATGATGGTCAATCAATCCGCCTTTCCGGCCACGGCGAAGCGGCAGGCCGCGGCGGTTCGTCCGGTGATTTGTATGTCTTGGTTCACGTCAGGCCGCTAAAAGGATTCAAACGCGAGGGGTATGATATTTACATCGAGGCCGAAATAAATTTTCCGCAAGCTGTGCTCGGCGACACCATAAATATTGAAACACTTGAAGGGCAAACTCGGTTAGTGGTTCCGGAAGGCACCGAATCCGGGCAATTGATCAGATTAAAAAATAAAGGCGTTGGGCATTTAAATGACAACGGCAGGGGAGACCAGTATGTGAAAATAAAAATCCGCGTGCCCAAACATTTAAACAAAAACGCCCGTAAGATTTTGGATGATTTGAAAAGTGAGTTATAATGATAGTGTGAAAAAGCACGATTTTGAAAAATTCTATCAAACCCATTTAGACAAAGTTTACCGCTTTGTCTTTTTTCGCGTTAGCGCCAATAAAGAACTGGCCGAGGATTTGGTATCGGAAATTTTTATGAAAGCCCTGGAGCATTTTGAGACCTATGACCCAAAAATCAGCCAATCCGCCTGGATCATGACAATTTGCAAAAATCACATGGCTAACTACTACCGGGATAAAAAGCCGGTCGGCTCATTGCCGGAAGAAACAGACGAAAATGTTGATAGTTTTTGGCTGAATTTGGCCTCGCGCGCCTTTAAAAAAGAATCAATAAAAAAAGAAATTTATGAATTATTAGCCAAATTAGACGAAAATACCCGTGAAATTGTAACCTTTCATTATATTTTTGGGTATAGCTATTTAGAAATCGCGGAAATGAAAGGCATGACGGAAACGGCGGTTAAAGTAGCGGCCCATCGGGCCATAAAAAAACTTTCTAAATTCGCCCAAAACGAGTAAATTATGAACTTCAAAGCCAGATACAATTTATGGAAAGCACAGAGGGATTTGTCGCCGGACAATAAATTTAAAATTGCTTTAAAAGCCAAATTGGACTCGGCTTGGCAAAAGAAATACGCGACTCAACTGAATTGGTACCAAACCGTTTGGTTTAAAAGAGCGGTTGCTTTTACTTCTGTTGTTATTATCGGCGCCAGTTTGGTTACCGGCTCCTATGCTTACACCAGTCCGGATGTAACTGAAGGCACTCCGCTTTACCCGATTAAACAGGAGATTGAAAAAGTTGAAGAAACAGTGCAGGTGACTCCGGAAGCCAAAGCTAAATTTTTGTTAAAACAAATTGATAAGCGCGAGGCCGAAGCCGTGGTAATTAAAAAGCGCGGACAAAAGCTTGATTCTGTTGATAAGCAAATACAAAAGGTTGCCGATAAATTGCAGAAGGTGGACAAAAAATTGGAAAAAATAAATCCTCAAAACAACAAAGTTCTCAAATTACGCACGGAAATAAAAAATAAATTAAAAAATAATTCAAATTTTAAATTTAATGAAGGCCTGCATAGGTCGGACAGGCAAATAAATAGGGATAATAATTATAATAATTAATTAGCCATATGAAAAAAATATTTACAATAGTTTTGATCAGCATGTTTTCGTTTATGTTGGTAGCCCCGGCATTGGCGCAAAACACTGAACATGCAAAAATAAAACCGGCGAAGTTGGTTGCTGCGGCTAAATTTACCCGCCGCGCCGTTACCTTGACCGGCAAAATTGTGAGTTTGGCCGGCACAACCGCGCCTACCAGTATGGTCATCACCGTTAACAAAGTGTTACCAAAGAAATTAAAAAATTGGACCGGTGCGTATCCTACGTCCACCCAGAATTTAACAATTCAGATTACTTCCACTACCAGAGTAATAAGAGAATTTTATGCCAAATCCGGATTGTCTGAATTGCAAATTGGCGACGCGGTGAGCGTTATAGCTAAGACCAACCAAGACGGCACGGTGACCGCCCAGCTTGTAAAAGATAATTCCATTCATGTATTTTCACGAACCGGCAAAATTGTTTCCATAGACACAGCCAGCGGAAGTTTTGTGTTCGCTTATGGCAAACACAACGCGACTGTAGTGACAGTAAAGACCGATGCTAACACAAAGTTCAAAGTGGCCAAAGTCACCAATCCGACATTGTCAAATTTTACCGTGAGCAGCACCGTTGCGGTCAGCGGACTGATTAACAGCAATACCAAAACTGTTTATACGGCCAAAACGGTACGTTTGATTAAACAGTAATTAACTAAAAAAGAGGGAGAGAAAGAGTTTTGAGCACTAGCGAAGCTTGGCGAAAAACTTTTTCTCTCCCTCTTTTATTACCTTATTTGGTCTAAAGTTTTATTTACCCAGTCGTCCGCTTCCTTATTTCCGGCCCGCAGAGTGTGTTTATATGCCACTTTTTTAAACTGACTGGCCGCGTTATAGGCCTGGACAAATAATTTTTGCAAATTGGGCTCGCGTACTTTGTATTCGCCGCGCATCTGTTTGGTCACCAGTTCACTGTCCAAAATACACTCCACTTCAGCGGCGCCCAACTCTTTGGCTTTTTTTAGTCCTAAAATCAGAGCCGAGTACTCGGCAAAATTATTGGTTTGTTCACCCAAAAATTCGCCAAATTCAGCCACGGTTTTTTCGGCTTCATTTTTTATAACAATGCCTGCGGCGGCCGGTCCCGGATTTCCGCGCGCCCCGCCATCTGAATAAATACTCAGTTTCATAGGTTAAATTTTTTTAATATTCTAAACTCCAAATACCTTCGTTTCCTTTTGTATTATCAATATAATATAAGATTTTTTTATCAGTATCGGCATCGGCAATGTTTATTTTGTCATTAAATAAATCATGCGATACCAGATAATAGGGGAAAAGGGCAGTGGTTTTATTTGCCCAAACCAAAGCCAAGGTGTTGTACTGATCAAGCGGAATCGCTTGCTGTAAATTTTCTCCGGATCGGTTTAACAGGTTCGGTTCACTGGCTCCGTCGCTGTATGTCCACAGTTCCCAAGGCGTCCAAACAATCAGCCAGTTGTTATATTTTGATACCAGGAATTTATCGCCGGAAATTTGAAAGGCGTTGTTTGCCGTCACCAGTTCCATCTCCGCGGTGCGGGTGTTTTTTAAAAGAACTTTACCGGCATCGGCCATAGCGATCTTGTATTGATTGCGGGCCAAATCATCCGAACCGGTGTAAGCCATTGAATTAAAGGCGGACTTAAATCCCAGAGTATCTGAAATGATTTTATATTGTTTGCTGGTGGTGTTAATTTGCAGGGTTAGGAGCCCGCCGCGATACATGTACCAATCCAGGTAACTGTTTTTAGTTACAATTTGTGTTTGCTGATTTTGGGGATCGTAGGAAATTATATTGTTTTTTGTGGAAAAATATAAGGCCAAACCTTGCGGATCCCACTGATATTTTTCTATTGCCTGGGCGGTGTTGGCGGAGATGTTTGTTATTGATAGGGGATTGTTAGCGTTCAAGAGCAGTAGCGTGGTATATGGAGAGGTTTGATTGGACACTACGGCGTAGTCGCCATTTTTTGACCAGGAAATTTTAAGCGGATTTAGAGTGTTAATTTTTGTTAGAATTGCGGCCGAATGATCGGCCGTGTTCCAAAGCCAAATTTCGGTGTTGTTGGTTTTTTGTGTGGTATAAATTATATATTTATAGTCATCGGACAGAGCGAATGTTTGCATGTTTCCGGATATCAGGATTTGCGGTCTATTTTTTTTAAGCAGAGAAATTTCTTTGATGTAAACGGTTTGTTTGTTTTTTACGTCAATTTCCGTTACCCAATCGTAATAGCCGGACGCACTGATGTTTAGGCCGTATCTTCCGGGTGCGATATTATTCAGGCGAATCGGCATGTTATCTTTTAATTTTATGCCATTTAGATAAACACTGGCCTGCGGCGGTTCTACATCAATACTAATCGCTCCGGTTTCTTTGAGCAGTCCATTGGCCCAGTCATACCTGTAGCCGGCCGTGTACATTATGATAATCGGCGAAGCAATTATAAAAAACGCAATAAAGAAAATTAGAGTGGCGCGCCTGATGGGATAAGTGAATTTAGTGCCCGGGTATTCCATACTTAAGCGTAAAAGTTGCATTTAGTTTGAAATTTGAGTATAATTATCTTAACCTAAAAAGCCCTTCTAGTCAAAATTATGCCTTATTTAATCGTAAACGGCGGAAAAAAATTGCATGGCGAGATTAAAAACCAGTCGGCCAAAAATTCGGCCGTGGCCATAATGTGCGCCAGTTTAATGATAGACGGCAAGACCGTTTTAAAAAATGTGCCGCAAATTGAAGAAGTGAACCGGATGTGTGAACTGTTACTTAGCATGGACGCGAAGGTGATTCAAAATGGCTCTGATTTAACCATAGACACAACCGGTGGTTTGAATTTTGAAAAAATTGATGCCACCGCTTCAGAAAAAACCAGATCGTCTTTGCTTTTGCTGGGCGCTTTGGCGTCGCGAAAAATCAGTTATAAATTATATAGATCAGGCGGCTGTCGGCTGGGTCAGCGCACGGTCAGGCCGCACTTGTTTGCCCTGCAAGCGTATGGAGTGGAAGTGGCGTCAAAGCCGAAGTTCTATGAGGTAAAAAATGGCGCCCTTAAAGCCGCCAATATTGTGATGTATGAATCGGGGGATACTTCAACTGAAAATGCGATTATGGCCGCGGTCTTGGCGCCGGGTCAAACTATTATAAAGATGGCTTCGGCCAATTACATGGTGCAGGACTTGTGTTATTTTTTAAATCAAGCCGGAGCAAAAATTAGCGGCATCGGCACCACCACTTTAACAATTGACGGCGTCAGTAAATTGCGTCCGATGGCAAGTTATCCGATAATGCCGGATCCAATTGTGGCCATGACCTATATTTCGGCCGCGATTGTCACTGGTTCGCATTTGACCGTTTCCAATTGCCCGCTGGAATTTTTGGAACTGGAATTGTGCAAGCTTGAGGTGATGGGACAAAAGTATAAAATTTTAAATAAAAGGAAATCCACCAACGGCCAATTTGCGGTGGCGGACATAGAAATCATACCCAGCAAGCTTGTTTGCTTGCCGGATAAGATTGAGTGCCGGCCGTTTCCGGGTTTAAATATTGATAATCTGCCCTTGTTTATTCCCATTTTGGCCAAAGCCAAAGGCCGGACACTGGTCCATGACTGGGTTTATGAAGACCGGGCGATTTATAGCTTGGAATTAAAAAAGTTTGGCGTGGATGTGACTCTGATAGATACGCACCGCGTCTGGGTGGAAGGCCCGACCAAGTTCAAGCCCAATGAAGTGATTTGCCCGCCGGCACTGCGGCCGGCCGTCAATGTCTTAATTGCCATGCTGGCCGCGCCGGGAAAATCACTTTTGCGCAGTACCTATGTGATTGACCGCGGTTATGAAAATTTATACGAAACGCTAAATAAAGCCGGGGCCAGTATAAAAATAATAAAAAATAAATAAATTTATCTTTGCCATTATGGAAAGTCCCATCAATAACCCCGTAACCAGTCCAATAAAAACCCGCGCGCAGAAATATATCGGCATTTATATTTCCGTGATTTTGTTTATCATTTCTTTTGGCTTGGGTGTTATTGTCGGCCGGGTTTGGTATGTCAATCATCAGATAACAGATGATTCCGGCAATGTGCAAATTAGCAAAGTAATAAATTTAGACAGAACTGTTAATCATTCGGATAGTGTTGATTTCACTCAATTTTGGACGGTCTGGGATCAGATAAAAAGCCAGTATGTAAAACAGCCGGTCAAGGATGCGGACATGTTTTATGGCGCTATTCAGGGTTTGGTGGCTTCGCTTGGCGATCCGTATTCTTTGTATTTTCCTCCGCAAGCAGCTACAGAATTTGCCAAAGATTTGTCCGGCGAGCTTGAAGGTATCGGCGCTGAAATTGGTATTAAAAATGATCAATTAATGGTGATCGCGCCTTTGCCTGATTCGCCGGCCCAAAAAGCCGGATTGCGGCCGGGTGACAGCATTTTGGCGATTGATGGGACAAGTACTTTTGGCATGGATGTGAATACGGCGGTTAGCAAAATCAGAGGCAAAGCCAACACCCAGGTGAAGTTGACTATTGCCAGAGACGGTGCCACCAAATCACAGGATATTATAATTACCAGGGCTAAAATCAATGTGCCGTCAGTGATGTACGAAATGAAGCCGAATAATATTGCTTATATCCGGCTTTTACAATTTAATGATAGTACCAATACCGGATTGGATAAAACCATAAAAAATTTGAAGGCCAAGGGCGCTAAGGGAATAATCTTGGATTTGCGAAGCAATCCGGGCGGATATTTGGACTCGGCCGTGTATGTGGCCAGTGAATGGATTAAGACGGGTGTGATTGTCAGCGAAAAGGGTGTTGACGGTTTAAACAATGAACACCAAACTCTGGGTGATCACCGATTGGCCGGTATGAAAACCGTAGTTTTGGTGGATAAGGGTTCGGCTTCAGCTTCGGAAATTGTGGCCGGCGCTTTACAGGACACCAAAGCCGCCACCATTATTGGTGAAAAAACTTTTGGCAAGGGATCGGTACAAGATTATGAGCCGTTCCCGGATGGTTCGGCTTTGAAGTTGACCGTGGCTGAATGGTTTACACCCAGCGGAAAAAATATAAACAAAGAAGGTGTCACTCCGGATATTGTTATGAGTGTTGATTGGAGTAAAGAAGTAGTTGGTCAGGATACGGTTTTAAGTAAGGCGATGGAAATTTTGACCCCGACTTCTACACCCTAGTTTCCCAGTGTTTATCAACCTCAACTTCAAGCTCTAAAAATACTTTTTTATTCAGGGCTGTTTCCAGTTCTTTGCGCGCGGCAATGCCGATTTCTTTTATGGCCCGGCCGCCGGCGCCGACAATCATTTTTCTGTACCTGCTGTCAGTGGTATAAATGTTTGCTTTAATGACAAACATGTCCGGTTTGTCTTCAATATCTTCAATTTCAACATGCGTGGTGTATGGCACTTCTTTGCGCAGGGCTTTAAAAATTTTTTCTCTGATAATTTCCGCCACCCAAAAACGTTCATCCACGTTTGTCAGTTGATTGGGCGGATAAATTGCTTCACCAACAGGTAAAAATTCCAAAACCTTATCGCGCAAGGGCTGGACATGGCTATTACGCAAAGCCGAAAGTTCAAAGACCGCGGCAAATTGATCACTCAATTCGCGATAATTTTCCAGATAGACCTTTTCCTTTTCCGGCAGATCTGATTTGTTTATCACGAGCAGCTTGGGAATGGCTAAATTCCTGATCAAGGCCAAAGTGGCCCGTTCCTCGGCGCCCAAACTTTTGGTCGGATCAACAACATAAATTATCAGATTTATATTTTGGATTGCTTCACAAACCCGTTGGGTTAGAATGCCTGATAAAGCGCTTCTGTTTTGTTTAAAAACACCCGGGGTATCAATAAAAACCGCCTGTCCTTGCGGGTAGTTGAGTACTCCGTGTATAATATTGCGTGTGGTCTGGGGTTTGTCGGTTACGACGGCGATTTTGGTCCCGACCAGCGTATTAAGCAGGGTTGATTTGCCCACGTTTGAACGACCCACCAGGGTGACAAATCCGGATTTAAAAGGCAGGGTTTCCGATTGTTGACTTTCCATATTTTTCATGTTTGATTTTTGCAATAAGTATGTAGTATACTACTACTAATTGTTAGCTAAAGCAATAGGGGTATGAAGGTAATCTTAATTCAAAATGTTCCCGGGCTGGGCAAGATAAACGAAGTCAAAGACGTAGCCGACGGTTATGCCCGCAATTTTCTGTTTGCCAAAAATTTAGCCGTGCCGGCCACCAAAAAAATTATGGTTGATTTGCAGGCCAAAAGCACAAAGGAAGCCAAGGATCATGAAAAAGATTTGCGCGAACAACAGGAGCTGGCTGAAAAGTTAGACGGCTGGGAAACCGAACTGAAGGAAAAAGTCAGCGACGGTGGTTCGCTTTACGCGGCCGTCGGTCCGCAGAAAGTTTCCGAAATTTTGAAAAAATCAGGTTTTTCCGTGGATAAAAATCAAATTGTGATGAAGCCCATAAAAGAAGCGGGGGAGTTTAAAGCCAAGATAAAGTTTCGTCACGGTTTGGAAGCGGATATTATAATTATAGTGTCAGCAAAATAAATTTATGGCCAAAACCAAGTATATTTTTATCATAGGCGGAGTTTTAAGCGGGGTCGGCAAGGGGGTATCAGCAGCGTCAATCGGCAGAATTTTGAAAAATAAGGGTCTTAATGTTTCGGCCATAAAAATTGATCCGTATATCAATGTTGATGCCGGCACGATGAATCCGATTGAACACGGCGAGGTTTATGTGACCGAAGACGGCGATGAGACCGATCAGGACCTGGGCAATTACGAACGATTTTTAGACACAAACATTTACTCAATAAATTACATGACCACCGGCCGGGTGTATTTAAGCGTGATTGAAAAAGAGCGGAGCATGTATTACAAAGGCAAGTGCGTGGAGGTGGTGCCGCATATTCCCATGGAAGTCGTGGGCCGGATAAAGGCGGCGGCAAAAAAGGCCAAGGCCGACGTGATGATTATAGAAATCGGCGGCACCGCCGGGGAATATCAAAATATTTTGTTTTTGGAAGCCGCCCGCATGATGAAGCTTAAAGAACCGGACAATGTGGTTTTTGTGCTGGTCAGTTATTTGCCGATTCCCGGGCACTTGGGAGAAATGAAAACCAAACCGACCCAGTACGCGGCCAGAACCTTAAACAGCAGCGGTATTCAGGCCGATTTTATCATCGCCCGTGGCCGGCTGGAGCTGGACAAGCCCAGACGGGAAAAGCTGGCCCTGTTTTGCGGTCTGCGCAGCGAAAAAGATGTGATTGCCGCGCCGGATGTAAAAACCATTTATGAAATTCCGGATTTATTTGAAAAACAAAATTTCAGCAATTTGCTTTTAAAAAAATTACAATTAAAACCGAGACCAAAAGACGGAAAAAAATGGCGCGACTTTATCCGTAAAATGAAAAAAGCGGAAACGGTTATAAAAATCGCGGTGGTGGGAAAATATTTTGGCACCGGCAATTTTACTTTAGCCGATTCCTACATCTCGGTAATTGAAGCAATTAAGCACGCCTGTTGGCATAATGGCCTGAAACCGGAACTAACATGGCTTGACAGTGAGGAATATGAAAAGAATCCGGCCAAACTAAAAGAGTTGAGTTCTTATAATGCTCTGATTGTGCCGGGCGGGTTTGGCGCGCGCGGAGTGGAAGGCATTATTTCGGCCATCAGATATGTCAGAGAACACAAGATTCCGTTTTTAGGGTTATGCTACGGCATGCAACTGGCCAGCATTGAATTTGCGCGCAATGTTTTGGGTTTGGCCAGGGCGCACACCACGGAAATAGATGCCAAGACCCCGGAGCCGATTATTCATATAAATAACAAGCAGGCGGAGAACGTAAAAAATAATCATTACGGCGGCACTATGCGCTTGGGTGCGTACAAATGCGTCTTGGTGAAGGGCACTAGGGTTTTTAAGGCCTATGGCGGCAAAAAGATTGTGAGCGAACGCCACCGTCATCGTTATGAATTTAATAATGATTATCGCGAGAGATTGACCAAAGCCGGTATGCAAATCGCCGGTGTCAATCCGGAAGCTAACCTGGTTGAAATTATTGAACTAAAGGACCACCCGTATTTTGTGGCCAGTCAGTTTCATCCGGAGTTTAAATCCCGTCCGCTTGAGCCGCATCCGTTGTTTGTCGGTCTGATCAAAGCGGCGAAGTTATCTTTATAATTATCTTCCCATCATTTTTAAGACCGTGTTTACCGTGTGCAAGGCGATTGAGAGATCAAGCATAAAGCCCCGATTTTTGATGTAATACAAATCATACTCCAATTTTCGCAGATTTTCTTCTATGGTTCCGTAATATGATCGGTGGAGCTGGGCCCAGCCGGTTAAGCCCGGTTTTATCAGATGCCTTAAAGGATAGTAAGGCATTTTTTGCGTGAGCTGTTCTACAAATTCCGGCCGTTCCGGTCTGGGGCCGATGATTGACATTTCGCCTTTTAAAATATTAATAAATTGCGGGATTTCATCCAGCCTGGTGGCGCGCAAAAATTTTCCCACCTCGGTGACGCGATTGTCGGCGGTGGCGGCAAACTGCGGACCCTGCGTTTCGGCGCTGCCGTCGGCGGCTAAACTTTTCATGGTGCGATATTTATAAATCGTAAACTGCGCCCCGCCCCGGCCGATTCTTTTTTGTGAAAAAAATACTGCGCCTTTGGAATCAAGTTTTATGGCCAGGACAATGAACGGGTAGGTAATCGCAAAGAACAGGCCGATGATGACGCCGAATAAATAATCCGCCAGTATTTTTATACGATCATAAATTTTTTTCTGCTGTTCCTGCAAATGGGCGATAAACCAGCCCTCGGAAAAAGTAAACGGCGGAATGCGGGCCATCAGCGTCTGGTAAAAATCAGCCAAACTGACTATGCTGATTTGTTCAAACAAACTTTTGTATAGATTTTTTAGGAGTTCTTCATCGCTGGTTAGTTGCGGGGACAGGACGATCAGATTAATCGGCCGAGTTTGATTTTGTAATTTGATTTCTTCAATGGTTTTTCCAAACGGCAAGTCCGGAAAAATATTTTTATCCGCTTCATTTCTGGAAATAATTCCAACCACGAAATATCCGCTTTGCGGTTCGTTTTGTATAAATTTGATCAATTCTTTCACTTCGTCGGTAATTCCGGCAAAAGTCACGTTCAACTGCCAGACATTGGTGGAGATAAATTTATTATAAAGAAACCGCCAACCAGAAATTATACCAAAACCGATAACAACCGTGAGCAGAAGTATGGTCTTTGGCGATACGTTTTGTTGCGGTCTGATGTAAAAATAAAGGACGCCGATAACCATCCAGGAGAGCGCCGCGATAATGATTTTTTGGAAAAATTTGAAGTTATTTTTGGCCTTAGTGATGTCGTATAGGCCGGCGATAAACAAAATGACGGCGGCCAGAATAAACAGTATGGTCATGGGCGCTAACAAATCTGACAGTTTGTGCCCGGTTAGGGCCAAATTTCGCAGATAGACAGCCAAATAAAGGCCCAAAAACAGTCCGGCCATGTCTCCTAAAAATAAGGTGAATTGTTTAAAGCGGTACATGTGGTATAATAATTAAAGCCAAATATGCCTAAATCGTACTACTTTTTGCTTAAAAAATCAAGCCAAATCACGCTGGCTGTTATTTTTTTAATTTTGCCATTTTTGTTTGTTTCTGCGGCCAAGGCCCAGGCGCCCAACGACCCTAAGTATGCTTTACAGGCGCCGTATTTGCAACAAATCAATGCTCCCGGAGCTTGGGGTTATACAACCGGCACTAAAAGCGTGGTTGTGGCGGTTACTGACACCGGAGTTGATATTGATCATCCGGATTTAGAAAATAACATTTGGACCAATACCAAGGAAATTCCAAATAACAGTGTTGATGATGATCGCAACGGATATGTTGACGATGTCTATGGTTGGAATTTTGTTGAAGATAATAACGACGTAACCCTGTCGGCCATTAAACAATCCGATGATTCGCAAGCAGTGGTTCACGGCACGGTTTTGGCCGGACTTATCGGCGCGGTCGGAAATAACGGCATTGACGGAACGGGTGTAAATTGGAATGTAAAAATTATGCCTTTGCGCGTGATGGATAGCAGCGGCAACGGCGCTTTGATTAGTGTGGCTAAGGCAGTTGATTATGCCGTGGCCAATGGAGCCGGTATTATCAGTTTAAGCATAATCGGTGATGTGAATGATTCGGTTTTTGAACAAAGTTTAAAGAATGCCTATAAAAAAGGCGTGCTAATTGTTTCGGCAGCCGGAAATGACCGCTTGTTCGGTGATGGTGATTTAAGCAAAAACAAGCACTACCCAATCTGTGCCGATTCCGGAGACCTGGATAATTGGATTTTGGGCGTGACAGCAGTGGATTTAAAAGATAAATTAAGCGATTTTGCTGATTACGGCAGTTGTGTTGATTTGTCGGCTCCCGGGGAAGGAATTTTTAGCACAGAGCTTTTGTCGCCGGCAAACGGTTACACAAAAGAGTTTGACGGTGCCTGGTATGGAACTTCTTTTTCAGCTCCGCTCGCGGCCGGAGCCGCGGCCCTGGTTAAATCAATCAGGCCCGATTGGGACGCAAAAGAAATAATCGCCGATCTTTTAAGCACAGCTGATGACATTGACGGATTAAATCCACAATTTATCGGTCAATTGGGTTATGGCCGCCTTAACGTCGGCCGGGCTGTGGCCAAGGCCGTGGTCAGCCGGATAATTAAGCCGCCCTTAAAATGGGACGTTTATAGCGGCGGCTTGATTTTTGTGAATTTAAAAAAGAAAAAATTAACTTTGGAAACAGTGGACTTTAAGGGCAACAAACAGCCCCTGTGGAGCGCGAACGGTGTTACGGATGTAAGCGCGGTGCGAGTTGGAAACTATTGGAAGAGCGGCGAACAGGTTTTGATTAAGGCCACCCAAAATAAACAGTTAGTGCAGTTCGTTGTTGACCTGGAAAGCAAGAGCTGGATGCGCGATGTGGAGTAAATTGCAAATTTTAGCTAAAAATGATAAAATACTTATCGCTTATATATAATTTAGATATTTATGGATACTCCAATTTTTGAGAAAAAAAACGTCCTCGTAACCGGCGGAGCGGGATTTATCGGTTCGCATTTGTGCGAACGCCTGCTTAAGGAAGCAAAAGTTATTTGTCTGGATGATTTTTCCAATTCCAATCCGGCCAACATCAATCACTTATTGCAATATCCGGATTTTGAATTTATTAAATTTGACGTTAATCAGCCGATTGATTTAGAAAAATTTGAAGAGCTGGACAAGTTCAGGGTTAAATTTCAGGGCATACAGGAAATTTATCACCTGGCCTGTCCGACCAGCCCGAATGATTTTGAAAAATTAAAAATGCAGTCGCTGTGGTCAAATTCTTCGGCCATGATTAATACTTTGGATTTGGCGGTAAAATATCACGCTAAATATGTTTTTACCTCTAGCTCGGTAGTTTATGGCAACGCAACCGACAGCAAAGATGTTTTTAAAGAAACGGATCAGGGAATTGTTGATCACTTGTCTCCGCGCGCCTGTTACGATGAAGGCAAGCGTTTTGCCGAGACCTGCGTGGCCACATACCGGCAAGTGCACGGTATAGACGCCAAGATCGCCAGGGTGTTTACGGTTTACGGCCCGCACATGAAACTTTTTGAAGGCCAGCTGATTCCTGATTTTATCATCAATGCCTTGGACGGCAAGGATCTGGTTGTTTATGGCGATGAAAATTTTTCCACCTCACTTTGCTATGTGACTGATTTAATTGACGGCTTGGTGCGGCTGATGGATAGCGCGCCTGATGTAAACATAGTGAACCTGGGCCATGACAAAGTGGTAAAATACGCGGATGTGGCCAAAATGATTATTGAGGCCACCAATTCCGGTTCAAAAATTCGCTTTGAAAAACCATTGCTGTTTTTAACCCGCAAGGGCGCGCCGGATTTGGCCTACGCAAAATCAGCTCTGGGCTGGATGCCTTTGGTGCGTTTGCAGGACGGGCTTGAGAAAACCGTAGATTATACCATTGCCAATAAAGAGGCAATGCTATTTGATCATAATTACTAGACACAATTACCGGTTATGGTTTTTATAGTTATTCCGGCCTACAATGAAGAAAAAAATATCGGCCGCGTAATCAGCGGCCTTTTTAATCATGGGTTTAAAAATATCGTAGTTGTTGATGACGGGTCAGCCGACCAAACTTTTCAAGCGGCGACGGCTGCCGGCGTCTACGCCTTAAAACATAAAATAAACAGGGGACAGGGTGCGGCCCTACAAACCGGCGACGAGTTTGCCATAAGTCGCGGCGCGGAGGCGGTCGTGCATTTTGACGCTGACGGGCAGTTTGATCCGGCTGATATAAGTCCGGCGCTGGAGACGATGAATAAAAATAATGTTGACGTTATTTTCGGATCAAGATTTTTAGACGGGCGCTCGCAGATGCCGTGGTCAAAAAAATATATTATCTTTCCGGTTGCACGGGCGATTAATAAAATTTTTACAGGCGTAAAGCTCTCGGATGTTCACAATGGTTTTCGTGTATTATCAAGAAAAGCTCTGGAAAAAATAAAAATTACCCAGGATCGCATGGCGCATAATTCGGAGATTGTTAAACAAATAAAAAAAGCCGGACTGACTTTTAGGGAATTTCCCGTGCGGGTGACTTACCACGGTTATGGACAAGGACCCGCTGGTGGTGTAAAAATATTATGGGATCTTTTTAAAGCCCGTTTATTAAAATAATATGCTTATCCAAGTATTTTTAATCATTTTTTTCATCTTCGCCATTATTAAAGTAATCAGCCGTTATCAGGCCGGTGAATTAAGCTGGCGCGGTTTGTCGGTCTGGGTGTTGTTTTGGCTTGCCGCCGGCGTGGTGGTTCTGCTCCCCAATTCAGCCGCTTATTTGGCAAAATTGGTCGGCATCGGCCGCGGCGCCGATTTGGTAGTTTATGTCGCGCTCACTCTGCTTTTCTTCGTAATTTTTCGCCTGATGATAAAAATAGAACAAATGAACAGGAATATCACCAAACTGACAAGACAAAACGCTCTTGAGGAAAAAACCAAAGATAAAGTATAAATATAAAGTATGAAAATCGCCCATATTGTTTCAACTTTTCCGCCGCATTTGGGCGGCATGGGCAGTGTCTGTTGGCATGAGGCGGATTTGTTGTCCGACAAAGGACACGATGTGACCGTGTTCACTTTAAAATATCCGGACACGGTTTATGATGATACCATCAATTCATTTTCAGTAGTTCGGATTCCGGCTTTGTTTAAATACGGCGATGCCGGTGAAATCCCGCAATTAGCGTGGCATTTAAAAGAATTTGATTTGGTGCACTTGCATTATCCGTTTTATGGCGCCGCCGAATGGCTTTGTTTCAGCCGTAAGCCGTTTGTGCTCACTTATCACATGGATGCCCAAACAACCGGCATAAAATCCGTTTTACAAAAAATGTATGATCTGGTTTGGCCGCCGTTTATTTTTTCCCGGGCGAAAAAAGTCATTGTGGTTGACAGTGATTATTTTAAAACCGTGCAGTATGCCAAAAAAGTGAAACCGGAAAATGTGGCAGAGATTGCCAACGGCGTTGATACGAAAATTTTTAAACCAATGAGCGTTGATTTATCCGAAGTTGATTTGCAGGATTTGAGCGGTAAAAAAATTATTTCATTTGTGGGCAATCCGATTCCGCTCAAACGCTTGGACCTCTTGCTGGAAGCGATTAAAAAAATAAATGACTCCAATATCGCGCTGGTGGTTGTCGGTGGGGGATATGAATTGGATAAATATGTAAAAATGGCGAATGAATTGGGCATTTATTCCCAAGTGAGATTTGTCGGCGCTTGCGCCAACAGTCAGCTTTTGGCTGATTATTATAATATTTCCGATTGCTTTGTTTTGTCGTCTGATTATGAATCATTCGGCATGGTTGTTTCTGAAGCTATGTCCTGCGGAGTGCCGGTTGTCGGCACTGATATTCCGGCCATCAGAAACAGAATTACCGACGGGGTTGACGGACTTTTATTTGCCAAAGGATCGGCCGATGATTTGGCCGCTAAAATTTTACAGGTGCTGGCCATGCCGGCGGAAACCAAAAAACAAATGGGCGAAAATGGCCGCAAAAAAATAATTGAAAAATATAGCTGGGATACGCATGTTGAAAAACTAGAAGCTGTTTATGGAGATGTTTGATTACGAAAAATCCGTCTGGGGACAGGGTGTGGCGAATTTAAAATGGAGTTCGCCGACCAGTTTTCGCTTAAAGCAAAGTTTGCGGGCTTTGCGCGGCGTGCCGGCGGCCGGAAGTGTTTTGGAATTGGGTTGCGGGGCCGGCCAGTTTATCAGAACGATAAAAAAACTTCGTCCGGAATTGGAATGTTACGGCTGTGATATCAGTGAGTCGGCGATAAGTTTGGCTAAAAAAGAAAATGACGGCGTTACTTACGCTTTAAACGAAAGCGCAAAATTGCCTTACGCGGATAATTTTTTTGAAGCCGTGCTGATTTATGACGTGTTGGAGCATGTTGAGGACGTGGACGCGGTTTTGTCGGAAATTAAAAGGGTTTTAAAAACTGGCGGAGTATTTTATTGTTTTGTGCCCTGCGAAGGCGACTGGCTTTCCTATTGGCATTGTTTGGAAAATTTTGGTTTAAAAAAAGATCTGACAAAAAAATATGCCGGGCATATAAATTATTTTTCCCGTAAAGAGCTTTTAAAAAAATTGGCAGAGGCCGGGTTTAAAAAAGCAAAGGTAAGATACAGTGAGCATGTTTTGGGACAGTGGGTAGGAATTTTATCCTTTTATTTAATGGATAGGGCGGCAAAAAAACAAGGTGTGGAGCAAATGAATAATGAAAAATATTTTTCGCAGTTAGACGGCAAGGGGATTGGCGTGATTAAAAAATTGGTAAATAGTTTGATATATTTGGAATCAGTGATATTTTCTAGGATTCCATCTCCGAACATACACATAACAATGAAGAAACTTTAGTTAAACATGAAAGTCATCCATATAATTCCCGCCGCCTTTGAGTACTTTGATCAGATAAAATCAGAGGCCTTTAAGCTGGTGGAGGACTTATATAAGTTGGGAATTGAAACTGAAGCGGTTACTTTGCAGTACGGAAACACTTCCCGAAGAATGGAGCGTGAGGTTCAAAAAGTTGCTTCATCGCACAGCTTGGCCGGTACTGAAAATGTCAGTGACATAATTTCATCCTTAGAAAAATTTGATATTGTTCATTTACACACGCCGCTATTTGGCCTGGCCGGAAAAATCCTGAAGTGGAAAGTTTTGCACCCCGAGATTCCTTTGCTAGTTACCCGCCATCGTAATATTATTACTGCTGACCTGTTCAGTTTGTTGATACAGCTGTATAATGTTTATTATGTTCCGCGTTTGTTAAAAGCGGCAGATCTAGTTATTGATGAAAGGAAGGAAAAACAGCTTGCGCTTGACTACGAAATGGCATATAATAATCTAGCATCTAAAATTTTAATAAATAAATAATTTTTATCTATGGACGAAAAAAAGACATTTTTTGCCAGTTTGGAGCCCAAAAGCGCTCTGCTGGTTGGCGCCATCGGCGGCGTTCTGCTTCTTGGTACCGTTGGTTTTGTGGTGTTAGGCGCTGTAATGTTAAAAGGCGGATTGGCTGATAGCACAACAGCAAAAGGAACCGGTAATGAGGTTGTGGCCGCTAATACAGCCAATACCAACCAGACACCGCAAACTCCGGCCGCCGCGACTGTGACCAAATCAGCCAAACCGAAGGTTGAATTGTTTGTTATGGCCTATTGCCCGTATGGACTGCAGATGGAAAAGGCCTATTTGCCGGCTTGGGATTTATTAAAAAATAAAGCCGACATCACTGTAAAATTTGTTGATTATGCCATGCACGGCTTAAAAGAAATTGAAGAGAATACCAGGCAATATTGTATTCAAAAAGAACAGCCGACAAAATATATTTCTTACCTGAAATGCTTTACCGGCAAGGATGATTTTCAGTCGTGTCTGACTTCAGCCGGCGTGGATGTTTCCAAATTAAACAGTTGTGTTGATGCCACCAACAAAACTTATGGTATAATGGATAAGTATAATGATCAGAGCACTTGGCTTAGCGGCCAGTATCCTTTATATCCGATTTATACTGATTTGAATACACAATATGGCGTGCAGGGGTCGCCGACCTTGGTTATCAACGGCACACAGGCGGATGCCAATCGTACGGCCGAGGGCGTAAAAGAGGCAATCTGCGCCAGTTTTACCAATCAGCCGTCAGAATGTAATACCACATTAGACAACACCTCATATTCGGCGGGCTTTGGCTACACTGCCGGCGCAAACACCGGAAGCGCTGACTGCGCTACTCCAGCTCAATAAATTGTTTAATAATAATTTATTATTATATGGGCAGATTTAAGAAAGGACTTTTGTTGGGCGGCATTTTAGGCGCGGCTTTGATGTGGCTCAATGTTACGCCAAAAGGAAAAGAGATGAGAGATAAAATAATGGAACATGCCGATGCTTTGTTTATGCAGCTCAAAGAAAGCATGAAACAGCTGGAGGGGCCCACCAAAGAAATGTATGACGCGTTGGTGGAGCGTGCCACCGAGGAGTACGCGAATAAGCGCGAGATGGCTATGGATGTAAAAGCGGGATTGGTGAAGGAACTGAAAAAGAGATGGGGGAAGCTGGAGAATGAGATTAAGAATAGATAATACTTAAAAAACAAAAGAGTGAGAGAAAAAGTTTTTCGCCAAGGCATACGCCTAGTGCTCAAAACTTTTTCTCTCACTCTTTTGTTTTCTTTATATCCTCTATCGTAAGTTGTAGTTCTCTATTTCCATTCCATTCATTTACGCCGACCGTAAAAACCATATCAATTTTGTCGCCGGGTTTGAGGATTTCTTTCCAGTTGGTTTCATTTCTGTTGCTGTCGCCCAAGCCGAAGCCAATGGTTTTTTTAATCACCTGGGAATTATGTTTTACCATCAGGCGCAGATGCTTGCCGTCCTGACCGACCGGTTCAATACCGGCGAGCGTGAGCGAGCCGGCCGTATACACCGGTTCTTCGTTAGCCATGCCAAACGGTTCAAATTTTTGCAGCAGATCATATAATTTCCAATTCACTTCATCCAAATCAACCTCGGCGTCAATATTTATTTGCGGCAGAAGTTCAACGCCGGCGGTCTGCAAAGCGGCCGCTTTAGATAATTTATTTTTAAATTCTTCCAGTTTATCTTTGCTTTTTAATTCAAAACCGCAGGCCTGCGGATGGCCGCCGAATTTTTCAAAAATTTCAGGCATGGATTGAAGCGCCGCAATCAAATTGAATTCTTTTATGCTTCGGCCCGAACCGCTGATCTCGTCTTTTGCTTCGCCCATGACTATAGCCGGTTTATAAAATTCATCTTTTAATTTTCCGGAAACCAGCCCGAAAATACCGGTTGGCCAGTTCTGGCCCAAAACAAAAAGCACGCTGTTATTTTCCTGGTGGGTTTCTTTTATTTGTTTGCGCGCTTCGCTGACATATTGTTCGGTCAGTTTTTGGCGGTCAGTATTATTTTTATTAAGCTGCGCGGCCAAGGCCTCCGCTTCTTTTTCGTCCGTGGCCATGAGCAGGGCATAGGCGGTATTGGCGTGATCCATGCGCCCGGCGGCGTTCAGTCGCGGTACGATTTGAAAACTGACGCTGTGGGCGTCATAAGCGCCGCGTTTGCTCTGGCCTTTTTCGTCGGCAATGCCGGCCACAACACATAATTTTTTTAAACCGATATTTCTGGTTTTATTTAAAACCGTAAGTCCGTATTTGGTCAGGGTGCGGGATTCGCCAAGGAGCGGCACCATGTCGCCGATGGTGGCAATAGCCACCAAATCAAGCAGCCATTTTTCAAAGGCCTCATGAGCTTGTCCGTCCGGCAAAGTGTCGTTATCTTCGGTGTGTTTTTTAAGCAGGCCTTGAACCAGTTTAAAGGCCACGGCGGCGCCGCACAAGCCCTTATCCGGGTAGTTCTTATCAACCAAGGGGTGAATAATCGCGTCCGCCGCCGGATTTTTTTTCGGCACGGTGTGATGATCAGTTACAATAATTTGCATCCCTTTCTTTTTTACCAAAGCTACTTCTTCAAAATTACTGATGCCGCAGTCGCAAGTGATGATTAAATCGGTTTTTTGCGCGGACAAAGATTCCACGGTATTGGTGTTTAAGCCATAGCCGTCAATTTCGCGGTGGGGAATAAAGACGCTGACATTTTGCGCACCCAATTTTTTTAGCGTGCTGACTAAAATTGCGGTCGCACAGACGCCGTCGGCGTCATAGTCGCCATGCACGACAATATTTTTTTGCGCCTTGATCGCTTTAAAAATTATCTCCAGCGCTTTTTTCATGTCCTTAAATAAATACGGATCATGAATATCCTGGGAGTAGTCGGGGTTTAAAAATTCATCAATTTGCTCCTGCGCATGAAGATTTCTATTCCAAAGCAGGCGGGCGATAATCGGCGGCAACTCCGGATGAGAATTTATAAAATCCGCTGACGGCGGAGAACTGATAATCCATTTTTTGGGCATAGAGTTACTTGGTGTTGGCGATTTCCTTTAGAGTCATTTTTTTAAAATCCCAGTATGAGTCGGCTAGAAACAGTGTAAACATTATAAAGAAGGCGTCAATGGACCAATATTCCGCGGCCGGGATTGGTCCGCCATAGGTGGCAAAAAGCAGTATTCCCAGGGCGATCCAATAAATTAAACTTTTTCCGGTTACCTGTCTTCTTTCTGAAATATTAATTTTATTTCTGATTTGCCAGATATAAAGAAAGTATAAAATTATAAACGGCCCGACGATGTACCATTCGTAGTCGCGGGGATCAATCAGTAAATATTTATTTAAAGCAATAAAACCCAGCCAAATGTATATTTGAAAGGCAAAAAATAAGAAAATTATGTCCAGTTGGTATTTACGGAGCAAACGCATAGTCCGGGCGCAAATTATTGAAATGCCGGCAACATTGTAAAAAGCAGCATTGCCAGAATGCCGATCAGTGAAATGACAAACCAGATTTTTTTGGCTGTTTTTGGTTTCATAAGCGAAATGAGTATTTATCTTTTTAATACCGCTAAATATGTCTCGGTTGGGATATCCACCTTGCCGTGCGCCACTAATCGTTTCTTCCCTTTCTTCTGTTTTTGCAACAACTTCATTTTGCGGGTATAGTCGCCGCCGCTCATTTTTGCCAATACATCTTTTCGCAAAGCGGATAAACGGTCTGCCGCAATAACTTTTCCACCCACAGCGGCCTGAATTTTTACCACAAATTGTTGTCTGGGCAATGAGTCCTTTAGGGACTCAACGATTTTTTTACCGGTTTTATAGGCCTGATCTCGCCAAACCAGCGTAGAGAGCGCTTCCACCGGCTCTTCGGCCACCATAATATCAAGTTTAACCACGTCGGTTTCCTCGTAGTCCTTAAACTCATAATTCATGGACGCGTAGCCGGAAGTGACTGTTTTAAGTTTATCATAAAAGTCAGTGATAAGCGAGGCAAGGGGGATCTCATAATGAAGCATGGCGCGCTGGTCGGTGTCAGAGCTTAAATACTCGGTATTGATGTATTTTCCCTTGCGTTCAGAAATAAGCGACATCACATTTCCGACAAAATCTTTCGGGGTGATAATATCCAATCGCATCCATGGTTCCTGGGTTTTTTCCAAATGGTTGGGGTCGGGCATTTCCTGGGGGCTGTGGATAATTTTTTCTTCACCCCCGGTTTTAAAAATTTTATAAGCCACGCTGGGCACGGTGATGATTATGTCTAAGTTATGTTCGCGCCGTAATCTTTCTTGAAAAATATCCAAATGCAGTAAGCCCAAAAATCCGCAGCGAAAACCAAACCCGAGCGCGAGCGAGTGTTCGGGTTCATAAAACAGGGAAGCGTCGTTTAATTTTAATTTATCTATGGCATCGCGAAGCAGTTGGTAGTTGTCTCCTTCTTTGGGAAAAATTCCGGCATAGACCATGGGCTTGACTTCTTTGTAGCCCGGAAGCTGTGCGGTGTGAATCTCTTTGATTTCGCCGGTAATTTTTGTGATGGTATCGCCAACCCGGCAATCTTTTAATTCTTTTAGACCGGTGACTACATAGCCAATTTCACCATTGCGCAAATTTTCCATGGGTTTGAATTTGGGGGTGTAATAACCAATCTCTAAAATTTCCGCTTCGGCGCGGGTGCCCAGTAAAAATATTTTGTCGCCTTTTTTTAGTTCGCCGTCAACCATGCCGACTGACGCGATCACGCCTTTATAATCATTATATTCAGAATCAAAAATTAAAGCCCGGGTTTCTTTAGTAGAATTATCCTGGGGCGGGGGAATGCGGTCCACAATGGCGTTTAAAATATCCTCAACCCCCTGGCCGGTTTTGCCGGAGGCCAAAATAATTTCTTCGGGCTTACAGCCGATTAAGTGGATGATTTCGGCTTTGGTTTTTTCCACATTGGCAATCGGCATGTCAATTTTGTTGATTACCGGAATGATGGTTAAATTTTGTTCAAGAGCCAGATACAAATTGCCAATTGTTTGGGCCTGTACGCCTTGTGAAGCATCAACCAACAGCACCGCGCCTTCAACCGCGGCCAGTGAACGTGAGACCTCATAATTAAAATCAACATGGCCCGGGGTGTCAATTAAATTTAAAATATATTCTTTATAATTCATCCTGACCGGCGTGAGCTTTATAGTTATCCCGCGTTCGCGCTCCAGATCCATTGAATCCAAAAGTTGGTCCTTCATGTCACGCTTAGAGACCGTGCCCGTGTATTCCAAAAAACGATCCGCCAGTGTGGATTTTCCGTGGTCTATGTGAGCAATAATACAGAAGTTTCTGATTTTATCTGTTTGAATTGACATGTTTTCTATTCTTCACCCGCCTTATTCCCCGCTAGTAATTGATTCTTCAGTCGGGATATTCCTGGCCTGTAACCAGCGCTTTTTTAAACTGTCTTTTAGTTGTATAAGTTCGGGTACTTTCAATATATAACATAAAACCACATAAACCGCCAGACCGGCTATTCCCGCCACAAATCCCTGTCCGAAAATGCCCCAAAAATGGGTTTGATCAAAAATATCAGCCAGCGGATATTTCAGCAGTTGTATAACCAGAGCCATGGGAATAGCCGCAATCGCGATTCTAAAAAATGAAGCGAATATTTTTTCTTCATCAAGCGTTTTATAAACCCCGCGCAGGGCAATGGCCAGCATGAAAAAGTTTAAAATCGATCCGATAGAAAATGCCAAAGCCAATCCGGAGACCCCCAACGGCTTCATTAATACTAACGCCGAAATGATACTGATTAATTCAGATATAACTCCGATTATAAACGGTGTTTTTGTATTTGATAAAGCGTAAAAGGCCCGGGCGAATAACGGGATTAAAGATTGTGCGAATAAGCTTAAGGCAAACAGCGCCAGGGCATTGGCTGTGTGTATGGTGGCGGTCCAATCAAATTCACCACTGCCTAAAATTACCCGAACCAACTGGGCGCGCAAAAGTAAAACAACTATTGAAATCGGAATAATTAAAAATAAAATTTGTCTGATGGTGGAAGATAAATTTTTTATAAATTCTTCTTTGTCATTTTTGGCAATGGCCGCGGAGAGCACCGGGAATACGGCTAAAGCAAAAGGAATGCCGATAATGCCGGTGGGCACGCCTTGTAAATTATTGGCGTAATTAAAAATGGCCACGCTGCCAACCGGTAAGAGCGATGCCAAAATAGTTACGATAACCAAGTTAATTTGGCTGATGGCCAAACCCATAGTGCGCGGAATCATCAGCCGCCAGATCAAATTTGTGTTTTTATCTTTCCAGTTTAAAACCCATTTCCAACGATAGCCGTTGGCGTAAGCGCTAAAGGTTTGCACTCCAAAGTGTAGAGCCGCACCCAAAACAACACCCCAGGCCAAGCCGGTTATACCCATGGCCGGTACCAGGACAACCACGCCTAAGATAATGCCCAGATTATAAAATATCGGCGCCAAAGAATACAATACAAAACTGCGCAGAGATTGCAAAATTCCGCCCACTACCATTGATAGTCCGAGCAAAAATGTTGAACCGAACATTATCCTGGTAAAATTAACCACCAAATCTCTGGTTGCGGAAGAAAACCCCGGAGCAATTAGAGGAGCAATAAACGGAGTGAAAATTATCCCCAACAAACTTAATCCGGCCAAGCAAACAGCGGTAATGTTTAAAACATTATTGGCTAATTGCCATGCCGGGGACTTATCGTCGCTATTGGTAAATAATTTTGTGAAAGTGGGAATGAAACCCGCGCTTAAAGCGCCGACAATAAGCAAACTGTAAACCAAATCGGGAATTTTGAACGCGGCATAGTAGGCATCCATAGTCGGGCCGGCGCCAAAATAATGGGCAAAAATTCGATCGCGAAAAAGACCGACTACGCGGCTAAGCAAGGTGGCCGCGGCAATAATTATGGCCGCGCCGGTTATGCTTTTTGATTGTCCGTTCAAAAATTTTCCCAGCATATTAAGGCGCGCTTGCGGGCGTACCGGTGGCAACCCCGCTGCCGATATTGACCGTTAAAATCATATCATTGGTGCCGGCTTTTCCGCCGCCACTTTCCACATAAAGAGAACCGTTTATGTCGCCGCGGCTAAAAGAAAATTGTCTGACATCATTGCCTTCGCTTTCCAGATCTATATTGTAATTATTTTTTTGCAGTTCGGTTTTGTAATATCCGACGATAAAGAACGGGTCGGCAGCCAAACTCCGCCATTCTATTTGAACCGTGTCCCGGTGGTCGCTTATCGGTGCTGTAAGCAACTGCCACAGATTGCCAATGGAAAATCCACCACTATTTGTGGAACTGGCCGGTTGCTTGTTTTCCAGAGACATCAGCAGGGGAGACAGAATTATTTTTGGAAAAATCGCCGCGATTTCTATGCCTTTGTTTTTATAATTTCCGGAAACGTAGGTGATTCTTTGAATACTGTCTTTATCATAGACAGGTATATCAGCAGGAAAATTGGCCGGCACCTTGCTAAGATTTTGCGGCCCGGCGCCCATTAAAACTTTTAATAAAATAATTATCCCGATTATAAAGATAACCAAACAGCCGCAACCGGCCAGACAAGTGCGTTTAACCGCGGAAAAGGTGGAATATTTTTTTGTCAGTTCTTCAAATGGCGGTTCAACAATCTCAATATTATCGATATTACGTCGCATATGGAAATATTATAACAAAAAGATATTGATTTGTATAGATTTTTAATGTAAGATAGTTCAAAGGTAAAGATATGCACAAACTATGAAAATATCCTTTTACGGCGCGGCCAGGGAGGTAACCGGGTCCTGCAATTTGTTTGAAGCCGGCGGGCAGAAGATTTTAATTGATTGCGGAATGTTTCAGGGTGGTCAATTCAATGAAGAGAAAAATTTTAATCCGCTTGGATTTGACCCCAAGGAATTATCGGCAGTGATTGTAACCCATTCTCATTTGGATCATGTTGGCCGTCTGCCATTGCTCATAAAGGGCGGCTACACCAGATTTTTTTATGCTACTCCGGCCACAATTGAGCTGACCCGCCTTATTTTGGAGGACGCTTTAGAGGTGATGAATTATAACCAGCGCAAATTCGGACACAAGGTTTTGTATGAAGAGCCGGATATAGCGGCTGTGATGCAACAGTTTAAAGAGGTTGATTACGGAGAGGAGTTTGAGTTGGCTCCGGACATAAGATTCAAGTTTTTTGATGCCGGCCATATTTTTGGTTCGGCTTTTGTTTTGTTTGAAACCGAAGGAAAAAGAGTTGTTTTTTCCGGCGACATCGGCAATGTTAATGTGCCGATTCTGCGGGATACGGAAATTTTACCGGCTGATGTGGATGCTTTAGTGTGTGAATCAACTTATGGCGACAGATTGCATGAATCAACCGAGGCAAGACAACAGTTAATTGAAAATTTGGTTATAAACGGTTTGGGCCGCGGCGGGGTTTTGATGATCCCGTCTTTTTCTTTGGAAAGAACCCAGGAGCTTTTGTATGATTTAAATGATTTGGTTGATAGAAAACAAAGGTTGCCGCGTGTGCCGATATATTTGGACAGTCCCTTGGCCATAAATGCCACCAAAGTTTATCGTGAGTTTCCGGAGTATTATGACGAAGAAGCGGAAAAATTATTTAAAGACGGGGATGATTTGTTCCAATTTCCGGGCCTGATGATGACCGAAACCAAAGAAGAATCAAAACGCATAAATCAAACGCCCGGCGCGAAAATAATTATCGCCGGTGCCGGTATGATGAACGGCGGACGCATAGTGCATCATGCCATGCGTTATTTGTCTGATGAAAGAAATTCTTTGTTGATTGTGGGTTATCAATCCCAGGGAACTTTGGGCCGCCGGATTTTGGACGGCGAGTCGCCGGTGGAGATTATGGGCGAGAGAATTCCGGTGCACTGCCAGGTGAAAGCGATTGGCGCCTTATCCGCGCACGGCGATCAGAATAAATTATTGGATTGGGTCGGCGGCGGAACATCTCTGCCAAAAAAAGTTTTTATAAATCACGGCGAACCGAATGCGTCTGAAGCGCTGGCAAAGAGATTGACAGGGGATTTGGGCGTGAAGGCGACAGTGGTGAATTTTGGGTTAGAGGTTGAGGTTTAGCAAAAAATTTGGTTACTTATCCACAGTCCCGACTAAGTCGGGACTGTTTTGTTATATTTTAGCCAAAATTTAGCGGTATAATTTTGGTGGATATTGTTGACTTGTGTTTTGTAGTGGAGTAAAATGGGAATAGGTGGAAAAAAGTGGGGACAACATATCCCACAAAATTTATTGCCCGGTATGTTTATTGGAGAATATGCACATAATCTTGATGACAAAGGACGGCTGGCAATACCGGCCAAGTTTAGACGTGAATTGGCAAAGGGCGCGGTGGTCACCAGAGGGTTAGACAATTGTTTATTTCTTTATACAAAAACCGAATGGGCGAAGTTGGCGGAAAAATTAGCCGCACTCCCGATCAGCCAGGCCAACAGCCGCGCGTTTTCACGCCTGATGCTGGCCGGAGCCATGGATGTTGATCTTGACTCGCAGGGCCGGGCGATCCTGCCGGAATATTTAAGAAAGTTCGCAAGTTTAAAAAAATCAGTGGTTATTGCCGGTCTTTACAATCGATTGGAAATTTGGGACCAGGAGAACTGGTCAAAGTATAAAGGCACAACCGAAGCCGAAAGCGGCGCTATCGCCGAACGAATGGCCGAGTTGGGAGTTTAATTTTTTCCAAATTATGAGCCGCCATGTCCCCGTATTACTAAAGGAGGCGATTGAGGCACTGGCTTTAAAGCCCGGGGCGAATATTGTGGATTGTACTTTAGGGGATGCGGGCCACAGCGAAGCGATTTTGGAGCGTATCGGGCCGAACGGAAGATTGCTCGGAATAGACGCGGATATTGAAGCGGTTCTGCGGGCAAAAAGGTTTTTATACAGTTGGCAAGAGCGGGCGATTTTAATCAGAGACAATTTTACAAATTTAAAAAAAATAGCTGAAGAAAATAAGTTCTTTGAAGTTAACGGGATTTTAATGGATTTGGGCTGGTCAACGCCGCAGTTTGAAGAGCGGGGCAGAGGATTGAGCTTCAATTTGCCGGATGAACCGCTGGACATGCGCTATGAAATTAAACAAAACGGATCGCTGACAGCCGCCGAAATTTTAAACACTTACAGTCAAGTTGATTTAAATAAAATTTTCAAATTATACGGAGAAGAAAAATTCAGTGCGGAAATTGCCCAGGCCATAAAAGAAAAAAGAAAACAAGTTCCGTTTGAAAAGGTTGGCCAGCTGGTGGAAACGATTTTAGAGGTTTATAGGCAAGAGTTACACACTGATAAGGATGTGCCGCGAATAGGCGATATACACCCGGCCACAAAGATCTTTCAGGCCTTGCGCATAGAAGTCAATCATGAACTGGAAAATTTAAAAAATACATTGCCGCAAGCAATTGAAATTCTGGCTCCGGGCGGACGACTGGCAGTAATCAGTTTTCATTCGCTCGAAGACAGAATCGTAAAACAATATTTCGCGGGGGCAAAAACAGCCAAATTAATTAATAAAAAACCAATTGCGCCGACAAGTGAGGAGGTAAAAAATAATCCCAAATCAAGAAGCGCGAAACTACGCATAATAGAAAAATTATGACTATTAAAAGGCAAATTCAATTCAAATATCATAATTTCATCAATGCTTTACGATTTTTGAGTTTGCCCAAATGGATTGATGGAAATACGATTCGTTTTGTTTTTGTGGGAGTGATTGTGCTTGTTGGTGCTGCTTATGTATTTAAAACTACATCTTCAACCACCAGCGGCTATGAATTGCACAAATTGGAAACACAAACCGCGGCTCTGGAACAGGACATTGAAAAAACCAACATCCAAATCGCCGAAAATAGTTCGCTAAGCAATATACAGGAAAGATTGGCAAAGATGGATATGGTGGCGGCCGGCGGGATAAAGTATTTGAGTGTCGGCATAAAGGATGTGACAGTGGCAAAGCAGTAGAGAATAAATCTTATTTAGCAAAATCTTCCCTAACATAATTTCCCCAAGAGTAGGGGATTTTTTTGTGGATAAAATTGTGCTATAATATATACATAAAAGTGCAGCTTTTATGACTGCTTTTAAGCCGATTAAGGATTATACAGATGTAAAACAAAAAGCCGCAGCCATTTTTTTGGCTATTTTTATGTATGCGGTAATTTTGGCATCGGTGGGGTATGTGTGGGCAGCCGCGGAGGTATTCAAAACTAGGGATGATATTACTCTCGGATCAGGGATCGGCTATATAACCACCATTGCCAGCGGTGATTTTAATGGTGATGGGAAAATTGATGTGGCCGTTCCTTTTGATGATACCGATACTCTTCATATTTATTTAAATCAAGGGGATGGTACCTTTCTGGCAACTTCGACTTCACAGAGTGGTGAGGGAACAACGGGGGTTATCGCGGATGACTTCAATTTAGACGGGTATATGGACTTGGCCACCGCTAACAGAGGTGCCGGCAATGTTTCAATTTTTTTGGGCAGGGGAGACGGTAGTTTTTTGGCGGCCAGCAATTATTCGGTAGTTACTTATCCTTGGCATTTAGTATCAGACGATTTTAATAATGACGGCTATCCTGATATAGCGGTGCCAAACCTTACCCAAGTCACTCCTTCGGTTTCGGTTTTATTGAATAGAGGCGACGGCACTTTCCAGTCAGCTGTAAATTATACCCTGGTAGGAAATCCGTATTATGCGACTACAGCTGATTTTAACGGTGATAATAAGGTTGATTTGGTGGTGTCTACTTATACAAGTAGTTCGGTGGCTGTTCTTTTGGGAAATGGAGACGGCACGTTTAATTCATCAACTTATTTTATAGTCAACCCTTATGCAAAAGATGTAAAAACTAATGATTTTAATGACGACGGAAAAATGGATATAGCCGCGGCCAGTTTTGTTAGTAACACAGTTTCCATTCTTTTAGGAGCAGGTGACGGCACTTTCGCCTCTTCTACGGATTATTTGATGGGTTCAGCAATAAGTGTTGGTTCATGGGGTTATTACGGCTCTCTTTTAGTTGCAGATTTAAATGATGATAGTGAGGAAGATTTGTTGGTTGGCAACGAAAATGGTTCGTTTGATACCAGGTTCGGCAACGGCGACGGAACCTTTGGATCTTCCACCGTGTATCAGTTGTATGGTCCAGTTACAGCTATAACCCGCGCTGACTTTGATAATGATGGGAAAAATGATTTGGCTGTTGCTGTGACTCAAGCTTATAGTTATGGTAATGTATCTGTTTTATATAATTATGGATCCGGAAATTTTGTGCTTCCGCACTATGTTCCGGAAGATGGAAATTTACCCATGTACTTGTTTTATAATGATCGGCAGTTGATTAATGATGACTTTAATGATGATGGAAATTTTGATTTAGCCGTTGCCAATCATGGAAGTAATACGGTTTCCGTGTTGCTTAGTACCGCCACAGGCACCTTTGGTTTAAAAACAAGCTTTGCGGTAGGCACCGGCCCAAGCTCGGTGGCCAGCGCTGATTTTAACGGAGATAATAACATTGATTTAGCATCTGCCAATAATGACAGTAATAATGTTTCTGTGCTTTTAGGCGTGGGAGATGGAACTTTTGGTGCGGCTTCAAACTATGGTGCCGGCACATACCCCCGTTCTTTAACAGCCGCTGATTTTAACGGAGATAATAAACAAGATTTGGCCACAGCCAATAAGACCAGTAATAATGTATCTGTGTTCTTAGGTGTAGGTGACGGTACCTTTAATGCCGCGGTAAGTTATAGCGCGAGTTCCAGTCCTTATTCAATAACTGCGGGTGATTTTAACGGAGATGGTTTTACTGATTTGGCTGTTGCAAATTATTCAAGTACTAATGTGACTGTTTTGCTGGGCATAGGCGACGGTACTTTCCAGTCGGGTATAAGTATTCCAGTGAGTGGCTCTTATTACCCACGCAACATAACATCTTCTGATTTAAATAATGACGGAAAGATTGATTTGGCGGCCTCTACCGTAACAAACGGCTCTTTAAGTTATATTGCGGTTTTTCTCAATGGAACGCCAACCGGGACCTTTTCGGCCTCGGTAAATTACACTGTAACATCTACCGCGCTTTATTCATTGGTGGCGGCTGATTTTAATAATGATGGAGTAAATGATCTCGCCGTTCCCTCAAGCAAAGTCAATGTATTATTAAATAATGGCAATGGGAGCTTCGCACCCCCAACATCTTATTTTGTTAAGACGTATAGTGGTCCAAGTTATGCCCTGTATCACGGTCCTTTAACTGCGGCTGATTTTAATCATGATGGTAAGGTTGATTTGGCGGCCGCTTCGGAAAGATACGGAGATCCTCTTGTTAATATATTATTTAATTCCTATACTTCATCTTCTGTAACGATTGCAGAATCAGGCGGATCAACTGTTATAAATGAAGGCGGAGCAGATACTTACAGTGTGGTGCTTGATGGTCAGCCAACCGCCAATGTGATTGTGCATGTAAGCCCTATAAGTTCATATATTTCAACAGATGTGTCATCTCTTACTTTTACTTCCGCTAATTGGGATACGCCCCAGACAGTAACTATAACAGCATCAGATGATAGTGTGGCAACCGGAAGGCGTTTTGCCACCATTGCCCATTCTGTTTCCAGCACTGATTCCCGTTTTGAAGGTTTCATTACGCAAAGTATTATAGGCACCTACACTGATAATGACACTGCCGGTGTCACTCTCACCCAATCCGGCGGTTCAACCAATATATCCGAAAATGGCCTGACGGATACTTATACTGTGGTTCTTACTTCCCAACCCACGGCTAATGTCAATATTTCCGTCACCGCCTCCACTACCCAGGTTACCACCAGTTTAGCTCGTCTGACTTTTACCTCCTCCAATTGGAACACTCCTCAAACCGTCATGGCTTCGGCTATAGATGATGCTTTGGTAGAAGGAAATCATACCAGCGCCATTACTCATACTGCCACCAGTACAGATGTAATGTATAACAACATCTCCGTTTCTTCTGTCACCGCTACCATCACCGACAATGACACCAGTGGCACTACCACTTCCACGGTTTATGGAGATTTTAACGGCGACGGCTATCAGGATTTGGCCATCTCCAAAGGTTCAAGCAACATTGTCTCTATTCTTCTTGGAGTTGGCGATGGCACCTTTGGGTCAGCCGTTAACTACAATGTCAGCACCAGCCCCAAAGCCATTGTTTTAGGATATTTTAATAGTGATAGTTATCTGGATTTGGCCGTGGCCAATAGCGGCAGTGATAACATCTCCATTCTCCTCGGTGTCGGTAACGGCACTTTTGGCACAGCCACTAATTACACTGTTTCTTCTTCTCCCTATTCTGTAACTACCGGTGACTTTAATGTTGACGGCAAGACCGATTTAGCCGTCGCCAATTATGGTTCAGACAATGTCTCTGTCTTGTTCGGAGTTGGCAACGGCACTTTTGGATCAGTCACTAACTACAGTGTCAACAGCAAGCCAATATCAATCATTTCCGCTGATTTTAATTCTGACAATAAAAATGATTTGGCCGTGGCCAACTTTAGCAGCAGTACTGTCTCTATTCTTTTAAATTCTTCTGTTACCGGCACTTTTTCGGCGGCAGTAAATTACAATATTGGCGATGGAACTTTTCCTTACTCAATCACTACCTATGATTTCAATTCGGATAATTTATATGATATTGTCACTGCTAATAGCGCCTCTAATACCGTATCCATTCTTTTAAATTCAGGTTCCGGAACATTTACCCTTCAAAACACCACCTACGCTGTTGGTGCCTCTCCCAGATCAATAACCAATTACGACCTTAATGGTGACGGCAAAAGAGATCTTATCACCTCCAACTATAGCGCTAATACCATCTCTACTCTCTTTGGCACCGGTATTGGCACCTTTGCCACTTCCACTGCCTATTCTCTTGGCACCAAACCCCTTACTGTATTAACGACTGACTTCAGTGGAGATTTTTGGCCGGATATTGTTGTGGCAGATTCTTCTGCTAGCAGTTATTCAATTTTAATTGGGAATAGGGGAGGACTATTTTCAAGTTCTTTATTTGCCGATCCGGTTGCTTATGATGTTGATTCATATCCTGTTCATACTGTGGCCGCTGATTTTAATGAAGATGGAAACACAGATCTGGTAGTTGGTAGTTTATTAACAGGCACCCTTACTGTTGTCCTTGGCAATGGTGACGGCTCGTTCTCCGCATTAGGTAGTGTACCCATGGAAACTTATGTCGGTGGTATGGCTGTCTCTGACTTTAATTCTGACGGCCACCTTGATTTGGCTTTTGCCAATTATACGGCAGGGACTGTTTCTGTTGTTTTTGGTAATGGTGACGGCACATTCAGAGATTTGACTCCTTATGGTGCTGCGTCTGGGGGGCTTTGGGTAACTACCGCTGATGTTAATGGAGATAATAAATCCGATCTGATAGAAGGAGATTTCGTAGGTACAGATGTTTATGTTTTATTAAACAACGGCAATGGCACCTTTGGTTCGGCGACAAATTATACGGTTGGCATGGGAATTGTTACGGTTTCAGCCGCTGATCTTAATTCTGATGGTAAAATTGATTTGATTGCGCCTAGTGGTATGGGCAGTACCGTCTCTGTGCTTTTAGGCAACGGCAACGGCACTTTTGGCGCGGCCACACCTTATACTGTTGGTGCTGGTCCATTTTACACGGCTACAACTGATTTTAATGGAGACGGCTACTTTGATTTAGCTGTGGCCAATAACAATACTCTTTATGATTCTTCAAACCCTGGTACCACCGTTTCCATTCTTTTAAACAACGGCAATGGCACCTTTGGTTCGGCGACAAATTATACGGTTGGCACATCCCCGACGGGTATAGCCTCGGAAGATTTTAATGAAGACGGTAATGAAGATTTAGCTGTGGCCAATATAGGAAGCGGCGGGAATGGCTCTGTTTCTGTTCTTTTAGGTTTAGGCAACGGCACCTTTGGTTCAGCCACAACGTATGCCATAGGCGGTCAGGTATATTGGGTGACTGCTGATGATCTTAATAAAGATTCTAAACCCGATCTGGCTGTGGTAGATTTCACCGGTTCTCTATCCATCCTCCTCAACACCCACACCACCGGCGCCGGCGTCACCGTCTCCCAGAAAGCCAGCACCAATGTCTGGGAAGACGGCATGACCGACACCTTCAGCATTGTTTTGGCCGCACAGCCCTCTGCTAGTGTCATTATCACTGTCTCCGCTCCCACCAGCACCCAGATGGTCTTTTATCCCTCCACCTTAACCTTCACCTCCACCACCTGGTATACAGCTCAAACCGTCACCATGGCCGCCAATGGCAGTACCTTTACCGGCAATCACAATGTCACTATCTCTAACACCGCTTCCAGCTCTGACTCCGGTTATGAAGGCATCGCCATTGTCTCTATTCCGGTCACTATTCATAAAAACGGCGGCGGCGGTCCCAGCGTGGTGTTTCCAATTTCGTCGGGGTCGGGGGCTGTTCTCTCCACTTCCTCCCTCTCCACCTCCACTTTGTTTAACCTTTTTTCCACTTCAACCAATCAGCAAAACAACAATAACAGCAACACCAATCTCACAACCACCACCTCCACCCCAATCACTGTAGTTACCTCGGTTTTATCTGATCTCTCCAAGCTTATCTTATCCACCGTCTTTGGCAGAAATCTCTATGTCGGAAACATCGGCTATGATGTCAAAATATTGCAAAACATCCTCTCTGAAATACCCGGCATCTATCCCCAGAAGCTGAAAACCGGTTACTATGGCCCTTTAACCAAAAATGCAGTAAAGAACTATCAAACCGCCAACACTATCGCTTCCACCACCATTGGCCGGTTTGATACCATAACCAGAGGCTATCTCACCAAAACTTACCAACTGCCCACCTCCTCACCCAAGTACCTTTTTACCAGAAGCCTGCAACTGGGTTCATCCGGCACAGACGTCAAAGTCCTCCAAACCATCCTCGCCCAGAACAAAGCCATCTATCCGGAAGCTAAAATCACCGGCTATTTCGATTCTGCCACCAAAAAAGCCGTGCAGAGATTCCAGCTTAAATACAAAATCACCAGCCCCTCCATTTACGGCTACGGCATCTTCGGACCGAAGACCCGGGCGAAGATTGTGGAGATGATGAGGTAAAAGTGTGGTATAATACTGTTGTATGTTTTTGATAGTTTTTCAAAGGCTTTTTCTAGAAATAATTTTAGATTTTTTTTATTTTCCGCTTTGGTGGTATACGAAAGGAACTTTGCACGCGGCCAAGTGGTGTTTAAATTTATTTAGAAGCGGCAATCAAAATCTGGCGCCCGGTTTGTGGCTGGCCAATATTTTTGTGCCAATGTTTGGCCAGTATGACATCCAGGGCAGAATCATCAGTTTTATCATGCGGTTTTTTCAAATAATTATCAGAACCATCGGTTTAATGTTCTGGCTGGCGGTTTGTTTGCTTTTATTTTTAGTATGGCTGGCGTTGCCGCTCGCTGTTGTCTACGGTTTTCTCCATCCTTTTTCTATTAAATTGCCTTTTGGCGCCTGACCTGAATATGGATTTTCAAAAATCTCCACCACTGAATATTTTAACCAATAACAAGCGCGCTGAAACGCGGATGGGTGTTTATTTACGAAGTAAATGGCTGTATTGGAATTATCCGCTCACGCGTTATAACATTGCTTTACAAAGAGGCAGGCGAATACTTAATAAAATCCGGGTGATTACGGCTTTGGTTTTTACTCTAACTTGTTGGATCTGGGTCGGATTTGGAGTGTATAAATCCGGGCAAATGGTTTTTTCATATTTATTTTATCTCGGCGTCATCGGATTATTGTATTTATGGTATCGCGTTATTAAACAAGGCGAATTTACGGGCATGGTGGAAAGATTTGAGTATGAGTTTGATAAACAGCCGGAAAAAGATGAGGGCTTAAATATAAATGTCTGGGACCAGATCAAGCGCGTGCCGTGGAAAAAACGATTGAATATTACTGAGACCTTTACTGCCGAGGCCATGTCTGCCCTGGGTAGTGCGTATAAATTGGCGGATAAATACGGGAAAAAAGAAGTCGGGCCGATTGATTTGTTTTTGGCCCTGTTAAAATTTAATCGCATCGGCAATATTTTTATCCGTTTGGGCATTCCGGCCAGCGTGTTTGAAGAACAAATCAGTAAATTGGAATTAACTGAAGAAAAAATCAAATCAGCGCCGGTTCTGTCGGCCGATTTCCAACAAATAATTTTTCAGGCCTATGAAGAGGCCTATAACGCTCACCAGGAATATGTGAGCGTAACCGAGCTTTTAATTTGCGCGGTCAAAGAGTCGCCGGAAATCCAGGAAATAATGTTTGCTTTAGATATTAATAATCAAAAATTGGCCAATGTGATTGAGTGGGCGCGAATTCGGGAGCGACTGCATCGCCAATACGTAAAATTTGCCCGGGCCGCGTCGCATCGGTCAAAATATGGCATGGACAAAGCCATGACCGCCTTGGCCACTCCCTATTTAAATCAATTCAGTGACGACTTAACTTTACTCGCGCAATTCGGACATTTAAATCCCTGCGTGGCGCGAGTAAAAGAAATTGAAGAAATATACCGGGTGGTTGAGGGCGGTCAGCATAATGTTTTGCTGGTTGGTGATCATGGCGTGGGTAAAAGATCAATTGTGGAAGGGGTTGCTCAAAGCATGGTGGCTGATGATGTGCCGGATCGCCTCAAAGACAAGCGCATGGTGCGCTTAAGCGTGTCCGCATTGTTGGGTGGTACAGACCCGGCCGGAGCGGTTGATAGATTGCGAAATATTATGCATGAAATTTCTCGCGCCCGCAATGTGATTTTGTTTATCCACAATATTCATGAACTGATAGGTGTGTCTGCCGGCGGGCAAGAGGGTAGTTTGGATGTCGCCGACACTTTGGCGGAATTTTTAACCAGCGGCCGGTTTTTAACCGTTGCCACCACCACTAATGAGGATTTTGCCAAACACATTGCCAATTCAACTATGGGCAACGTGTTTACAAAAATTGATGTGCCGGAGATGGATGTCAACCAAGCGATTCAGGTTTTGGAATCAAAAGTAGGGGAGGCGGAATACAAACAAAATGTTTTCTTTTCTTATGACGCGATTGAAAAGGCAGCGCAGTTTTCCGCCAAATTTATCCACGAAATATATCTGCCGGGCAGCGCCTTGGAGATAATGACTGAAGCGGCCAGTTTTGCTCATAACAAAAAAGGTGCCAACACTTTGGTGACCGGAGAAGAAGTGGCGGCCGTGATTGCGGAAAAAACAAAAATCCCGCTTACCACTGTATCAAGTGACGAGTCAACCAAGTTATTAAATCTGGAAGCAGAAATGCACAAGCGGGTAATCGGCCAGGACGAAGGCGTTGATGCGGTGGCCAGTTCTTTGCGCCGCGCCCGCGCCGAAATCCGTTCCGCCAAAAGACCAATCGCCAACTTTTTATTTCTCGGCCCCACCGGCGTCGGCAAAACCGAACTGGCAAAAACCATTGCCGAAGTATATTTTGGCGGCGAAGATCGCATGATCCGTTTGGATATGAGTGAATACCAGGAAAAATCCGGTCTGTCGCGGCTTATCGGCGCGGCCGGACAAAAAGGCAGCGGTATTTTGACGGAATCAGTGCGCCGCCATCCGTTTGCGCTTTTGCTTTTAGATGAAATTGAAAAAGCCGACCCGGATATTTTAAATTTGTTTTTACAGGTGATGGATGACGGGCGCCTGTCAGACAGCACCGGCCGGGCGGTTGATTTTACCAATATAATTTTGATTGCCACCTCCAATGCCGGCACAAGTTATGTGTCAGAACAAATGCGCGCCGGTTTATCACAGGAAGCGATAAAAGAAAGATTGTTGCACGGGGAATTAAAACAATATTTCCGGCCGGAATTTTTAAATCGTTTTGACGGCATAATATTATTCAAACCGCTGGATAAAGAAGCGATACAGAAAGTGGCCGGATTGATGTTACAGAGAATTGTTAAAGAATTGGAAGTCAAAGGCGTGCAAATGAAAGTTGAAGATGGGGCCATCAGTTATTTGGCCGAAGCCGGTTTTGATCCGGAGTTTGGCGCCAGGCCCATGCGCCGTGTTTTACAGGAGAGAGTGGAAAACAAGCTGGCTGATTTATTGCTTGCCGGAAAACTGAAAAGGAGAGATACTGTAGTCATTGGCGAAGGCGGGAATATTCGCGTGGAATAGTTATGTTTTATACTTACTTGATATATTTTTTAGCCGCGTTAGCGTCATCAATTTTGTTTACCATCGTCGTCAGGCGATTGGCTTTGCGTTTTCAAATTGTGGATGTGCCGGATCAACAGCGAAAAAAACATTTTGGGCCAACTCCGCTTTTGGGGGGTGTGGCCATTTTTATTTCTTTTTCTTTGGTGGTTGGGTTTTTATTATTAAACCCGATTTACGGCATTGAAATTTTTAAAAATAAATTGATTTGGATCGCGGCTGCCGGTTTGATTTTAATTATCATGGGCGCGGTTGATGATGCCAAACAATTAAGTCCGCAGTTTCGGTTACTGATTACTGCCTTGGCGGCGCTAGTGGCTGTCATCGGCGGAGTGGGCTTGGAAAAAATTACCAACCCATTCGGCGGCATTATTAATTTTGGTTTGATAGTCGGCGGTATTTTTGCTTTTTTGTGGCTGATGGGCATGATGTATACGACAAAAATTTTAGACGGGCTAGACGGCTTATCCACAGGCATAGTTTTTATCGGCGCTTTGATGATTTTCTTTTTAACAAATACCAAGACATTTTTTCAGCCCAATGTCGGCTTGCTGGCGATCATTTTTGCCGGCAGTTGTCTGGGGTTTTTAATTTTTAATTTTAATCCGGCTAAAATATTTTTAGGCGAAGGTGGCAGTTTGTTTATCGGTTTTATTTTGGGAATTTTGGCAATCATTTCCGGCGGTAAAGTGGCCACTGCATTACTGGTTATGGCTATACCGATTTTGGATTTAATCAGAGTGGCTGTAGCGCGCATCCGCCGCAAGCAATCAATTTTTAAAGGTGATCGTGAGCATTTGCATTTTCGGCTGATGGACGCCGGCTGGAGTCATAAACAATCCGTGCTGTTAATGTATGCTCTAGCATTTATATTTGGCATTACCACTTTATTGTTTCAAAGCCAGCAAAAGTTGTTTGCTTTGGTATTTTTGGTATTATTAATGGCGTATGTCACAATCAAAACCTCTTAAAAAATGGCATTTAATTTTCTTTGCGGTTATACTGGTAATTGCGATAGTTTTTAAGATATATCAATCTATGTGGCCGAAAGCGAATGTTAAAATCGGCGGTGAGGTTTTGAAGGTTTTGGTTGCCAACACCCCGGCGCACCAGGTGGAGGGCTGGAGTAATAAAAAAGATATGGGCAACTACGGTGGCATGCTGTTTGTTTTTCCGGATTTTGGTCAGCACACCATGGTTATGAGGGATATGAGATTTCCTTTGGATATTGTCTGGTTAAATGGCAATAAAATTGTTGAGATTGCGCCAAATATCCAGACCGAACCGGGTAAAACCGAGGCCCAGCTGACTCCGTTTTTCTCCAGCCAGCCGTCAAACATGGTTTTGGAGCTTCCGGCCGGATTTATGGATAAAACCGGGATAAAAATAGGGGATGAGGTGGTGTTTGACAAAATTTAGGTTTTCATATATACTAGGCCACACAATTTAAGATAATATTTTCATATATGTACGCAGTAATTGCAACCGGTGGAAAACAATACTTGGTTAAAACCGGTGAAGTTTTAAAAATAGAAAAGTTGCCCCAGGCAGAAGGGGAGAAGGTTGTGTTTGATGAGGTTTTGCTTACTGCCAATGACGACGGCGGTGATGTCCAAATCGGCGCGCCGTATCTGTCAGGTGTTACAGTTAAAGCGACTTTGGAAAAACAAGGCAAAAACCGAACACTCTTGGTGCAGAAATTCAAACGCAAAGTGCGATACCATAAAGCGCACGGACAAAGACAGAGATATAGCCAAGTGAAGATAATGTAAACTAAAAAGACCCCACATGGGGTCTTTTTTATTTCACCGTTCTATTTTTCAACGCGCTTCCTAAGGTTATTTCATCAGCGTATTGCAAGTCGCTTCCCATAGGTAAACCGCGCGCCGGGCGGGAGATTTTTATTTTTGGATTTATTTTTTTAATTTCTTTGTCCAAATAGAGCATGGTGGTTTCGCCGGACAAATCAGGGTTCAACGCCAGAATGATTTCCTTCAGATTTTTTTGAGCTTTTATTCGCCCGAATAATTCCTTGATTTTTAATTTATCCAGACCGTCTTCATCGCCCGGTTCAATCACTCCGCGCAAAACATGGTATAACCCGGCAAAAGCATTGGTGCGTTCAATCACCGGAACATCCTGCGGGTCAGCGACCACGCACATTATATCCTGCTCGCGGTTTTTGTTGGCGCAAATCCGGCAGGGATTTTCGTCGCTGAAATCCCAGCACACTTCACAACTCTTAATATTATCAATTAAATCTTTTAAAGCCAGGGTAAGTTCGCCCACTTCTTTTTTACCGGATTTTAATAAATGAAAAACAAACCTTTCGGCAGTGCGCTGGCCGACCGAAGGCAGTTGTCTGAAGGCCTCAATCAAATTATTTATGGATTTGGAGTACATAAAACCGCGTCCGCGCCGGCAGTTATTTTAATCCTGGAAATCCGCCCATGGCCTGCATTTTATTAGCCATGATTCTTTGGATTTTTTTGAGAGCGTCGCCGTAAGCGTCTTTAATTGAGTTCTGCAGTTTTTCTTTTCTGGCGGGATTTAGCAATTCGTCGTCTATAGCAATGCCGGTCATCTGCATATTGCCGTCTAAGGTTACGGCCACGCCGCCGCTTTGTGTGGTCACTGATTCGCCGGAGAGTGCGCCCTGCAGTTTTTTACCCTGATCGCGCATGTCTTTAAACTGTTTTAATTTTGAAAACATTGACATATGTTTAAATTTATACCGGAGGTAATTCCGGATTGGTATTTTGTATAAACGCCGATTTTGGTTTTAATACCTGCGGTTGCGGAGCCGGATTTTGTTGCTGGGGCGCACTGCCGGAATTATACTGCGTGGTCATATTTCTAAACGACGCCCGCGGTTCGTCAAAAATCATTTTCACCAAACCGGTCGGACCGTTGCGGTGTTTGGCAATATGAATTTCCGCTACAAATCTTTCATCCGGAGAAATATCTTCCATGCGGTAGCCCCGGTCAGCGGATTTGCGGTAAATAAACAAAACCACGTCCGCATCTTGTTCAATTGATCCTGATTCTCGTAAATGCGCCAACTTTGGAATTGCCGGCTTACTCATTTCCACACTGCGCGACAATTGTGATAGAGCCAAAACCGGGATGTTCAATTCTCTGGCAATACCCTTTAATCCGCGGGTGATTTCCGCCACTTCCTGCACGCGGTTTTCCACGCCGCCTCTTGATTCCATTAGTTGTAAATAATCAATCACAATCAATCCCAGTCCGTGCTCCATTTGCAAACGGCGGGCTTTGGTTCTGATCTGCATTATATTTATATTGGGGGAGTCGTCTATAAAAATCGGCGCTTCGGAGAGTACGCCCATGGCGTGGCCGATGCGCGGAAAATCGTCGTCTTCCGGGCGCTCACTCAAACGGCCGGTACGCATTTTCCACAAGTCAACATTGGCCTCTGAACAAAGCAAGCGGTCAACCAATTGTTCCTTGCTCATTTCCAGAGAAAATAATCCGACCGGTGTTTTTCTTTTAACAGCCACGTTGCGTACAATGTCCAAAGCCAAAGAAGTTTTTCCGACGCTGGGGCGAGCGGCTAAAATTACTAAGTCAGATTTTTGCAAGCCGGCCAGCAAATTATCCAGGTCACCAAATCCGGTCGGCAATCCGCGTAATTGCCCTTTATTTTTATGAAGTTCATCAATGCGGTCAAAGGCCTCGGCCAAGACGCCGCGAATTGGTGAAAATGTTTGCTTCATGTAGTTTTGGGAAACACCAAACAACTGTCTCTGGGCCTGGTCAAGCAAGGTCTCCAGTTCTTCTTCTTCATCATAACCGAGCCGGCCGATTTCCTGGGCCGCGGAGAGCATCCGGCGCCGGGTGGCTTTTTTATGGATGATATGCGCGTAATTGACGGCATGGGAAGAGGTTGGCACCGAATTGGTTAAAGAAACCAGATAACTGTAGCCGCCGGCGCTTTCTAGCTGGCCTCTTTCAGCCAAACGGTTACTCACGGTTAACAAATCAATCGGTTCGTTTTTTTGGTACAGTTCCAAAATGGCCTCATAAATTTGTCCGTTGCTGTTTTTGTAGAAATCATCCGGTTGAACAATGTCGGCGATTTTAAGCATTGCGTCTTTATCCAATAAAATAGAGCCCAAGAGAGAGGACTCCGCTTCTATGCTTTGCGGCGGGATTTTTTCAATCTGGGTGATGTCTTGAGCCATAATTACAATTTATGTGACTTTATAATTCTATATGAACCATGGTTTCTTGGCAAGCAAATATGGGGATGAAAAGTGTGTGATAGGTTGATATATTGACACCCTTCAGATATAATCCCTCATATAGCAGATAAAGACGTGTTCACTTATGGATTATAAGAAATTGGCCAAAGGAGTATTATTTGCGGTAATTCTGGCATTTTTTATCTATTTTAATATCGCCAACTGGCACAGCCGGATTTTGGGCCTGATTTTAGCTTTATTTTATTTTTTCTTTATTTCTTCCGGCGCGCAAATGGCGCTGGCTAATTTTTTTAATTTATCGGGCAATGCCTTTAGAATAAAAATTTTGGGGATTTTATTCGGCCTGACCACCCTTAGTTTAATTGTGGAATTTGAAATTATTTTTTTCAGATTAACGGCGGTTGCCATAGCGCTTGCCTTTTTTCTAAACGCAATCATTTATATTATCCTTGATCAACTCGCGCCCAAAGAAGACGGTCAAGCTGAAATAGATAATGAAAATTTATCAGTCATTGAAGAGGTGCCGCATGCCAAAATCGGCTTGTTGCTGTATGTGGCATTGGCGCTTTACGGATTTTATCTGCTCCACAGCTCCCAAACCGGCGCGGCCATATTAACGCCCTGGCAAACAATCAATCCCAAGTTTATTTATGTTTTTTTATCAGCCACTTTGATTTTAGGATTTTTAATATTTTCAAAATTAAAAGCCAAATCAGTTTTATTTCTTTTGGTGATACACAGTTTTTTAATGCTAAGTTATTTGCCGCTTACGCATCAGCTAATATACGGCGCCGACTCCTGGCGCCACATTGCCACCGAATCGCAATTAATTGCTGAAAAGCCGCTTGATTTGGTTGTGTATGGCCAGCAGAATTTTTTAAACAAACTTAACCTGGGGCAGTTTTCATACAGCCAGCTCTGGGGGGTCAGCGTAATTTCTGCCCGCCTATTCAATTCGTCTTTTTTAAGCGTTAATGTCTGGCTAGGCCCGATTGCCTGGGCGATATTTATGCCGATACTGCTTTTTGAAATCGGCATGGCAATGGGCTTTGCCAAAAAACGTGCTTTATTTTTTGCCTGGCTGGGTTTTTTGCCGTTTGCTCTGGTTACCGGCGGCGCGTTTACTCTGCCGAACAATTGGGGTTTTTTGGCTTGGCTATTTTTTAGCTTACTGCTTTTGAAACGGTTGGCCGCGCCCAAGAAGGGGGGGCAGGCGGTGATACTAATTCTTTTGGCGATACCGATTTTATTCGGCTACGGCTTGTATTCAATTTTAATGATTTTGACCTGGGCAATCGCGGAAATTTTAGTTTTGCAAAAATTGATTCCGCAAAATTTCAAATTTAAAAACCTTTTGCTTGTCGGAGCAGTCGGATTGTCATTGCCAATTATTGAACTGCTCGCCGGGTACAGTCAAATCAACCGTTTAAATTGGTTTGAACAGATAAAACAGTTTATCGGGAATTTCACTTCATATTATCTGGCATCCGGCCCCAGGCCGCATGATATCGCAACCGGCAATATTATTTTCAATCAGGTTCCGTCTTATGCCTTTGTGGAAAATATTTTAACACAGGGAAGATGGTGGCTCTTGATTTTCATGCTGGTATTTTTAGGCGGCGCGGTCTACGGACTTGTTTCTTTTTGGAAAAGTGAAAAGACAGAACAAAAGTGGCTGGCTATGTTTTTTTCGGGTTTGTTTACGGGCTACTTTATCTGTTTATATTTGCTTGGCGGCGAACATATAATCACCAGACGGCTGGACGCCGTAATCGCGGTTTGTCTCTTAGTGTTATTTTTAGAGGCCTGGACAAAATTAGTATGGCAGAAATTACCCGGGATTTTAGCCATACCGATTTCAGTAATTATTTTTTCTTTTGCCATTACTACTTCTTATTCTCTTGGCCCGGACACCAATTCTGTGAGCAAAGATCAATTTGACGCGATGAATTATATCTGGCAAGCCGAACAGGGGGCAAACAAGTATTGCGTGGTGGCCGATACCTATCCGCTCTTGGCTCTTGAAGCCATATCAAACAAAGCGATCATCGGCGGCGGATTTCCCATTGATCAAAATTTTGCCCAACCCGAGCGAGCCGCGCTTTTTGCGGCAGCGCAAAAGAGGTTAACCAATGGCCTGCTCGCAGACGCGCACGTTTTAACCGGTGCGGATTATTGTTGGTTTTTGAGCGATTTTGAAATTTTTAAAAATTTGGGACTTTTGCAGGGGCCGGGTTATGTTCGGTTTGGAGATAGCGTGATATTAAGGTATAATTTAAAATAATCTTAACTTATGGAAAAGGACTGTTTGTTTTGTAAAATTATTGCCAAAGAAATTCCCAATTACACGGTTTATGAAGATAAAAATATTTTGGCTTTTTTGGATATTCACCCGTGTTCCAAGGGGCACACGGTGGTTGTCCCCAAAAAACACTTTAGCGATTTATTTGAAATGTCCGAGTCGGAGTTTATTCAAATTATGGATGGTTTGCGGCACGCCATGGAGCGCGTGCAGGAAATAATAAAGCCGGAGGCCATGAATGTAGGTATAAACAACGGCAAAGCGGCGGGTCAGGCCGTCGGCCATGTGCATTGGCATATTCTGCCGCGCTGGACCGGTGATGGTGGCGGAAACATACATTCAATCATCAGAAACGGCGCCGGGATTAATGTTGAAGAAATCTATAAATTATTTTTATAATTCTCCGAGTTTGTTTTTATGGTTCCTGAAAAAATTTCCGAGGAAGTTATCCACTCCAATCCGTGGTGGGATTATAAACATGACAGATATAAACTGGCCAACGGCCAAGAGTTTGATTATTTTTACGGTGAGACACCCGGTTCAACAATCATTATTCCGGTTTTAGATGACGGCGGCCTGCTTTTGATTGTTCAGCACCGGTATTTACGCGACCTTAAAAGCATTGAGTTTCCGGGCGGGGGATTAAAAAAAGATGAAACGCCCATAGACGGAGCCAAAAGAGAACTGGCTGAAGAAACAGGCAAACAATCTTCGGATTTTATAAAAATCGGTTCATTTGATGGTCTTAATGGCATGTATAAAGACACAACCCACATTTTTATAGCCAAGGAACTGGAAGAAGCCAATCACGCTAAACCGGATGACACCGAAAATATAGAAATTATCATTCGCCGTCCGGATGAATTTGAAGATATGATAAAGCGCGGAGAAATTTGGGACGGCCAGACCTTGGCGGCCTGGGCCATAGTGCGGAATAATTTACTAAAAAGTTAAATATGCGCGGAGAAACCGGGTTTCAATCTCCTAAACAGGAAATACCCAAAGAAATTGGTAAATATAAACTGTCACCGGAGTTTATGGCCGCGATATTGGCGGCTATGGTGGTCGTGTGTCCGGCCTGTAAAAAAACCGAAGAGGAGCCGGCAATAATGCCGGGTAATGCCACAGTTGAACCGCGGGAAGTTAAAGATAAAAAAATTGATCGTCCCTTGTATGATCTTTTGGCCAACGAAGTCCCTCCGGATCAAAAAGTTATTTTTGATAAAATTTTTAATGAAGAGGCCTTGGCTTTGTATGTTAAAAAATTCGGTTTGCAAAAAGAGCAGATAGCCAATTTTTTTAAGGCCATGAAAAATACCGAGAAAAGAGATAAAGTTTTTGATTTGGTTGATAAATATTGCGAGGAAGAAGGAGTGCCAAAGCCATTGGCCCACGCGGTCTGGAGCAATGAGAGCGGCGGCCGTTCCGGAGCCACATCAAACAAAGGCGCGCGCGGAATTTTTCAGGTGAAACCCGATACCGCGGCGGCGCATGGAGTTTCCGGAGAAAAGTTGTATGGACTGGAAGCTAATATCAAAGCCGGGATCAAAGAATTGCGCCGTTGTTATGACAAATACGGCCAGTGGGGATTGGCTTTGGTTGCCTATGCCGGAGGCACCGGTGATTTGGGCAAACTTTTGATCAAGACAGGCCATTTGGAGAAAAAAAATTTTTATAAATATGTAGACATGCATTTTGACGGTTCGGCGATCTCGTTTTATAAACACGGGAATGTACCGAACATCGTTGATTTATATACCAAAAGACCGAACAAAGAATCTTTGGGTTATGCTTTCCGGGTTTTGTCCATGGGTAAAATTTTAGACGCTATTGATTGGCAGGATGGTGATACTCCAATTAAGATAGATGAAACAAAATTAAAATTTAGCAATCTGTGGGATTCGGAGCAGGGCCAGCAAAAAGTAAAAGAATTGAAAAAAGCGGCCAGGATCAAAAAAGCGCAGAAAGCAAATAGACAGAAACAAATACAAACGCAAAAAAAGCCGTCAAAACCGGAACCTGTGGCCAGGGTCTGGAAACCTAGATAAATTATCATGAAGGGTTTATATAAAAAAGATAAAAATTTCATAAAATGCCTGGCCTGCTCGCATTATTGTAAAATTGCCGAAGGTCATGCCGGCATCTGCGGCGTGCGGGAAAACCAAAATGGCGAACTGAAACTTTTGGTTTACGGCCGGCCCTGTGCGGCGCATGTTGACCCGATTGAGAAAAAACCTTTTTATCATTTTTTGCCCGGAACAAAAATTTTGTCGCTGGGAACTTTCGGCTGTAATTTGGGTTGCGGGTTCTGTCAAAATTGGGATATTTCACAAATCAGCCGGCACGCCAAAGAGGCAGCCACGGGCTGGAAAGATTTTTTAGCAAAAATTGATTACTTGAGCCCGGAAGCCGTAGTGAAAATGGCTTTGGAAAATCATTTACCGACCATCGCTTTCACATATAACGAGCCGACCATCTGGACGGAGTATGCCATTGATATCGCCAAGCTGGCCAAAAAGGCCGGTCTCAAATGCGCCTATGTTTCCAATGGCTATATGTCAAAAGAAACCTGTGATTACATTGCGCCCTACATTGACGCCATTAATATAGATTTAAAATCATTTAGCGATAAATTTTATATAAAAACTTGCCAGGCCCGGCTCCAGCCGGTTTTAGATAACATCAAACGGCTTCATAAAGCTGGTTTATGGATTGAGATTACAACCCTGGTTATTCCCGGAGAAAACGATTCTCCGGCTGAACTGAAAAAAATCGCCGAGTTTATTGTTTCGGTCAGCCCGGATATTCCGTGGCATCTGTCCGCTTTCTATCCAAATTATGAAATGACCGGGACCGGCGCAACTGATCCGGGGACACTGCACACCGGCCAAAAAATCGGTCAAGACGCCGGACTTAAATATGTTTATTTAGGTAATATCAATTAATTATGTTTTCACAAACTGAAAAAATCTACATGCTCAATCTGGCTCGCCAAGCCATTGAATATTTTTTAAAGTCCACAGTTGCCTTGGAAATATCTGAAAGCGATTTACCTTCGGAAAAATTAAAACAAAATTTGTCTTGTTTTGTTACGCTAACTATCATGGGTAAATTGCGCGGCTGTATCGGACATTTGGAGGCGTTCCAGCCGCTTTATAAAGACATAATTGAAAATGCCGTTTCCGCGGCCTTTAGTGATTACCGGTTTAAACAGCTGACAGCGGGGGAACTGCCAAACTTAGATATAGAAATTTCGGTCTTATCAGAGTCCGTCCCTTTAAATTTCACTTCGCCGCAGGATTTGCTTAATAAATTAAAACCGAATGTTGACGGAGTAGTTATAAACAAAGATGGACACAACGCCACTTTTTTACCGCAGGTCTGGGAAGAGTTGCCGGACAAGAAAGAATTTTTATCTTCGCTATGCTTAAAAGCGGGTCTAAATGGTGACGCCTGGCAAGAGCCGGGTTTGGAGGTCTCAATTTATACTGTTGAAGTTGTAAAATAACATTTTTTTTGCTATACTAAATCTACATGGAGGAAATACCAAGCAAACAAAATCAAGAATTGATGGCCAAAATTGACCCCAATGTCAATTTTTTCGGGTTAACCAGTTTTAGAAATCAGAACCGTAAGTTCGGCATCAAATTGGATGACCGCCGGCGCCACATGTATGTGGTGGGAAAAACCGGCATGGGCAAAACCACTCTTTTGGAAAACATGGTGCTCAATGATATTTACGCGGGCCATGGTGTCGGCTACATTGATCCGCACGGCGACACGGCCGAGAAGATTTTAAATTATATTCCGGCGAACCGCATCAATGACGTTGTCTATTTTAATCCGGCTGATTTGGATTATCCGATCGCTTTTAATATTTTGGAAACCATCAGGCCGGAACAAAAACATTTGGTGGCTTCGGGGCTGATGGGCGTATTCAAGAAAATTTGGCCTGATGTCTGGAGCGCGCGCATGGAATATATTTTAAATAATACCATCCTGGCTTTGTTGGAATTTCCCAACACTACCTTGCTTGGCATCAACCGCTTGCTGGCTGACGACAACTATCGCCGCCGCGTGGTGCGCAGTTTAAAAGATCCGGTGGTCAAGTCCTTCTGGGAAAGCGAGTTTGCCAATTATGACGAGCGCTACCGAAGAGAAGCAATCGCGCCGGTACAAAATAAAATCGGTCAGTTTTTGTCGGCTTCGGTTATCAGAAATATTGTCGCCCAGGTAAAATCGCGTATCAACATCCGCGAAATAATGGATGAAAAGAAAATATTCATAATGAATTTATCCAAAGGTAGAATCGGCGAAGACAACTCCCGTCTCTTAGGCGGCATGCTGGTTACAAAAATTCAGCTGGCGGCCATGGAACGGGTAGAAATTCCGGAAACCCAGCGCAGTGACTTTTTCCTGTATGTTGATGAGTTCCAGAATTTTGCCACGGAAAGTTTTGCCAACATTTTATCCGAGGCGCGAAAATATCGTCTTGACCTGATCATGGCCCATCAGTATATGGAACAGCTTGATGAAAAAGTTCTGGCCGCCATTGTTGGTAATGTGGGCAGTATGATTACATTTAGAGTCGGCTCAACCGACGCGGAAATTTTGGCCAAAGAATTCAGCCCCACTTTTATTGAAGCCGATTTGGTAAATTTGCCCAAATTTCAAATTTATCTAAAATTGATGATTGACGGGGTGGCCTCACAGCCGTTTAGCGCTTTAACTTTGTCTCCTATTGCCACAGCCACCGGCAGTGCAGAGAAGGTGATACGGGTTTCCCGGGAGCGATATGCCACCAGCCGTGAAAATATTGAAGATAAAATTATGCGTTGGAGCGGCATGGAGGTTGGCGCAGGCGGGGACTTTGACGATGATGAAGAAAATGGCAATGGAAATGGCAAACCGCAAGCGCCGGCGCCCAAACCGGCAGCACCCAAACCAATGCCGCCGAGGCCTCCCAGGAATGATCGGCCAAAAAATGATCAACCGAAAAAAGATTTAAACATCAAAGAAAGCAAACCGGTTTTGCTCACTGATCCGAATCAAAAAGGTATTAGTTTATCGCAGGCCCTGCAAACAAATAAACCAAAACAGAAACAGCCACCTCTTCAGCAGAAGCCCCAGCAAACTCCGCAAAATAAGCCAAAAAATGATAGAGAAGAAAAAACGGTTTATCCGGATAGGGTAATCAAGTTGGACGATGATGACCGGACAGGTTGACAAAGTCACCGGTTTGTGCTATAATTATTTTAATATTGGGTAACTTCTGTTCCCAAAATAGGTCGACTAATTTAATCTCAAAAAACATTTTGGGAACAACAAATACGCAAAACTATGGCATTCGATGGAGCTACCAGGCAAATGTATGATGTGGATTTAACCTGCGCCAAATGCGGGGCCCACATTTCACAATTGCCTTTTCAACCATCTGGAGACCGTCCTGTTTACTGTTCAGATTGTAACAGGGCTTTCCGCCAAGATCGTGGTGATCGCGGCGGCAGCAGACCTTCTAACAGAGGTCCGCGCCAGATGTTCGACGTTGACGTTACTTGCGGACAATGCGGTACTAAAATTACCCAATTGCCTTTCCAACCAAATGGAGACAAGCCGGTATATTGCCGCGATTGCATGATGGCAAGACGCAACGGTTAAACTGAAACATTGAAAATCCCGACTTAGTCGGGATTTTTAGTTCTTGAAATTTTATATTAGTTTTAGTATAATTCGGTGTGATATGTTTACCGAAAATCAGCAAAAAATATTAAAATATACTGAGAGAAAAGTTAAGGATTTATTAAAGAATCATCCGGTGCCGGCGCACGGCATTGGTCATGTTCTGCGGGTGACGGCCTGGGCGGAACAAATTGCCAAGATGGAGAAAGAGGATATTTTTCTGGTGAAGATGGCCGCCATTCTTCATGATGTAGGCCGAACAAAAGAAAAATCTTCAGGCATGCAGTCGGCTCACTGGGCGCTTTCATACGAAATGTGCAAAGATTGGTTTGTTACCGATCCTGTGTTAAAATTTTTATCAAAAAAAGATAAAGACATTATTTTGTATGCGGTCCGTTATCATTGGAACGATGCGGCGAATAGACATCCGGCGGCTTGGATTCTACGGGATGCAGATAAGATGGATGGTCTTGGAACAATCTCCATCAAACGGGCGAAGGAATTTTATGGGAATGATGAATTTTCCTGGCAAATCGGCATGCGCCTCATTTTTAGCAATATCTGTTTCATTAGAACCAAAAGTGCCCGCAAGCTGATTAAAAAATATAAAATGATGGAACCGGTTGAGAAGGCCTATAAAAAATTTTTATGCTCAAAACTGGAGAAAAAATTCTAGTGGCCATGAGCGGCGGCGTTGATTCTTCAGTGGCCGCGGCTCTGTTGGTACAAAAAGGTTATGATGTGACCGGGGCTTTTATGATTAACTATGACGATAAAAATGATCTGGTTTCCTGCTGGGCAGGGGATTATCGGGATGCGGTGCGGGTGGCGGCCAAGATCGGCATTCCGCTTATAAAATTAAATTTCACCAAGGAATATAAAAAAATGGTTTTGGATTACATGTATAAAGAGTATAAAGCCGGTCGCACGCCGAATCCGGATGTTTTGTGTAATAAATTTGTAAAGTTTGGGGCGTGGCTCAAAAAAGCACGTGAGATGGGTTTTGAGAAACTGGCCACCGGGCATTATGCCTGTCTTGATAAAGGAAAGTTAAAAGAGGCCAAAGATAAAAATAAAGATCAGACGTATTTCTTGCATCAATTAAATCAAGCGCAGTTAAAAAGTGTTTTATTTCCGATTGGCGGATATACAAAAACCGAAGTCCGGGCTTTGGCCAAAAAATTTGGTTTACCGACTGCTGATAAAGAAGAAAGTATGGGTATATGTTTTATCGGTGAAGTGCCAATGAAAGAATTTTTGCAGAAAAAAATAAAACCGACTCCGGGCAATATTATTTTTTCTCAAACCGGCAAGGTTGTCGGCAAGCACGGCGGTTTGCCTTTTTATACCATCGGCGAAAGGGGAATGGGGATAAATGTTGGCGCTAAACCGGTTTATGTTTTGGATAAAAATATTAAAAAAAATGAATTGGTGGTTGGTTATGAAGATGATCCGCTGTTGTATAAAAAAGAAATTAAGGTTCAGGATGTGAATTGGATCAGTGGACATCAGAGTAAATTTCCGCTACAATGTGATGTAAGGATGAGGCACAGACAGCCGCTCCAAAAAGCGAAAATTAAAAAATCAGGCCAGAACCTGATTGTGCAATTTGTCCAAGCGCAACGCGCAGTTACGCCCGGTCAGTTTGCCGTTTTTTATAAAAACGGAGAGTGTTTGGGTGGGGGAGTGATTAAATAATTTATGCTAAATTCAGTTCACTTACGTCAAATCTATCTGGAATTTTTTGCATCCAAGGGTCATAAAATTATACCCTCGGCTTCTTTGATTCCGGAAAATGATCCGACAGTTTTGTTTACTACTGCCGGCATGCATCCGCTAGTGCCGTATTTGTTGGGTGAAAAACATCCGGAAGGAAAGCGACTGACCAGTGTGCAAAAATGCGTGCGTACGCAGGATATTGATGAAGTGGGGGACAACCGGCATGATACTTTTTTTGAAATGCTGGGCAACTGGTCGCTTGGAGATTATTTTAAAAAAGAAGCCATAGAATGGAGCTGGGAATTTTTAACTTCCGCGAAATGGCTGGGTTTGGATGCAAAAAAATTGGCGGTGTCGGTTTTTGAAGGCGATCAGACCGCGGCTAAAGATGAAGAGTCCGCGGAGATTTGGAAATCGCTGGGAATGCCGGAACACAAAATTGCCTTTCTGCCAAAAGCGGATAATTGGTGGGGTCCGGCCGGGCAAACCGGTCCGTGCGGTCCGGATACGGAGATGTTTTATTGGAAAGGAGAAAGCGAATATCCGCCGAAAAACAGCAATCCGAAAACCGATAAGGATAATTGGCTGGAAATCTGGAATGATGTTTTCATGCAATATAATAAGACCGCGGATGGGAAGTATAAATCGCTCAAACAAAAAAATGTTGATACCGGCATGGGCTTGGAACGCACACTGGTGGCTTTAAATAATTATGCCGATGTTTTTCAAATTGATACTTTCTGGCCAATAATTCAAAAAATTGAAGAGTTGTCCGGTATGGAATATGCCAACGATCGGGCAACCACCAAATCAATGCGCATCATCGCCGACCATCTGCGCACCGCCACCATGATCATGGGTGATGATAAAAAGATTGCGCCCAGCAATGTTGATCAGGGATATATCGTGCGCCGGATGATCCGCCGGGCTGTGCGCCACGGCCGAATGATTGGCATCAAAGAAAATTTTTGTTCAAGAATTTCTGAAGAAATAATAAAAATTTTTGCCCAGGTTTATCCGGAAGTTGTTCGCAATAAAGAATTTATTGTCACGGAAATGGCCAAAGAGGAAAGCAAGTTCAGTAATACCATTGAGCAGGGTTTGAAGGAATTTGATAAGCTGGTCAGTAGTTTGCAGTCGATTTTTGAAAAAGGTGGTAAAATGGTAAACCAGATTTCCGGCAAACAAGCGTTTAAATTATACGATACCTACGGCTTCCCGTTGGAAATGACTTTGGAGTTGGCCAATGAAAACGGGTTAAGCGTTGATGTCAATGAATTTGATGAGGCCTTTAAAAAACACCAGGCTCTTTCCCGCACCGGAGCGGAGCAAAAATTTAAAGGCGGGTTGGCTGATACCGGAGAAATGTCGGTGAAATATCATACCACCACACACTTGCTTCATGCGGCCTTGCGAAAAATTTTAGGTATGCATGTAGAGCAACGGGGGAGCAACATCACAGCTGAACGTTTAAGATTTGATTTTTCTCATCCGGAAAAAATGACCGAAGAGCAGAAAAAAGAAGTTGAGGATTTGGTAAATGATGTTATCAGACAAGATCTTCCGGTCAG